>PHAW01000370.1 GCA_002841785.1 Deltaproteobacteria bacterium HGW-Deltaproteobacteria-3 | reverse complement strand
CGAACACGTGGACTACGTCGCCACCCACATGCTGCCCTACTGGGAAGGGGTGGAGATGGCCCAGTCCATTGACTACATCGTCAAGCACATGAACATGCTCAAGCAAAAATTCCCGGGCAAACAGGTGATCATCGGCGAGGTAGGCTGGCCCAGCAACGGGAGAACCCGTCAGTTGGCCGTGGCCTCCCCGGCCAACGAAGCCATCTTTCTCCGCCGCTTTCTGGCCAAGGCCGAACAGGAAAAATACACCTACTATGTCATGGAGGCCTTTGACCAGCCCTGGAAACAGGGCAGCGAGGGCGCGGTGGGCGCATACTGGGGCGTGTACGACGTCAACCGCCAGCCCAAGTTCCCCTTCACCGAACCCATCGTCAAGATTCCGGAATGGCGGATGCTGGCCGGAATCTCCGCGATAATCGCCATCATCACCTTCGCCTTCCTCCTGATCGACAGCACAACCCTGCGCACCCGCGGGCGCAGCTTTCTCGCCACCATTGCCTTCAGCGCCTCCACCGGGGCGGTATGGATCGTGTACACCTACACCAGGCAATACCTGAACCCCACCACCATCCTCATCGGCATCCTCATGGTCATCGGCATGATCGGGGTCGTGGTGGTCCTTCTTGCCGAGGCCCATGAATGGGCGGAGGCAACCTGGCTCTCCCAGTGGCGGCGCCCGTTTATCCCGCAGCATCTGGCGGATGACCAGTTGCCCATGGTTTCCGTCCAGGTGCCGGCCTACAACGAACCGCCGGAAATGCTGATCGAGACCCTCAACGCCCTGGCCCAGTTGGACTACCCCCGTTACGAGGTCCTGGTCATCGACAACAACACCAAGGACCCGGCGATCTGGCAACCGGTGGAAGCCCACTGCCAAAAACTCGGGCCCAGGTTCCGTTTCTTCCATGTGGCCCCGCTTGCCGGATTCAAGGCCGGGGCGCTGAACTTCGCCCTGGAAAAAACCGCTCCCGAGGCCGAGATTCTGGCGGTCATCGACAGCGATTACATTGTCACTCCGGACTGGCTGCGGGACATGGCGCCCCAGTTTGCCAAACCTTCCCTGGCCATT
>PHAW01000108.1 GCA_002841785.1 Deltaproteobacteria bacterium HGW-Deltaproteobacteria-3 | reverse complement strand
ACGCACATGGTAATGGATATGGGGCGCGCCGTCAAAACGCTTTTGGGTGCCGCCGATATCGAGTTTTTGGATGATCCCGCACTCGGACATGATCTCCAGATTGCGGTAGACCGTGCCCAGGCTGATTTTGGGCAGACGCTTGCGCACCATCTGGTAGAGCACGTCGGCTGTAGGGTGCGAGGTTACGCTGCACAGCTCATCAAGGATGATCTGGCGTTGCTTGGTTATCCGTAGGCTGTGATTGTTGAGCTGCGACATATTGTCCTCCTTGTTTGATAATAATTCTTATTACAAGAGGATCAAGGGGTCCGCAAGGTTTTTTTGCTTGGCATTGCGCCGGGCCATGCAATAATGGAGCTGTGCACGGAGTGCGACCGGCAGGCATGAAAAAACACTGTCTTACAGCACGAAGGCTTCGGGGTGTCCCGTGTGGGACGCGAAGGTGTTTCCCGTTGGCGGCGGGGGGGTATTTTTTCGTCGTTGGGCTGATTGTGGCCGCCGGCACGATTCCAGTCCGGCGAAATTGCATGTTTGCGGAGGGGAGCATATGCCTTTTGCGCCACGCTATCTGGCCCTTCACGCCTCCGGTGAGCTGCTTCTCCGGAGGCATGCGGCCTGTGAACGGCTCTCCTGTTGCCACCTTTGCCCAAGGCGTTGCGGAGTGAACCGCCTGGCCGGGGAGAAGGGCTTCTGCCGCACCGGCAGACAGGCCGTGGTGGCGGCCCATTATCCCCATTTCGGCGAGGAAGCCCCCCTGTCCGGGCATGGTGGCTCCGGCACCATCTTTTTCTCCGGCTGCAACCTCGGTTGCGTCTTCTGCCAAAACTATGAAATAAGCCATCAGGGGGAAGGGGAGGAGGTCACCGCCCCGCAACTGGCGGAAATGATGGTGCGCCTCGCTCGGCAGGGCTGCCACAACATCAACCTGGTCACGCCCAGCCATGTGGTGGCGCAGATATTGGAGGCATTGCCCCTTGCCGTCGAGGGTGGGCTTTCGGTGCCTCTGGTTTACAATACCAGCGGTTATGACGAGGTGGAGACCCTTCGGTTGCTGGAAGGGATAGTCGACATCTACATGCCGGATTTCAAATTTTGGTCAGGGGAAAGCTCCCGCCGCTTTGCCACGGCAGAGGATTACCCGGAAAAGGCCAGGCTGGCCATCGGCGAGATGCACCGCCAGGTGGGGGATCTGGTGATCAATGATCAGGGGCTTGCCGAGCATGGCCTTCTGGTGCGCCATCTGGTCATGCCTGAGGGATTGGCCGAAACCCGGGAGATCTTCGGTTTTCTGGCCAGGGAGATTTCGCCTGCCACCTATCTCAATGTGATGGATCAGTATCGCCCCTGCGGCCAGGCCATGAGCGTCCCGCCCCTTGACCGCATGCTGCTGCCTCAGGAGTACCGCCAGGCGCTGGAACTGGCTGCCCAGGCAGGGCTGGCCCGGCTTGCGCAGCGGGATTTCCGCGCCATGCTCCGTGCCTTGGGCGTGGTCTGAGCACCGGACCTGGTTCAGCGTTTTCTGGGTGGCTAGAAGGTGCCCACCACCGCGGCATCCGTGGCAAGGTCCGCAGGCTCCTGAAGGGGGCCGAGGGGGTTCTTTTTGTACACCTCTCCTTCTATGCGGGGTTGTCCGTCCCAGAGTTTGTACACCACCAGATCGTCCACCAGGACAATGAAGGCGGAAAAGCGCCAGCCGGTCTGGTGGGCCTGGCGTTTGAAGCGCAGGAGGTCAAGAAAGAGATTGCCATGCCGCTGGCTTTTAAGGTTTTGGGTCTTCAGTTCATAGGCGATACAGGAATCCGTTGCCTCCACGCAGCCCTGAAGCCCTGGGGGCAGGTCGGCCTTGGTGATATTGGTGTTGGGCATGAATTTGGCGATGATGGCCAGATAGTTGAGGATCTGGATATTGGAGGTTTGGTAAGGGTCGAAGCCAAGCTGTTGCAGGTCGGTTTTTGTGGTTGAGAAGGGAACGATCAGGTCAAAGGAAGCCTTGACCTGATCAAAGCTCTCCCAGCGGGATTCGTCCGTGGTTTTGGCCACCGGGAGCATGCCCGAGCAGCCCGAGACGAGGCAGAGGCCAAGGGCGAGCAGGATGGCGGTGTGCAGGCGCATGGAGGTCTCCTGTGGGAAGGATGGGAGCAAAGAGAGGGTCAGGCGTCGAGATTGAGGATCACCCGTCCCTTCTGTTTTCCTTGTAGAATATATTCGATATGTTGGTCAAGCGCTTTGAGCGAGATTTCCGTGGCAACCCGTTCCAGATTGGGCAGCCGCCAGGTGGTGGCGATTTTCTGCCAGATGGGGATGCGGGCCGCCATGGGGCATTCGGCGCTGTCAATGCCGATGAGGCTTATCCCTCGCAAGATAAAGGGGTAGACGTTCAGGGGCAGGTCCGGGGAGGCGACGTTGCCGCAGCAGGTGACTGCGCCGCCGTAGCGGGTGGACTTGATGGCCGTGGCCAGGATTTCTCCCCCCACCGTGTCGATCACCCCTGCCCATTTTTCCTTGAGCAGCATCCGGGTGCTGCGATCGATGCTGTTTTCCCGCAGGACAATCTCCCGGGCGCCCAGGTCGCGCAAGAATGGTTCCTGCTCCGGCTTTCCGGTTACGGCGGTCACGGTAAAGCCGCTTAAGGAAAGCATGGCCACGGCCATGCTGCCCACGCCGCCTGTGGCGCCGGTGACCAGGACCTTGCCCTGTTCCGGCAACACCGGATGGCGCTGCAGACGGTCAACGGATTGGGCCGCGGTAAAACCGGCGGTGCCATAGACCATGCTCTCCCGCAAGGTGAGCCCGGCGGGCAGCGGCATGACCCATTTGGCCGGAACCCTGATGCACTGGGAAAAGCCGCCCGAGGTATTCATGCCGAGATCATAGCAGGAGACAATGACCGCGTCGCCGGGGGAGAAATCGGGGGAAACGCTTTCCAGCACCTCGCCGGCGGCGTCAATGCCGGGGGTGTGCGGGTAGCGGCGGGTCACGCCGCGGTTGCCCGAGGCGGAGAGTGCGTCCTTGTAATTGAGCGACGAGAAGCGCACCCGGATCAGCACCTCGCCGGCCGGCAGATCATCGAGGTTTCTGGTGACGATACTCCGCTGGAATTGGCTGGGGGCAGTTTGTGTTACGACCATGGCTTGGAAGGTGCTAGGCAACGGAATGCTCCTTTGTGCTGTGATGCGGGAAAAACGCGTGAATCCGCAATAGTTGCAAGGGCGCACTATACCATGGTGCAGCCGGGAAAGCCACCATCTGCCACGTCCGCAGGACCGGAAAAAAAACTGTTCGACTTTGGGAAAAAAATCTGCTGGACGCCCCTCTTTTTTGCTATCCTGAATGTGATGCGATCTCCCCCCAGTCCATGTTGGGCTGGCTGGTAAGCCGTTGTTCAAAAATAACCGTACTATTGAAATGACCTGATCGGCATAACGGGCCGTAACGGCCCCTAACCATATTGGCCAAGAGAGGTGGCGCCGCATGAAAGTCTATGACGACAAGCACATCAAGAACATCGTGTTGCTGGGCAGTGTCAAATCCGGCAAGACAACCCTGGCCGAGACCATGGTTTTTGAGGCTGGGCTTACCAAGAGACGCGGCACCATCGAGGACAAGAACACCATCTCCGATTATCACCAGATCGAGCAGGAGCGCGGCAACTCGGTGTACGCCACCTCCCTGCACACCGAATGGCGGGATTACAAGATCAACATCATCGACACCCCCGGGTTGGACGATTTTGTGGGCGAGATCGTCTCCGCCCTGCGGGTGGCGGACACCTGCGTCATGCTGATCAACGCCCAGTACGGGGTGGAGGTGGGCACCGAGCTGGTCTGGAATTCGGTAGAACGATTCGCCAAGCCCACCATTTTCGCGATCAATCAGGTGGATCATCCCAAGGCCGCCTTTGACGAGGCGGTGCTTTCCCTGCAGGAACGGTTCGGCACGGCACCGGTGCCCATGCAGTATCCGGTCAACCAGGGCCAGGGTTTCAACGCAATCATCGATCTGCTCAAGATGACCATGTACCGGTTTCCGCCCGAGGGCGGCAAGCCCGAGAAGCTTCCCATCCCCGAAAGCGAGAAGGAGCGGGCCGAGAAGCTCCACAACGAGCTGGTGGAAAAGGCGGCGCGACGAAGCCCTGATGGAGCTCTATTTCGACAAGGGCAGCCTGGATGAGGATGAGATGCGCATGGGGCTCAAGATCGGGATGCGCAACCGGTCGCTCTTCCCGATTTTCTGCCTCTCCGCCAAGCAGAACATGGGCAGCGGGAGGATGATGGGCTTTATCGACAACGTGGCGCCCTCGGCCCACGAGATGCTGCCGGAGCAGACCCTGAACATCGGGGAATTGGCCTGCGATCCGGCCGGGGTGCCGGTGCTCTTTGTCTTCAAGACCCTGGTGGAGCCCTATCTCGGCAAGATCACCTTTTTCAAGGTCTGCTCCGGCGAGGTGAGCGAGGGGCAGGATCTGGTCAACTACCAGACCGGCGACACCGAACGGCTGGCCCAGCTCTTTATCATGGACGGCAAGGAGCGCAACCAGGTGAAGAAGCTCTCCGCCGGTGATATCGGCGCGACCTTGAAGATGAAAGGCACCAGCACCAACCACACCCTGCATGGCAAGGAAAAACGGGTGGGGGTGGCGCCCATCGAGTTCCCCGAGCCGCGTATCCGTTCGGCCATCGTGGCCAAGGAGAAAAAGGACGACGAAAAGCTGGGCGAGGCGCTGCGCGACATGCAGACCGAGGACCAGACCCTCAAGGCCGAATTTGCCTCGGAGGTGAAGCAGTTGATCCTCTGGGGCCAGGGCGAGCTGCACTTGCAGGTGGCCCGCTGGCGCTTGGAGCATGTCTACGGGATCAAAACCGAGTTCGAGGAGCCCAAGATCCCCTACCGGGAGACGATCCAGAAACCGGCCACCGCCATGTACCGCCACAAGAAGCAGTCCGGCGGCTCGGGCCAGTTCGCCGAGGTGCACCTGCGCATCGAGCCCCATGTGGAGGGAGCGCCCGACCCCACCGATCTCAACGTGCGCGGCAAGGAGGAGATAGACCTGCCCTGGGGCGGCAAGCTGGTGTTTTACAACTGCATCGTGGGCGGGGTCATCGACGCCAAGTACCTGCCCTCCATCCAGCGGGGGGTCATGGAGAAGATGCAGGAAGGCCCCATGACCGGCTCCCATGTGCGGGACGTGCGGGTCATGGTTTTTGACGGCAAGATGCACGCGGTGGACTCCAACGACATCTCCTTCAAGATCGCCGGGGCCCAGGCCTTCAAGGAGGCCTTCAAGCAGGCGGACCCGCTCATCCTCGAACCCATCTACGAGATGGAGATCATGGTGCCGGAAGAGGTCATGGGCGAGGTGATGGGCGATCTCCAGACGCGGCGGTCGATCATCGGCGGCATGGAAACCCAGGGCAGATATCAGGTGATCAAAGCCCTGACCCCGCTGGCCGAGCAGTACAAGTACACCACCGCGCTCAAATCCATTACCCAGGGGAGGGCCAGTTTCAAGCGGCGGTTCAAGGAGTATGCGCCG
Organism: Deltaproteobacteria bacterium HGW-Deltaproteobacteria-3; assembly: GCA_002841785.1. Classification (GTDB taxonomy): domain Bacteria; phylum Desulfobacterota; class Desulfobulbia; order Desulfobulbales; family Desulfurivibrionaceae; genus Thiovibrio. Next base: position 4,290 of record PHAW01000108.1, on the reverse strand, counting down.
GTGCCTTTTGAGGTGCAGAAGAGTCTGGCGGCGCAACACGCGGATTGATCGCGCAGAAAGGCCGCAATAAAAAAAGCCGCCGGACTCGCGTCCGACGGCTTTTTAAGGGGAGGGGGAGAGAATTTGCCTGTGCTGCGCAGGAGCAACTGCGGATGGTGAATACAGGCGGGCACAAAAGTGTTTAGTAATTTCACTTAATACTTAATATATCTATTTTAGATTTTCTGCAACTGCTTTTTTTCTGCATATTTCTGAGGGGTTGGCTGCCGGGAGAGTGCTTTGGCGCGGGGAATTGCTGGTGCAGGGCGTTATCCCAGAAGGGCAACGCCCTGCGGACAGAAGAAAAGGCGAATTATTTGGTGATCAGCACGGAACAGGGCGAGGAAGCGATCAATTCGGCGCAGACGCTGCCCATCAGCAACCGTTGCAAGCCTGTTCTGCCATGGGAACCCACGATAATCACATCGACCTTTTTTTCCCGTGCCTTGTGCACGATCATGTCACAGGGCGATCCGATTTCAGTCACGGTTTCGATGGTGATTTTTTTGTTTTCCGCCTGTATCCGGGTTTTGATGCGCTGGACGCGTTGTTTGGCCTCCTCAAGCTCTGCTGCGTTGGCTGCTGCCGAGACGACACAGATGTATTTCAGGTAATCGCAGCGCGACACCATGTTGATGGCTTCTTTTTCCGCATTTTCGCTGAACGATGAGCCATCGGTGGCAAGCAGGACGCCATCGCCTTCAATGACAAAATCCTTGGGAACAATGAGGGTTTTGCAGGGCACCATGGAGGCGACCTTTTCCGTCACCACTCCCATCAGGATTTTCTTGATGCCCCGTCTCCCCCGCCGTCCTGTTATGACGATGTCTATGTTTCTTTTGAGGGCCTCCTCGTTAATAACTTCAACCGGGTCGTCCGAATGGCGGATCACGATTTCCGCCTTGATTTCTTCGTTTGCGGCCATCCTGTGTATCTTTTCAAGATGGTCTCTGGCCGATTCCTCCATTTCCCGTGCGGTTTCATGGCCGATGGTGGAAAATTCCGGATTGGCCTCAATGACATGCAGGATCGTCAAAGCCGCCCCGCAGGCCTGGGCAAAGAAAATAGCCTCCTGCTCGGCGCCTTCGCTGAACGCGGAGCAATCGGTGGCGAGAAGAATCCTTTCGACAAAAGATACCATCTGCGTCTGCGCGGTTTCCATGGTTGTCCGTCTCCTTTGTGTCCGTCTTGTTGATGGGTTGGCAGGCCATACGAGCGGCGGGCTTGAACGGAAACCTTTCGCACAGGGCGCTTGCCGCGGAGGAAAGCGCCCCGTGGTTTCGCGGGTTGTTTAGCAGGGTGTTGAAAAACTCGTTTTTCGACGCCTTGCGTCCGATCCAGGGATGGATCGCCAATTTCAACGAGTTCCAACTCGGTGAAATTGTGAGATCGGCCAGAATTCACTTCTGGCCGATCGTGGTTGAAAAAAGCCAGGACGGCTTTTTTCAACATCCTGTTAGATCTCTTTCATAGTCACCAGTTTTAAGGCGTGGGTGGTGCATTTGGTCACACAGGCCGGTTGCAATCCCGCATCCAGGCGATCCATGCAGTAATCGCATTTCACCGCCTTGTTTGTGTCCGGATTGTGCTGGGGGATGCCCCAGGGGCAGGCCCCGGCGCAGGCCATGCAGCCGATGCATTCCGCCGCCTCCACATAGACGATGCCGTCTTCCCGTTTTTTCATGGCCCCGGTGGGGCAGATGGTGACACAGAACGGGTCCTCGCAGTGGTAGCAGGAGCGGAACTTGAATTCGGTTTTTGGAACCCCACGGACGGATTTAAGCCGTTCATGGCTGATTTCGCAGAGGATCGGCCCCACCGGCAACCCCTTGTTGGCCTTGCAATGGACCACGCAACCGTGACAGCCTATGCACCGTTTGTTGTTGAGATACAGGGTGTAGGTGTTCATAGTTCCCTCTTCCGTTGATGATTTTTGGAGCTTTTCCGTACCGCGACGAAGGTTTCGCAGAGGTTGAGTCCGCCGCCCACGGGGTCCATGTTCTGCAACTGGCCCTTCATGAGTTTTTGATCGCTCATGCCCGCATGGTAGGCCCGGGTCTGGAGGGGAATCTGGCGGCCAAATCCATGCACGGTGTAGACCGCCTCGGGATGGATAAAATCCGTCAGCTTGGCGATGATTACGCTGGTGACATTGCCGGAGATGACATCGACGAGATCCCCTTCGGCAATGCCCATCTTGCCCGCCTCTCTGGTGTTGATCCACAGGGTGTTCTGCGGCATCAGCTCGTTGAGCAGCGGATTGTTGATGGTGTGGCTGTGGGCATGGATCGGCGAGCGGCCAAACACCAGGCGATACTGGCCCTTGGGGGGTTTGGCCGGACTCTCGTAGGGTTTCCATGAGGGGAATCCCCATTCATCGAGCTTTTGGCTCATGATTTCGATCTTGCCCGAAGGGGTCTTGAATTTGCCCTCCAGCTTGTCCCGATCATACAGCACCGGTTTGTCCGCGTATTCGACAAACCCCTTTTTCTCGAAATCGGCGAGGGAAAAGCCGGTGGGCTCCAACTGCCAGGCCCAGAGTTCCTGCATGGTGTTGTGCGGGAAATACTCGTCGAGCCCGAGCCGGGTGGCCAGCCCCTTGATGATGCTGTAGAGGTCGCGGGTATCGGCCTGGGGTTCGATGGCCTTGTTGCGCATGACCAGCCGCGGTTTCATCCCCTTTTGCAGGGCGATCATGCTGTCGCGCTCAAGATAGGTCGATTCGGGCAGGATCACGTCGGCATACCAGCCGAACTCGCTGTAATGGGTGTCGATGGAAACGATCAGATCGCAGTTGTCCAGGGCCTCTTTTTGCGCCTGCGGGTCTGGGAAGCAGGCGAAGGGATCGTGACGAACGCAGATTATACCCTTGATCGGATAGGGCTTGGCTGTGGCCATGGCCTTGTAGAAAAGGTGGAAGAGACCGGGGCCTTTCTCGAACTGTTTGTAGACGTCTCCAACCCCGTCGGCCCTTTTAGCGGTGGGCTTGGGCGAGAGATCGGTGAGGCTGCGCGGTCCTTTGCCGCCGCAGTCTCCGGCGCCCTTGGCAAAGATGAGACCGCCTTCGACCTCGATGTTTCCCATCAGGGCATTGAGGCAGTTCAGGGCTCGGCTGGCGTAAAAGGAATCGTTATAACGGGAGAGCATCCAGCCAGGATGGAAGACAATCTTGGGCCGGTCGGCAATGAGCTGCGCGACAAGTTCGTGGATGTCCTTGGCCTTGATACCGCATTCCTTGGCCGCCCATTCCGCCGAGTAGTTTTCCACGAAGTAGGCCAGTTCGTCGAAGCCGGTGGTGTAGCGTTCTACGAAGTCCGCGTCGTAGCCCTCGGCCTTGATGATTTCGTGAATCAGGGCCAGGGCCAGGGCGTAATCCGTGCCGGGCCGCACCTGGAAAAAATTGGTGGCCTTGATTCCGGTCAGGGTCTGGCGCACATCCACATAGGTGAGTTTGCCGCCCTTGTCCAGCATATCCATGACCTGGTTGACTTCGGCGGGCCTCAGAGAGGAGAGGATGTTGCGGCCGAACAGCACCAGATGCTTGGCGTTTTTGATGTCGTAGATGAACCCCTTGCGGCCCAAACCAAAGAGCGAGATGCTGGCGTGGTGCACGTTCCGGCCGCAGGCGCTGTCGTGGTTGCTGTAGTTGGGCGAGCCCAGGGCATGGGTAAAGGCCTTGACCAGGTCCTGGAATGGGCCGCCCCTGGAGCTGGCCATGATCGCCTCCGGGCCGTGGCGGTCGATGATGGTTTTGAGCTTGTCCGCTATGTAGTCAAGGGCAAAATCCCAGCTCACCGCTTCCCAGCGGCCTGCTCCCCGGCCGCCGCGTCTGATCAGCGGCTGCTGGGGGCGCTCTTTGTCGGCCACCAGGGCAGGACCGGCCGAACCCTTGGCGCACAGAGCGCCTTTCAGGATGTGCTGGTTGCCTTCGAGCCAGGTCACCGTGTTGTCTTCGACCTCGACCCGGATGGGGCAGCGAACGGTGCACATGCCGCACATGCTCCAGACTGATTTCTTCATGATTACAACTCCTGTTTCTGTGGCTTGCCGTTCGCGGCTCAATTGGCCAGCGCGGCGGAGACCTTCTGTTCCAGTTCGCTTTTGTCCACGGGCTTTACGCAGTAATCCGCCGCGCCAAGGCGCAGGGCCTGCCGGGCTGTTTCAATGGTCGGATATCCGGTGAGCATGATGACCCGGATCATCGGGTCCGCGCGCTTGAGTTCTTCCAGCACACTGATCCCGTTGGTTTTT
>PHAW01000369.1 GCA_002841785.1 Deltaproteobacteria bacterium HGW-Deltaproteobacteria-3 | reverse complement strand
AGCCCTGGCAACACTGTTTGAACTGAAGGAGGCTGGCATCCGCCTGGCCCTGGATGATTTCGGCACGGGCTACTCCTCGCTCCATTTTTTGCGCAAATTACCCCTCAACACCCTGAAGATCGACCGCTCCTTTATCAAGGAATTGCCCGCGGAGCCGAACAGCGCGGCCATTGCTTCCACCATAATCGCCCTGGCCCAAGCCCTGCATCTTGACGTGGTGGCGGAAGGAGTGGAAAATGTTGCGCAGCTTGATTTTCTCGGCCGGCTCAACTGCACGGAAATCCAGGGCTACCTGTTCAGCCCGCCCGTGACCGCACCGGCCTTTGCCGAACTTTTGGACAAGGACAAGCCTTTTTTGTTGCCGGAACAACCCCATGCCCCTTAGGCCGGCAATCGCCGGCCGCCTCTGGAGATGCCTGTGAAAGCTACGGACCTGAACCTGGGTGAGCAACTGAAGATTTCGGAGCGGGAGATCCGCCGCCGGCTGGAGTTGTTGGCCATCACCCCGCGGGAAATAGAGGAAATGGTGGGGATGAAGCCCCTGATCGCTCCCCATCTCGATGGTCTGGTGGATGAATTTTACGCCAAACAGGTGGAGGTTGATGAAATCGCCGGACTGATCGGCGATTCCGAGACCCTGTCCCGCCTGAAAAAACATATGTGCCGGTACATCCTCACCCTTTTCGACGGGGAATACGGCATGGAGTATGTGCTTTCCCGACTGCGCATCGGCATGGTGCACAACCGGATCGGGGTGCCGCCCAAGCTGTACGTGCCGTCGCTTCGGAATCTTTTCTCCCTGTTGCGGTGCAGGGTACTCCTTGAATCAGGCAATGACTGCAGGGCCTGCGCCCCCAGGCTTGAAGCCCTGGAAAAGCTCATGCTCTTTGATCTGGAGCTGGTTTTCGACACCTATATCCACAGCCTCATGGATGCCCTGACCAGGGGCCGCAAGGAAATCGAGGAGTACGCCGAGGGGTTGGAGGAAACCGTGGCCCAGCGGACCCAGGAACTGGCAATGCTGGCCAGCAGGGACGGATTGACCAGGCTCTTGAACCAACGCAGCTTCTA
>PHAW01000107.1 GCA_002841785.1 Deltaproteobacteria bacterium HGW-Deltaproteobacteria-3 | reverse complement strand
GGCTCCGCTGTCCACCCGGAAGCCGCCGCGCCACTGGTACCAGTCGTCATCGGCCTTGGTGCCGTCGGCAAAGGCCAGATCGTCGCGGTAGAAATTTTTCCCGTACACCCGATAGGTGGTGCGGTCATTGATTTTTCCGCCATACCGGGCGGTACCGAACCCTTTTTCTTCGCTGCCGGTTCCCGCGGTGAGCAGGGTGCCCTGGGTGTCCGCCGAGTGTTTGGTGATGATGTTGATGACGCCGTTGACCGCGTTGGCCCCCCACAGGCTGGCCCCCGGCCCTCTGATCACTTCGATCCGTTCTATATCTTCAAGAACGGTGTCCTGGGCATTCCAGAGGACGCCGGAAAAAAGCGGGTTGTACGCGGTGCGACCATCCATGAGCACCAACAGCTTGTTGGCGGAAAAGGCATTGAACCCCCGGCTGGTGATGGCCCATTTGTTGGCGTCTATCCGCGCCACCTGGAGGCCGGGCACCATGCGCAGGACTTCCGGGATGCTGGTGGCGCCGGAGCGCTTTATGTCTTCCTGGCTGACCACAAAAACAGCGGCCGCAGCCTCGCCGGCCTTTTCGGTTTTTTTGGAAACCGAGGTGATTTCCACGGCAAGCAGCTCTTCAAGGGAAAGCGCGGTGATATTGGCGCGGGCCGCCGAGCACGGCTGGCTGGCGGCCATGAACATGGAGAGCGCCGCAAGGGTGGTTGCCTTGCGGGAAAGCGGCCGTTTTTTTCCGTGGAAAGAGCGGATGCCTGCCATCGTTGCGCCTCGTGTGTTGTGAGTGAAGGTGCGACCATGCCTTGAGAAAGGAATGACAATTCTACTCTTTTCCCGCCGTCCCGGCAAGCGGGAGCGTCGATCGCGCCCATGGTAAAGATGGGCATCGACAGCCGTATGCTCATAATTGTATCAGAAGGTGTGTGAAAATGGAAAAATAAAGCCTGGCTTTTTGGCCCGGGTTTTGATTACCTTTGGGTGCTCTTTTTTTCACCCAGGGCAGACAGGGGAAGGCATGCAACAAAAAGCTTCGGTCATCAATATTATCTGGTTGTCCATGGTTGTGCTGGCCACGGTGACCGCCGCCTATACCAACCGGATGGACGCCCTTACCAGCGCCTCGTTCGAATCGGCCAAGGATGCGGTTACCCTGGCCATCGGCCTGATCGGGCCCATGGCCCTCTGGCTGGGGATCATGAAGGTGGCCGAGGCCGGTGGGCTGATGCGCATCGTGGCCAGGCGGGTGCGGCCGTTGATGGTCCGGTTGTTTCCCGATGTGCCCCACGACCATCCGGCCATGAGCGCCATGATCATGAACATGGCGGCCAACGCCCTGGGCTTGGGCAACGCGGCCACCCCCATGGGGATCAAGGCCATGCAGGAACTGGAGAAGCTCGCTCCGGAAAAAGGCACGGCCACCAACGCCATGTGTTTGTTCCTGGCGATCAACACCTCCAGCGTCACCCTGCTGCCCCTGGGGGTGATCACCATCCGGGCCGCCGCGGGCGCAGCGAGTCCGGCCGCCATCTTCATCCCTTCGCTTATCGCCACCACCTGTTCCACCATCGCGGCCATCGTGGCGGCCAAGATGCTTTCCCGCAGCAATAGCCCGGTGGAGTTGGCCCCTGTGCAGGCCACCCAGGAGACGGCACCGGCCGAGGCAGAGGCCTGCGGTGAGCCGGAGCTGTATCCGCCGGGCACGGCGGGGAAATGGTTCGTCTGGCTGCTGGTTGCCGGTTTTGCGGGGGGTGCGGTGTATCAATTGAGCAACGCCGAGGCGCCGCTGGCCCTTTCCGCCGCCGGCCTCAACAGCCTGTCGAGCTGGCTGATTCCGGCCCTGATCTCCGGGCTGCTCATCTTCGGCTATCTGCGGGGGGTGCGGATCTATGAAACCCTCACCGACGGGGCCAAGGAAGGGTTTACCACCGCCATGCGGATCATCCCCTTCATGGTGGCGATCTTTGTCGCCATCGGCATGTTCCGGGCCAGCGGGGCCATGGATATCCTGGTTTCCGTCCTCTCGCCCGTTACCTCCGCGGTGGGCATGCCGGCCGAGGCCCTGGCCATGGGGCTCTTGCGCCCCTTGTCCGGCAGCGGCTCCTTCGCCTTCATGAGCGAGATCGTCCAACAGTCGCCGGACAGCATCGTCGCCGCCATGGTTTCGGTGATCCAGGGCTCCAGCGAAACCACCCTCTATGTGCTCGCCGTGTACTTCGGGGCAATCGGCATCCGGCGGACGCGCCACGCCCTGCCCGCCGCGCTCTGCGGCGAAACAGTCGGACTCATCGCCGCGGTGACGGTTTGCAATCTCTGGTTTTAGCGTAACGGTTGCGCAACACCGCATCTGCTTCGCAGTCTCACTGCGCTCGCTTAGCTGTCATCGGCCTGCTCGTGTGCACTAGCCACTTCGCAGGCCTCTTCCGCGCATCTGCGGCAGCAGCGTAGCGGCGCTGCGCAACCGTTACGGGGTGGGGTACCTCACCACCAGAATTCTGGATATTTTCTTGTTTTCGGGATGTTGTTCACCAGAAGCGCGATCACCAGCATGATGCAGGCCCCGGCTCCGGCTGGAACAAGCGCGTAGAGATAGCCCAGGGCGTAGATCTTCTCGCTGCCGATCACGGCGATGAGGGCGGTGGCGCCGCCCGGCGGGTGCAGAGTCTTGGTGAGGTGCATCACCGCGATGGCCGTGGCCACGGCCACTGCCGCCGCCAGCCACATGTGCGGGGCCAGCATCTTGTAGCTGGCCACCCCGATCAGCGCCGAAAGCACATGGCCGCCGATCAGATTGCGCGGCTGGGCCAAGGGGCTTTTTATGGCGCCGTAGATCAAGACCGCCGAGGCGCCGAAGGAACCGATCAGCATGAGCAGGTCCGATTGGGGCAAGAGATTGTAGTTGATGAACGCCACCGCACCAATGCCGAGAAAGGCGCCGGTCCAGGACCAGAAAACCTCGGACAGGCTGACCCGGGGAGGACTTGTCGTTGTGCCGCGCATCTTGGCGAAATAGTTCATAAAATCCCCCTGTCCGGAAAGGCGTGCATGAGATCGCTGCGGGTGAGAATGCCAAGCAGCCGGTTCGAGTTGTCCGTCACCGGTACCCGGTTGATGCCTTTTTCCCGCATCAGTTTGCCTGCCTCGTGCAGCAGGGTGTTTTCTAAAACCGTGATCACGGGGGTGGTCATGATTTCTCCGGCGGTTGTACCTCGCATGCAGAGCGCGGGGCAGCCTCCCGAAGCAAGGCTGTCGGCGATAAGTGCCATGCAGGAGATTTGGCTGCCGTCACCCATGTTCCGGAAAAAATCCTGCTCCGAGAGGACGCCTGCCACGGTGCCATCCTCCCGCACCACGGGAAGGCCGGTGATGTGGTGTTTGGCCATGCGCGCCGCCGCCTCGGCCAGGGGAGTCGCGGGGAGGACCGTTACGACCTCTCGGGTCATGATCTCGGAGACACGCACGCTGTTGTACAGCCGTGTTTCCGCATGCTGATAGGCGAGGAGATAGAGTTCCTTGAAATCCCCGGCCGAGATGTCGAGATAGCCGGGGATTTTTTTCATCGCCTCGTAGACGTCTTCGTCGGAGAAGAGTTCTGCCGGGTTGGGCCCGGGATTGGTTCGTTGCGACATCAGCGGTTCCTCCTCGTGCTGAATTGAAAGAGACGCATGGGACGGTTGCAGGATGAACCGTATTGCAAAAAACGGCTCCCTTCATTGACCTAGGTCAAGTGCTGTAATTATCTTATCCGGAGACAGGCGCGGGAAACAAGGGTGAAGAAAGAATACCCCGAAGCTGCCTATCATGCGGACCATATTGACTTCCGGCGGCGATGCGGGTAAATCATCAGCAAAGTCAACGGCGACAGAAAGGAGAAAAATCATGTTCAATATATTGGTGCTGGCCACGACAAATAAGGGCAAGCTCAAGGAGTTTAAGGAGCTGCTCAAGGATTTCCCTGTGGAGATCCGAAGCCTGGCGGATTTCGGCCCTATCCCCGAGGTGGTTGAGGATGGCGAAACCTTTGACGACAACGCCTACAAAAAAGCGCATTTCACCGCCAAGGTTTTAGGCTTGCCGTGTATCGCCGACGATTCCGGGCTGGCGGTGGAGGCCCTGGATGGCGCGCCCGGCGTCTATTCCGCCCGCTACGCCGGGGAGAATGCCAGCGATGCGGAGAACACCGCCAAGCTGCTCAAGGATATGGACGGGGTGGCCAACCGCAGGGCCGCCTTCCACTGCGTCATCTCCATCGCCGTGCCCAGCGGCCCGGCTCTCACTTACGAGGGAACCTGCGAAGGCGAGCTGCTCGACGCGCCGAGGGGCGAGGATGGCTTTGGCTATGACCCCATTTTCTACTACCCCGAGCTGGGCAAGACTTTTGCCGAGTTGAGCATGGCGGAGAAGAACCAGGTCAGCCACCGGGGCCGGGCCATGGCCGAGATGGCCGCGGAATTCGAGCAGGTGCTCAAGTGGGTGAAGCAAAGGTTGACCGAGGAAAAACCGCCCAAGCCGGATCACGAGCAGTTTGAGCACAACGACTGGTCCGAGGAGGTCATGGTGCGGGAGGTGAAGTGAAAAGGGTTTTGGGTCGTGTCGTTACTCCCCTCTCCCACTCGTGGGAGAGGGGAGTTTCCTCTCCAAGCGAATCCCCCCGTTTTCCGCAACACATTCTATCCCAGACCCTGTGAGCTGCTTGAACAGCGGCCTGCCAAAGAGAAAAAATTCCATCTCCAGCGAAATTCCCACCTTTTGGGCAACCTCCCCTCTGATGGCCAGATCGGCGCGCACCATTTCGGTGAGCCGGGCAAGGGAGTCCCGGTCCGTGTCCGCGAGCAGACCGGTAAACTCCTTGCCAGGGCATGCCTGTTCGTGGCGGGCTATTTCTGCCAGGATCGGGTCGTTGGGGTTGATCAGGTCGGCGCGGCGCAGGGTGTTTTGGTAGATGGTGGCCAAAAGCGATTCCGGCTGCCAGCACTTTAGAATCCTGCAGGTTGCCGGGCGGTGCGCATAGATGGTGCAGCCATTGTTTGCTTCGGCAAAGAAGAGGCAGGCCCAGCCGCTCCCCTGCCCCCGGATCTTGAGCAGCTCCACCGGTACCGGCTCAAGCCTGCCGGTGGCCGGGTTGTATCCCATCTCCCCCTGCCGGATGGTGATCAACTGATCGTGGTGGATATGCCCCTGGCGGACAAGGGCAAGATCCTCCCGGTTCAGGGAAGGTCCGCCTTTCCGGCAGCAGGTCCCGCATTGTCGGCATGTTGTGGTCTCTGTCATGTCTCAGGAGTGAAACCAGAAGGGTATTTTGGGCGCAACATGATCCATGCTGGACTCGAATGCGGAGCATTGTTAGCCCGTTTGTGTACGAATAATTCCGCCGATCTGTTGTAGGATTCCATATACATTATTTTTTATATGACAGCAGTTCCTTGTTTTCATTGGAAAAAAATATTCGAGGCCGCTTCCTTCGAGCCCCTTCCGTTTTCCCTGGCACAGCCCTTGCGTATATCTAAGAGCAAAGCGGTGCACGAAATGATTCTGCGCCGCCCGGGACACACGAGACAGGAGGTCTGGCCATGAAGAAAACACTCTGCAACGAAAAAAAAGACGCAGCCCCGGTCGCTATCCAAGCCACTGCCAAGCTAGCCGAAACCTTCTGGTTTGTCAGCTCCTTTGTCATGTCCCTGCTCATGGGTCCTTTCGCGGCCCTGCCTGCCATCATCGCGGTTT
>PHAW01000106.1 GCA_002841785.1 Deltaproteobacteria bacterium HGW-Deltaproteobacteria-3 | reverse complement strand
CTGAGGCAGGCCAGCGAGGAAAGCGAATCCCTCAACCTGGAGTTGATTGCCGAGAACGACAGGCGCAAGGCCACGGAGAGCGAGTTGGTTCTGGCCCGCGACGCGGCCGAGGCGGCGAGCCGGGCCAAGGATGAGTTTCTCGCCAACATGAGCCATGAGATCCGAACGCCGATGAACGGCATCCTCGGCACCCTGCAGCTTTTGCAGGACACCAAGATGGATGCGGCCCAGATCGATTATGTCAAGATCGCCTATTCCTCGGCCGAGGGGTTGCTGTCCATCCTGAACGATATCCTGGATTTTTCCAAGATCGCCGCCCGCAAGCTGGTACTGGAGGATATTCCCTTCAGCCTGCGGGCACTGGTGGACGAATTGGTTACCCTGCTGTCCAGCCAGGCTCAGGCAAAAAATATCGTGCTGCTGGCGGAGATCGACCCGCACCTGCCGGAAATGCTCATCGGCGACCCGACCCGGGTGCGGCAGGTACTGACCAATTTCATCACCAACGCCATCAAGTTCACCGAGCAGGGCGAGGTCCGGGTCGGGGTCCGGTGCGTCTCCGCCTTTGCCTCCCGGGTGATGCTGCGGCTTGAGGTCCGCGACACCGGCATCGGCATCCCGGAGGAAAAACAGCAGGATCTGTTCCAGAGCTTTACCCAGGGTGACGGCTCCACCACCAGAAAATACGGCGGCACCGGTCTGGGTCTGGCCATTGTCCGGCAGCTTGTTTTGATGATGGGCGGGAAGATCGGGGTGGAGAGCGACCCGGGCCACGGCTCCGTCTTCTGGTGCGAGCTGGATTTTCCCGTGGCGGCCATGGGGCGGCTGGACGAGGAGCAAAAAACGGAAGCGGTGCAGGCCGAAGGCGCCTTGCAGGGCCATATTCTGCTGGTGGAGGACAACAAGGTCAACCAGATGGTGGCCGCGAAGATGCTTGGCGGCATGGGCTTGACCGTCGATCTTGCCGAGAACGGGGAAAAGGCGCTGGCCGCCCTGGCCGGGAAGCACTACGATCTGGTGCTGATGGATTGCCAGATGCCGGTGCTGGACGGCTACCAGGCCACGCGAGCCTTTCGCTTGCAGGAGGTCAAGGGAGAAAGACGGCTGCCGATCATCGCCATGACCGCCAACGCCATGCAGGGAGACCGGGAGAAATGCCTGGAAGCGGGCATGGATGACTATCTCGCCAAGCCGGTGAAAAAAGAGCTGTTGCGCAAGCTCCTGGGGCAATGGCTTGCCGTTTCTTCAAAAAGCTTGAGTTTGCCCCCCAATCCATGCTATAGATTCGGAACGGAACCGGTTGTTTTCTCCTTTTTTGAGGCGCCGAAACCGTTTGACAGTACCTGAAGAGGTGTAACGAGGGACCGCGGATCGGTCCCTTAATTTTTTTACACCTCTGCAGATGGGCCAATTGTTGGCCGTTGCGCTATCCGCCAATTCTGTGCGTTGGGTTTTTTGATAGCGGTTGTTATGCATGCACATGAGGGAGGATGTATCAATGAATATGTATATCGGCAATCTTGCTTTTGGGGTCACCGAAGAAGAGCTGAAGGAACTTTTTTCCCAATACGGCGAGGTCGCCAGCATCAGTCTGGTCAAGGACCGGTTTTCCGGGCAGTCCAAGGGCTTCGGTTTTATCGAGATGCCCAGCAATTCCGAGGCGGACAAGGCCATCAAGGCCCTGAACAAGACGATGCTCAAGAACCGCGAACTGAAGGTGAATCAGGCCGAGGTAAAGAAAAAGGACAAGAAGCGCCGCCGTCCCAGCTATTGATCGGGATGTCGCAACGCAGCACGTTGGGTATTGCAAAAAGCAGGTTGGTCCGGTTGGCCAACCTGCTTTTTTTATAGGGAACGGCCCGTGGCGGGATTGTCCCCGGTCACGGCAACGAACAGCGCACCGCAGGCAAGGCGCACGGGAGAGCGATGGATACCAGAATAGAAGCCCTGCTTGAGGCGATGAAGAAGCTTGAGCAAGAGGTCCTGGAGGAGATAGAGAAGAAGGAGGCGGAGTTTTATTACCGCGTGGTCGGCCGCAAGGTCCGTTTCGAGGCGGAGGTCAGAAAACAGCACCGGGCCCTGATGCAGCGGGTGTCCCGCTACCTGTCCGAGGCCCCCCTGCTCAATATCCTCACCGTGCCGTTCATCTGGTTCATTCTTATCCCGGCCCTGTTTCTGGACCTGTCGGTCACGGTGTTCCAGGTGGTTTGCTTCCGGGTTTACGGCATCCCCAGGGTCAAAAGGCGGAACTATATCGTCGTCGACCGCCAGTCCCTGGCCTATCTCAGGCCGCACCGAACAGTATTGGTGTCCGATCAAGCATGCCCGGCGGATTGCCTCCATGCACAGCCGTTACGGGAAATTCCTGGAATACGGCGATGCCGAGGGCTACCGGAACCGTTTGGAGGAGATCCGTCGGGATTTCAGAGACCTGGAGGGGAAATAATGAGCAGGGGCGCGGTGGGCTGGACAGCGATCTATCTGACGGCTTTGGTTTGGTCCGCCATTGAGCCGAAGGATTTCTCCATCTGGTTTCTCGAGGTGCTCCCCGCCCTGATCGGGGGTGGAGTGCTCGTTGCCACCCGCCGCCGCTTCCCGCTGACACCCCTGGTCTACATCCTGATCCTGATCCATTCCCTGATTCTGATGCAAGGCGGGCATTACACCTACGCGGAGGAGCCTTTTTTCAACTGGCTCAAGGAGGTGTTCGGCTGGCCGCGCAATAACTACGACAAGGTGGGTCATTTTGCCCAGGGCTTTATCCCGGCCATGGTGACCAGGGAGATCCTGCTCCGCAAGGGGGTGGTCAGCGGGCGCGGTTGGCTCAATTTTCTGGTGGTCTGCGTCTGTTTGGCGATCAGCGCCTTCTACGAATTGCTGGAGTGGTGGGTGGCGGCGCTTTCCGACACGGCGGCCGATGCTTTTCTCGCCACCCAGGGGTATATTTGGGATACCCAGTCGGACATGGGGATGGCCCTGCTGGGCGCCATTCTGGCCCTGATTGTATTGGGAAAAATGCACGACCGCCAGTTGGTGCGCTACGAATAACCACACGATGAGGAACGGGAATGGTTACAGCGATTATTGTGATGAATGTTGAGCGAGGGAAGATCAACGAGGTGGCGGAAGCGCTCGCCGACATGGAGGGCATCTCCGAGGTGTACTCCGTCAGCGGCACCCATGACCTGGTGGCCATTGCCAGGGTGGCGAGCAACGAAATGCTCTCGGCCCTGGTGACCCGGCAGATGCAGAAACTGGAGGGCATTCAAAAAACAGAAACCATGCTCGCCCTCCAGACTTACTCCCGCCATGCCCTGGAGAGCATGTTTTCCATAGGCTCGGACGGCGCCTGATTTCCGAGCAGAATGCTGAAAAAAGCCGTCCTGGCTTTTTTCAACGCCCTGCTAGAGCTGAAGGGGGTGCCAGTCCCGCCCTTGGGACTCGGCCACCAGCCGGTTGGTGAGCGCGCCCTGGTATGTGGTTATGCCCCGGAACAGGGCCGGATCGTCCTTGGCTGCCTGGGCAAACCCCTTGTCGGCCATGGCCATGGCATAGGGCAGGGTGGCGTTGGTCAGGGCAAAGGTGGAGGTGCGCGGCACCGCGCCGGGCATGTTGGCCACGCAGTAATGGATGATCCCGTCCACCTCGTAAACCGGATCGGAATGAAAGGTCGGGCGCGAGGTTTCGGCGCAGCCCCCCTGGTCGATGGCCACGTCCACGATGACCGCGCCCCTGGGCATCAGGGAAAGCATCTCCCGGCTGATCAGCCGGGGCGCCCGGGCTCCCACCACCAATACCGCCCCCACCACCAGATCGGCCCGGGCAAGCTCCTCTTCGATGGTATGCCGGTTGATGGCCAGGGTTGTCACCCTGCCCCGGAAGAGAGCGTCGAGCTCCGCGAGCTTGGGCAGGTTGCGGCCCAGCATGGTAACCTCCGCGCCAAGCCCTACCGCCATCTGCGCCGCATTGACCGCCACGGTGCCGCTCCCCAGGATGGTCACATGCCCAGGGGCCACGCCGGGCACCCCGGCCAGCAGCACCCCGCGTCCGCCCGCCTCTTTTTCCAGAAAATGGGCGCCCACCTGGATAGCCATCCTTCCCGCCACCTGGCTCATGGGGGCAAGAAGCGGCAGAAAGCCGTTGTCGAGCTGCACCGTCTCATAGGCCACCCCGGTCACCTGGGCGTCGAGCAGCGCCCGGGTCAGCTCCGGCAACGGGGCCAGGTGGAGGTAGGTGTAGAGGATCAGACCCGGCCGCAGCCGCGGATATTCCGACGGCAGCGGCTCCTTGACCTTCATGACCAGGTCGGCCTGGGCCCAGACCTCGACCGCGGAGGCTGCCAGCCCGGCTCCGGCTGCGCGGTACTGCGCATCCGGTATGCCGCTGCCTTCCCCCGCCCCCTGCTCGACCAGCACCGTATGCCCTGCCTGCACCAGCCCCTTGACCCCGGAGGGCACGATCCCCACCCGGAACTCCTTTTCCTTGATTTCCTTGGGTACGCCGATGATCATGGGGCTTTCTCCTCAGACATGGTTTCGTAATTTCAGCAAGCGGCACCAGCAGGGGCACATATTCCCGGTGGTACTGGTCGATCAGTTCGAGAAGCTCTGCTTTTTCCGCGGGGGAGAGCACCTTTTTGAAGTAGCCCATCAGGTGGAGGAGCACGTTGACCTGCTTTTTCACCGTGGGTTTGCAGGCCAGCGCGGTCATCAACCCCTTTTCGTAGTCGGCAAAAAGCGCTTCGGCGGGGTATTGCTTTGCCTGGGCCACGAATCTGCCCAGGGCCCGGTAGTGCTGCTCGCTGTGGGAGAAGAGCAGGAGCTTGTGGCGGGTATGGAACTCGATAAGGGAGCCGAGCCGCTTGTGGGCGGAAACCTCCCGCCAGCGGCGGAGGACGAAGATCCGGGTGATGAAGTTCTCCCGCAAGGCCGGGTCGTGGAGACGTCCTTCGTCCTCCACCGGCAACAGGGGAAAATGGTCCATGAAGGCCCGGGCAAAGAGGCCGACCCCCTTGTGCTGGGGGATGCCGGCGCCGGATTCGCTGTAGACCTTGACCCGTTCCATGCCACTGGTGGGCGAGCGGCTCTTGAAGATGAAGCCGCAGAGATTTTCCGTTTCCAGCTCCCGGACTCGTTTTGTGCACCAATCCTTCATCCGTTCGGTCAGGTCGATTTTGCTCTGGATGGTGATCAGCCTCGGCCTGGACGGGTCACCCACCAGGCGCATGGGTTCGCGGGGCACGCCCAGGCCGCATTCCGCCTCCGGGCAGACCGGCAGGAACTCGACAAACCGGGCCAGGGTTTCCATGAGAAAGGGGTCGCGGGTATGGCCGCCGTCGTAGCGGACCTTCCGGCCGGTGAGGCAGGCGCTGATTCCGATTGTGATGGGGGTGTCCATGGAGGTATTGTAGCATGAAAAAATGGGTCGCTCTTAAGAAATAGCCAGGAAAGCCACAGGTCCGTACAAAAAGCAACACGCTATACAGTCGTAACCGTTGTAATCGCGTTGTGTGCGATTTCAACAAAAAAACGAGGAGAACAAACGATGTCTTCGGGATTCAGACTTGGTGTCTTTACCATCCATTGGCTGCAGGGCGGGGTATTCGAGGTCGACGGCGGTTCCATGTTCGGCGTGGTCCCCCGGGTGCTCTGGGAGAAAAAATGCGCCTCCACCCCGGACAATCATGTGCGGCTGGCAAATTCGCCCATGCTGGTGCAAACGGGCCAGTCCAACGTGCTCATCGAAACGGGCCTTGGCAACAAGCTGACGGCCAAGCAGAAGGGGATTTTCCGGGTGCGGACCGAATGGGATCTTGTGGCCGGCCTGGCCCGGCTCGGGCTGGCCCGAGAGTCCATCAGCCATGTCATCCTCACCCATGGCGATTTCGACCATGCCGGAGGAGTCACCATGCTGGGCGGCAGGGGCGGGCTGGAATTGACTTTTCCCGCGGCCATGCACTACATGCAGCGTCAGGAGTGGGAGGATGTTCTGGCCCCAAACATTCGCTCGGCCAGCGCCTACTGGCCGGAGAATTTCACGGGTCTGGTTGAGGGGAAAAACCTGCATCTGGTCGAGGGCGAGGAGGAAATTATGCCGGGGGTGCGTCTGGAGCGCACCGGCGGCCATACCAGGGGGCATCAGGCGGTCCGGCTCGAATCAGGGGGGCACACCGGTCTGCATCTGGGCGACCTTCTGCCTATGCCTTGCAACAGCAACCCGCTTTGGATCACGGCCTACGACAACTTTCCCCTGGATTCCATCGCGGCCAAGGAACAGTTTCTGGGACAGGCGCTCGCCAAGGATGCCTGGCTGCTTTTTTATCATGACCCGGAAATCCTGGCCTGCAAGCTCGATGGGAAGGGCGCGGTGCGGGATCCCTATCGAGCGGAATGAGCAATTCACTCTCAATACGAGGGCCTGGCTTCGCGGCTGGCCAGGGAGAGGGCTTGGGCGCGGAGGAGTTCCTCGGCGTTGGCTGGCAAGGGGATCCTTCCCTGCTCTTTGTGGGCGTACTTCCCGGCGAGCAGGGAAAATTGGCGCTCCGGCGCATCGATGAACACGCTGGGCCAGATGATCTCCGTCCGGGTGGCGGGAAGCGGGCTGAAATGGTTGAAGCCGCGCAGACGCATCTCGGCCACCACCTGTTCGTGGCGAAACCACAGGGCGGGAAGATGGTCTTGCCAGCGGAGGGTTTCCGGGTGGCGGGAATACCCCTTTTTGTGTTGGCTGAGGACGGTGTGGATGGCATGGATTTCCCGGTGTTCGCCCAACAGGCTTTGTCTGTTGAGAAATCCGGGGTGAATATCCCAAACCCGCATGTGTGCCCCGTTGGTTGTTGAATGGTTGGCCTTGCCAAATACCGCGTGCTTTTACGAAAAAAGGCGCATATATTGCGAGCGTTTTTCTGGTTGATCGTCCAAAAAGAGGGTAACACACCCGCTCTTTTTCCAACAGGGTCTCGGGTGCGGGAGTTGCAGGAACATGGCTGATATACTGAAAATTCTGATTGCCGAAGACGAAGAGGTCACCCGGCAGCTTTTCCAGATCTCCTTCCGGGACGGGGAGCAGTTTGAAACCCGGCTGGCCACCGACGGCGAAGAGGCGTTGGCGGCCTTCAAAAGCTGGCAGCCCGATATCCTGCTGATGGATATCATGATGCCGCACATGAATGGCTTCACCGCCCTCAAGACCATCCGGCAGACCCTGAAAGACACGGCCACCACTGTGATCATGGTCAGCTCCGTCGCCGACAAGCAGGAGATCATGGCCTGCCTCAAGCTCGGCATCCAGGGTTATGTGCTCAAGCCCTTTCAGGCAAAGACCCTGGCCGAGACCGTGGTCGGGTATCACCGCCAGCACAAGAAAGTCAAAAAAATCTCCTAGAGCGGCAGGATCTGCACCTCTTCCCGGACGGGGTGGGCGCCCTGCAAAAACAAGCCCTTGCGCCCGTCAATGCTGATCGCCTCGCCGAAACGGATCTCGCGGCCATTGATCTCGCAACGCTCCTCCGCCTCGTACACCTTCAGGTCGTTGCACCCCACCACACAGGTTTTTTCAAGCCTTATGGTGACCACCGCCGCGTGGGAGGTCTGCCCGCCGCGCGCGGTGAGCAACCCCTCGGCCATGGCGATCTCCTTGATATCCTCGGGCACGGTGTCCTGCCGGATGAGAATCAGCGGGGTGGCGGGATCTTCTTCCTTGAGCTGCCGGATATTGGCCGCGGTGAACACGGCTCGGCCCGAGAGAGCGCTGCCGGAAACGCCGATGCCGAAACCGAGCAACGCCTTGTCCAGCGCCTTGCCCTCGGCGAATACCGTGAATTTCTCCCGCTTCTTGATGGTGATCATGTCCCTGGTCTGGAGCAGAAACAGGTTCTCTTCCTCCGGACCTTCAAAGGTGAACTCGATCTCCTGCGGGTTCCAGCGCTTTTCATAGACCAGCTCCCGGGCAATGCCGAGCAGCCCCTCGTACACCTTGGGGAACCGCCTCTCCAGGCTATTTTCCTCGGGCCGGCCGTCCAGTTCCGCCTGCTCCACCGAGATGGGCTGGGTGGTGACCAGGCCGCTGACGATATCTTCGCCCTGGTCGCCCGTGGCATAGTCGCCCCACAGGGCCACCCGGCTCACCTTGCGGTAGGGGTGGGCGGTGAAGAGCACGCCGCTGCCCGATTCCGGACCCAGGTTGCCGTAGACCATGGCCTGGACGATGACCGCCGTGCCCCAGGCCTCGGAAACATCCATCAACCCCCGGTATTCCTTGGTTTTTTGCGCATACCACGAGTTGAGCACCAGCTCCACCGCGCCGGTGAGCTGCTGCCAGGGATCGGCCGGAATGCAGATGCCTGCTTCGCGGATCTTCTCCTGGTATTCCAGGGCCAGCTCCCGCATCTGGGAGGCGGAAAAATCCTTTTTCACCGCGATGCCGTAACGCCCCTTGGCCTCGTTCATCAGGGTCTGGAAAATTTCGCGTTCCATGCCCTCGGCCATAGCCCAGGACTGGAGAAAGCGCCGGTAGTTGTCCCAGGCCAGGTAGTCGATCTGACAAGACGGCGGATAGCCCTCGCCGGAAGAGGCGGCAAACCCCTGGCTGAGGTGTTCGTTGAGCCCCACGTTGTGGATGGTGGCCATCATCCCCGGCATGGAGATCGCGGCCCCGCTGCGCACCGAAAGAAGCAGCGGATTGGCCGGATCGCCGAAGTACCGGCCGGTCTTTTTTTCCATCTCGGTCAGGGATTTTTTGATCTGCCCCATGAATTCGTCCCGGGCCTTGTAAAATCCCTTGATCACCGGCCAGCAGCGGAAGATCTCCGTGGTGATGATAAAGCCGGGGGGCACGGGTTTGTCGTCCGTGGCCAGCACGGTCAGGTTGAAGCCCTTGTTGCCCAGCAGAATCAGGTTGTTGGTGTGGTGGTTCTTGAGGTGCAGGCTGCTCAACGCCCGGTCCGGGTTGTAGGTCATCAGCAGATCGAGATCCTCTTCGCTCAGGATCTCCTTCTGGTGCTCCAGGGTCTGGTAGATGCGGGTGATGAAGTTGTCCAGATGCTGGAGGCCGAAGGTGGTGGCGATCAAATCCCGCATGAAGGTTTCCGAAAGCCTGAGGATGCTGGCCGGCAGATCGTCGGCCTCCCAGAGCGAGCGGTGTTTGGGCAGCAGGTTGGCCTCGCCGATCTTGGGGATGATTATGGAGAGGTTGTTTTCGTGGATGTTGGTGTAGTAGGTGTAGATGATGTCCTTGACCCCCTCGGTGAAGCCGCGGAAGATGTCGAGGTACTGGGTGTAGGAGAACCGCTTGATGTTAAACGAGCTGGTCAGGAGCGACATGTAGGTTTCCAGCCGTCGGCTGGTGATGCCGTCGATCTTCAGGGCCCGCAGGTAGAGGCGCAAACATTTGATGATCCGGATGAAGGTGGCCCGGGTGATGAAGGCGAGGTTGACGGTCTCGGGCAGTTTTTCCAGATAGACGTTGGCAAGGTTTTCCAAGCGGAAGGAGAGGCCGAGGGCGTCGAATTTCTTCTCCCGGTAGCGGCCATAGACCGAGGGGATGTCCACGGCGATGTGCCGCTTGTAGTAGATATCTTCCTTGGCCTCGAATTTTTCCGGGCTCTGGATGGTCTCCTTGAGGCTCTCCAGGGTGTCGAGCAGCGCCTCCAGGCACTGGAAGGTGTCGCAGATCTCCAGATCGCCCAGCAACTGCTCCATCTCCGGGAAACCGCTTTTGGCCGCGAGATGGAGCTGTTGCCGGATCTCCTGCACGCCGAGGTTGTACTTCTGGTGGCAGAGCTGGTACATCGCGACCATCAGGGTGAAGCGGCGGGCCTCTTCGGGTTTGAGTCCCTCCTGGGAGGCCAGCCAGGTGTCGCGGCGGCGGTCGTCCCAGGTCAGCAGTTCCTCGATCTTCTTGATGGGGCTGTCACTCAGCACCCGGCCCATCAGGGCGTGGAGATCGTCGACAAACACTCCCTGGTTCGAAACCTCCGCGAGCACCTCCTCGGGCAGATAGGGTGCCAGAACGGATTTGTCCAGGGTCTGCCAAAACCGGAAGATCGCCTCGATGAAATCGACGATCAGGTTGCTCGACTCCACATGGCTCTGCTTGCGCAGAAAATGGATGAGCCTGTCCTTGCGGCGGTGCATCTCGTCAAGCTCGGTGGATACATCGCGGAGTTGCCCTTCCGCCCCGATTTCATTGAAGAAAACCGGCATCAGCTTGGTGAACTGCTTGGCCAGGTTGTAGATGGGCTCGATGGGGTGGTTCAGGAGCTGG
>PHAW01000368.1 GCA_002841785.1 Deltaproteobacteria bacterium HGW-Deltaproteobacteria-3 | reverse complement strand
AAAAACCGGGCCAGGGGGTGGTAGAAAAAAACCAGAACGGGAAGGATCAGCCAGGGGGGAAGGGATAGTGTCATGATCTCTATGGTTGTATCGTTTTTTAGGCAGCCCATGCAGATGCAGGACAACGGGAACTTGCAACGGTCTTGTTGTTTTCAGCTTACCACATCATCCCTTCTCCGGCAGGCAGTTTTCATGGGTATTTCCCGCCCGGCCCTGTTTTTTTGCCGTCCGGTGCAATTCCCTGCCACGCCTCCAGCAACCCGGCCAGCCATTTTTCGGCCAGCCCCAACGCTTCCGGGGAATTCTCGCTGTTGGCCACGCTCAATTGGGCCAGAATCATCTGGTAGCTCGCATGCAACGGCTGTGCGGCCTCCGGCTCGGCGCCATCCAGGGCCTTGTCCAGATAAAAAAGGATATCCATGGCCTTGCGCAGGCTTTCCGCCTTGCAGGCAATCTCCCCGGCGGCAAGACTTTTCCGCGCACTGGTCAGATGCAGCAAGCACTTTTCGTACAGCGCGACAATGTTGCGCACCGGGCTTGCCGTCTCAACCATGGTTTTCAGATACTGCGGGCCTGGCTGCTTCATACCCCTCTCTTCCCGTGTTTACTTTTATCCTCGCATATCAGGGCAAGATTCCATAGCGCCTTTTCACAAAAAAATCTCCCCTGTTTCTGAAACATCACCAAGATATTCACCCCAACGGACAATGGAGTTCACGGAACAGCAATGGATATGATATCCTTATTTTGGCAACCAACTGCCTTGCCGGCGCACCCCGCCGTCGAAAAAAACCACCTCCATTTTGGGGAACAGAAATGCTGAAGCTGGTCAAAACATCCTCCCGGAAAGCCGGGCTTCCCCCGGGAAGCCCCGTGTTCATCGGCGAACGGGTCACGGAAAAATTCGGCCTGAACATGGTCGATTACGATGCCGAGAGCCTTTCGGTCAGCACCCCTGTCCGGCTCGACGAATTTCGCCTGCTGAAGGAAACCCCCAGCAACACCTGGATCAGGGTCCACGGCCTGCATGACGCCGAGGCGGTGGACAGGTTCTGCCTCGAGTTCGGCCTGCAT
>PHAW01000367.1 GCA_002841785.1 Deltaproteobacteria bacterium HGW-Deltaproteobacteria-3 | reverse complement strand
CGATTGACGAATGCTTCCAGGCATCGTAGTCTTACGTCCCCATTATGTAGCAGGAAAGCCGGAAAAAATCAAAGATTGATGCAAGCGGCGCGGACGATTTCATCCGGACAGCCGGGAGCGTCGCTCCAGGAAGATCTTTTGCTGCCGGCAACTTTTAAAAATATTGCGAAAAACGAGCATGGCAACCAATCACGAACACGATGCAGCACAGCAGCCGGAAGCTCTCGCCCCCCCGCCTGAACCGGTGCTCCCCGGCCACACCCGGGGAGAGCGGTTGACGGACATGTTTGCCCGGTCCATCAGCTATCTGCGGATATCCCTTACCGATCACTGCAATCTCCGCTGCCAGTACTGCACGCCGCAGGAAGGGCAGATAAAGTTGGCAAGCGATGAGCTGTTGAGCTATGAGGAGATTCTCCGCGTAGTGCGCATTGCCGTTTCGCTCGGCATCGAAAAGGTCCGGCTGACCGGCGGCGAACCCCTGGTGCGGCGGGAGGTGCTCATCTTTATCAAGGCGCTGGCCGAAATCCCGGGCCTCACCGATATCCGTCTCACCACCAACGGCGTCTTGCTGGCCGAGTATGCCGAGGCCTTGCACAAAGCCGGGATCAGCAAGCTGAATATCAGTCTTGATACCCTGCGGCCGGAGCGCTTCCGGCAGATCACCGGGGTGGACGCCTTTGCCCGGGTCTGGGCCGGAATCAGCAAGGCCCGGGAGCTTGGCTTTTCCCCGATCAAGCTGAATGTTGTAGCGCTCAAGGGGGTAAACGACGATGAATTCATCGATTTTGCCCGGCTGACCCTTACCGAGCCCCTGCAGATTCGTTTTATCGAGTTCATGCCCATTGGCGCTTCGTCCCTCTGGGACAAGGGAAAATACATCAGCTCCCAGGAAATCATGGAGCGCCTCAAGCCCTTGGGCCCGCTTGAGCCGGTGGAGGCGAAGCGGATGGACGGTCCTGCCCGTATTTACCGATTTGCCGGGGCTGCCGGCAGTGTCGGCTTTATCAGCCCCATCAGCCACCACTTTTGCGACCGGTGCAACCGGTTGCGGCTCACCTCGGAAGGCAGGTTG
>PHAW01000105.1:5833-8232 GCA_002841785.1 Deltaproteobacteria bacterium HGW-Deltaproteobacteria-3 | reverse complement strand
CAGATCGACCATGACCACGTTATTGAGCCGCCTGATTTCGTTGGGATAGGCAATGGTGACGCTTTTCACCCGGTAGCGGAGCAGACGCTTCACCGCCATGGCGCTGGCAATGGCGTCCGGGTCGGCATTGATGACCACGAGAACCTGGTCCTCCTTGCCGAAAAGGCCGCAGAACTCGAGCAGACGCTCCTTGGCGGTCTTCTTTTTGTTGGATACCGGTTTTTTGGGAACTTCAAGACTTCCGTTCACGCCCACGCCATCATCCCCGTTGCCATGCATGCCAGGCCGAAAACCGGCCGCTTAAATCCTTGCTTCGCCACACAACCGATGCCCTATAACATATCCTTGCACAAATTTCAAAGGGGTTGCCCCAGGGGACTATTCCCCGTCAAAAAAAGGAACCGAAGGAAACAAGGCGTGATCGGTGTGGGGGATAAAACGGGAGCCGGAAAACCGGAGCATGAACTCCTGGTTCACGTTCAACTCGATGTAGGTAATTTTTCCGGCCAGGGCAAGGCTGCGTTCCCGGGCCTGGCGCTCCAGAAGTATCCGCTGGGCCCCGGCCAGGGAGCTGTTGCCCACGGGCTCGTAGGTGGCAAGGGGCAGATCGGGCAGCATCCCCAGAACAATGGCCTGCCTGGGCGAAATATGCCGGCCAAATGCCCCGGCCACATAGATGCGGTGCAGATCCCCAAAGGCAACCCCCACCTGGTTGGTCAGGGTGGTGAGGATGGCGTACATGTACATGGCCGCCTTGGAGCGCATGAGCGCGTCGAGATCCACCTGCCCCAGCACCACGGGCTGGCCATCCGCCGCATCCTTGCCCTCCACCACCACGAACCGGTAGCCTTCGCTTCCTTCAATAAGGCGGTCTCCGGCAGCCTGGGGCCGGAACTTGCCCCGGATATCGATCTGCCGGGTCAGATAGAGCTCGGCCACCAGATCGATGAGCCCGGAGCCGCACAGCCCCTTGGGCTTGCCCTTGCCGATGGTCTCATACCTGATTTCGCCGGTGTCCGGATCAATCCGCACATGCTCGATGGCGCCGGGGCCTGCCCGCATGCCCATCCGGGCCACGCCGCCTTCCAGAGCCGGACCTGCCGCCCCGGCGCAGGCGATGAGCCATTCCCTGTTGCCGACAATCACCTCGGCATTGGTGCCCACGTCTATGAGCATGCAGGTTTCCGGTTGCTGGTCAAGCCCGCTGGCCAGCACGCCGGAGATCAGATCGCCGCCGAAATAGCTGCCCACGCTGGGCAGAAACCAGACCACCGCGGCCGGGTGGATGGCCAGCTTCAATTCTCCGGCCAGACAGGGATCCGGGGCGTTGACCATGGGGATGTATGGCTCGCGGCAGAGATGGCAGGGATTGAGTTTGAGAAAAAAATGCACCATGCTGGTGTTGCCGGACACCGACAGCGCCCGGATCTCACCCGCCCCAAGGCCGGCACGCCCGGCCAGCTCCGTCGCCAGTTGATTGACCGAACCGATTATCGCCGCGTGCAGCTCGGCCAGCCCTTCGTCCTTGGCGGCATGATGGATCCGGGTAAGGATATCCGCCCCGAAGCGGATCTGGCCGTTTTCCAGATCCGCCCGGGCCAGGACTGCGCCGGTGCCCAGATCAAGCAAGGTTGCTTCGAGATGGGTGGTCCCCAGGTCAAGGGCCATCCCGGCCAGAACCTTCGGCGGCCGGGAGAGGAAATCGACCAGAACCGGAACACCCGCCATCTCATTGACAATGGCCGCGCCCGCAAAGCCCGCGGCGCGGAACCGCCCGGCCACCTTGCTCAGACGCCGGTACGGCACCACCGGCATAACCCCGCCCAACTGCGGGGCAAGCACCTTTTTCAACCGGTCAAGATCGCCGGTGTTGTCGCCAAGGCTGGGAAGGGGCGCGGCGACCGCAATGGCGCGCACCAGAGGGTTCAGCATAAACGGGCAACTCCGTAAAGATTCATCATGATGGACAACTGCATCCTGCCCGATATACTATGTCGCCTGTTGGGAAAAGTCCCTAAAAAAATTGCCGCCCCTGCCCTGGCGGCACCCACATCAAGGGAAGCGTCATCACCGGCGGGCTTGACGTCCGACAGAGGCAATGGTAAAGAGCCAGATCAGGGGCAAAAATTACTAAATGGCCTCAGACCTGTAACTGTTCAGCAGCGCCGCTTCGCTGCTGCCGCATATGCGCGACAGAGGCCTGAGAGCTATACATCGGTATGCGTTCAGGCCGATAACAAAGAATACTGGACAGTTACAACATGCCCGTATTGCTCTACATCTATATCGCCACCGAGATTCTGGCCCCGTTCTTCGCCAGCTTTCTCATCATCAACGCCATCCTCTTTCTGGGCAGGCTTGTCCCCCTGCTCAACGTGATCTTCGATTTCGGCGTCGGC
>PHAW01000105.1:0-5739 GCA_002841785.1 Deltaproteobacteria bacterium HGW-Deltaproteobacteria-3 | reverse complement strand
CCCCAGGGCACCCTGGCCATGAAATCGCTTTTTTTGCAGATGGCCAAGGAAAAAATCGATAAGGGCATCCAGCCCGGGCAGTTCAGCGAAGGAATCTCCAATGTGGTGCTGTATATCGATGCAGTGGACCACGAAACCCGGCAATGGCAGGGAGTGTACGTCTCGGACATGCGCCACGGCGACGCGCCTCTTACCATTGTCGCCAAAACCGGCAGCCTCGCCGCCCAGCCGGAAAACATGCTGATCAGCCTTACCCTGACGGACGGCACCCTGCACCGCGCCAGCAAGGATATCACCCAAACCATCCGCTTCGACCGCTATCAGGTCAACCTGCCCATCAAAACGCCGACGGAAATCGGCGGCACCTCCGTTACCGAGGTCGGCAAGAACGGCCTGAACCAGAAACAGTTGCTGGAACAGGTGGCGACCCATGGTCCGAAAAGCCCCCTCGGCCTGAGCATGCTCATCGAGTATCATACCCGCATGGCCCTGCCGGCGGGCGGCTTCATCCTGACCATCCTGGGGCTGCCCCTTGCCATGCTGGCCAGGCCCGGACGCAGGCCGCTGGGCGTGCCGCTGGGCCTGCTGCTTTTCGTCATCTACTACATCCTGTTCACCGCGGGGCGGACCATTGCCGAAAGCGGCCATCTCCCCGTGGCGGCCGGCATCTGGCTCTCCAATGTCCTGATCGCTCTGTTCACCATCATGCTCACCCGCCAGGTGGCACGGGAAATCACCCCGCTCTTCCTTGCCCGGTTGAGCGATACGGCCCTTGCCCTGCTGGCCAGGCTGCCGGGAATCAAAACCGGAGGAAAACGGCCATGAAGCTGCTGGATCGCTACCTCATGGCCCAGTTCGCCAAGAACCTGGCGCTGGTCATCTGCTCCCTGATCGCCATCTACCTGCTGGTTGATTTTTTCGAGCGGATGGACAATTTCCTGGAAGCAAAAAAAACCATCGGCCTGGCAATCAAGTACCTGCTGCTCAAGCTGCCGTTCATGTATGTCCAATTGATCCCGGTCTGCATCCTGCTGGCCGGAGTCATCACCCTGGGCATCCTCAACCAGCATTTTGAATTCATGGCCCTCATGGCCAGCGGGATCAGCGTTATCCGCATCATCCGCCCGCTGCTGGTGGCGGCAGCCCTTTTCACCCTGCTCACCGTGGCCATCGGCCAATGGGTCCTGCCCGCCACCACCGCGGCGACCAACCGGATCTGGTACGAAGAGGTCAACAAACAGATCCCCAAAGGCATCATCCGGGACGGGCGCACCTATTTTCGCGGCGCCGAGGGAATTTTTTCCTTTGTCCGCCCCAATCCCGGGAAAAACGAGTTCCTCAACTTCTCCTTTGCCGCCTATGACGGAGAGCACGGCCTGACAACCCTGCTCTCCGCCGAAAGCGCCACCTGGGCCAACGGAGCCTGGCAGCTCACAAACGGCCAGCAGAAAAACCGCACCGACAATGGCGCCTTTTCCGTAACGCTTTTCCAGACCCTCACCCCTGCCTTTGCCGAAGCGCCGGAAGAATTCTTTGTCCCCCCATACAAAATCGAGGAAATCTCATACAGCAAGCTCCTGCGGCAGGCCATGGACAGCAAGGTTTCCCACCATGAGTCGCTGGTGGAATTTCACCGCCGCTTCTCCTACGCCTTCCTGGGCATCCCCTTGCTCCTGCTGGGACTTCCGGTACTGCTCGCGGTGCATAAAACCAAGGGCCGCGATCTGGCCCTGGCCATCCCGGTGAGCTGCGGCCTGGCCTTTGCCGCCTGGGGCGGCTGGAGCGCCACCCAGTCCCTGGCCAAGACCGCCACCCTGCCCCCGGGCATCGCCTCCTGGTCCATCCATGTGTTGACCATCGGGATTGGCTGCTTTCTGCTCAAACGGTATAATCAATAACGCCCTGCATATGGCCCTCGATCCCGCATCCTTAACAGCCGCCATGAGCCGCTTCCGCAAGATCGGCATCATCGGCGTTCCGCCCCTGGAGGTGATCCGGGGGGCCAACGCACACGGGCTGATCATCCATGATCTGGACGAGCCCCTGGTCCGGGAGGATCTCGAAACCGCCAGCCCTTTTCTGCCCAGGGTGTACTGCGCCATCCTCCGCACCGCCGTGGTCAATGCCCTGCACCTGGAGCTCGACGCCATCTACGCGGACACCGGCCCGGGCAAATGCGACTGCGCCCTGCACACGGCCACGATCCTGGCCGAGGCCCTGCCCATTCCGGTGATCTGCACCAAGAACACGGACACCGTAGCCTATGGCGTACCCTTGTGCCGGGCCCGGCTGCCCCTCATCGACCGGATGCTGGCCATCACCGCAGGGGTCAAATCCGCAGCCCCCTATCGCAATCCGTTGCCGCCCTGCACGCCCACCGCCGGGTTCTGGGGAGTGCCGCCCAGGGATTTCTCCATCCTCGAGCTGTTCCCGGAGACTACCCATATCCACGGCTGGGCCCGCTGCATGGAAAACAAGACCCCGGCCGACCATGCGCTGGAGGCCCAGTTCAACCCCGAGGTGCCCACGGTTTTCTTTGCCCAGTCCTTTTGCGCCAAAACCGCGCTGGCCCGCTATCTGGCGAAACAACATCCCCACGCCCTCTACCTGGACGTGGATGTGCACACCACCGGCAGCGCCCGGGCCAAGGTCCAGGCGTTCCTTGAACTTTCCGGGGTGCACCCATGATCCTGGGCGACTTCGGCACCTCCTACTGCAAATTTCTCGACCTCGACGCGCCCGGGGCCGTGCCAAGCATCATCGCCACCAAGGAGCTGCCCAGGGAGACGCGGGTGGATCTCGCCACCGGCCACAACGGCAAACGGTTCGCCGCCCGCTATGTCAACGAACTCATCGCCCTGGCCAGAGGCGGCGAGGCCTTGATCCAGGAAGACGAGTATGTGCTGCTCGACTGCGGCAGCCGGGACATCAAGTTCATCAAGTACGCAAACGGCAAGCTGGCGGACATGGGCTGGAACGCGGAATGCGGGGCCTCAATGGGCTTTACCATCGAGCTGCTGGAGCGGTATTACGACTTGGACTATGCCCGCCTGCGGGTGCCGGAGCAGACCTTTTCCGTAACCTGCGGGGTTTTGGGGATGAGCGACATCTTCGACGCGGTGATCTCCGGGGTGGAGGTGGCCGAGGCGGTGGCCCGCTTTGTCAAGGGAATCGCCATCAACGCCTACCGCTTTGCCGGTTCGCCCGCCAAACTCTACCTCTCCGGCGGGCTGTGCGACAACCCTCTTTTCGTGGGCAGCTTTCCCTGCCAAGTGATCCCGCTGGGCCGCTTCGTCCTGTTGCGCGGCCTTGCAGCGGAGGCGCGGCACCCCAGCCCCCCACCTGTTTCGTGAGGTAAGCCCGGTGCCTTCCCCAACCAGCGAGCGGCCGAATTGCCTGGCCTGCCTCCACTTCTACGTCACCTACGAACCGGCGCACCCATACGGCTGCAGGGCTTTGAACTTCAAATCCCTCCAGTATCCTTCCATGGTGGTCTTTGCCAGCTCCGGCATCCATTGTCAGGTTTTTTCGGCCAAGAACCGCTCGGACTCAGACCGCTCATAAGTGACAGAACATCTTGACCTAATGCCCGCTTCCCGGAATTCCGGGATAAATCCTTCCTGCTGTTGCTTCCTTTCTTCTTTTGCGTGCCCAAAAGAAGAAACAAGAAAAAGGCACCCCAACCAGTCCTGGCCCTGCGGGCTTCCCTTACTTCTCGACGAGGGCGGGACGCGGAAAAACTCGGGCTTCGCCCTCAAACAGTCGGAGTCTTCGCCACTGCGTGGCTTCGCTTACCTCCCGCGTCTTTTTCCGCCCCCGTCTGCGAGGCGCGGCAGGACAAATGGGAGAATTCCCATCGGTACGCAGCCGAGCACCGGAAAAACTGCCGAAAAGGGAAGTTGCACTGTTTGAGCGCAGCGAGTTTGCAACATCCCGGCAGTTTTGAGGAGTACCCCATGCGGGGCATAAACTCCGGGTATCCCGCCTTCGGCGGGACAAGTGCCCTGGGTGCCTTTTCTTCGCCGCTTCGCTGCTGGTTCGTTTCTTTGGGCAAGCAAAGAAATAAACCAAAAAATGAAGCGTATTCCTCTGGCTATAGGGATTGGTTGGTAATCAGATAAATTTTACGGCGAGAATGGAGTCAAAACTACGCTCTGCCGGGGCTGACTGGCGCTGAACACCGTTTCCACCCCTTCAAGAAGCCCCAAAGCCGCAAGCCGCTTGACGTTCCCGTTGCCGCACCCCCGGTAGATGGACTCGTCCGCCTTGGCGAGAGACAGACGGCAGGCTTGCCGGGACGAACGGACGGAAAGCGCGGCGCGGACCTGGTTGAAAAAAAGCCGGGAAAGCACCAACTCGCCAAAGGCCGGATGGTACGGCCCGGCCAGCACGGTTTTTTCCAGCGCGGCCGAGGGTTGCAACCCCATGCGCACCACGGGAATCCCCTGCGCCTTGAAGATGGACCAGAGCCGACCGGCCAGGGCCACGGCCCAGGGCAGGCTCTGGGGCTGATATTCCCCCTGACGGTACAGTTCGGCCAGCGGACTGCCCTCGATGACCAGACAGGGGTAGAGCCGAACCAGCTCCGGGCTCAGCGCTGCCGCCTGATGACCGCTGGTCAGGGTTATGGCCGTAGTGTCGCCGGGAAGTCCCAGCATGAGCTGGAGCCCGACCCGCATCCCCGCCTCCTTCAGACAGGCCACCGCATACCGCACCTGGGCCGCGGTATGCCCCCTCCCGCTGGCCGCAAGCACCCGGTCATTCAGGGACTGGGCGCCCAGCTCCACGATCCCCACCCCCTGCTCCCGCAAAAAGCCGGCGATCCGAGGGGTCACATAATCCGGGCGGGTGGAAAGCCGCAGCTCCCGCACCTGGCCCGAGGCGAGAAACGGCTGCGCCGCCCCAAGCAACTCCCGCTGCCGCTCCATGGAAAGCCCGGTGAAGCTGCCCCCGTAAAAGGCC
Organism: Deltaproteobacteria bacterium HGW-Deltaproteobacteria-3; assembly: GCA_002841785.1. Lineage (GTDB taxonomy): Bacteria > Desulfobacterota > Desulfobulbia > Desulfobulbales > Desulfurivibrionaceae > Thiovibrio. The sequence continues at coordinate 777 of PHAW01000105.1, read as the reverse complement.
ACCTGCACCGGCGCTTCGGGATGTCTGCGGGGCCAGGCGAGCTGGGCCCGGATGGTTTCCTCCACCTCGCGGGCACTGACCATGCCCTCCGGCGCACCGGTGATGCTGCGCTGATTGCAGAACAGGCATTGATGGGGACAGCCATGATGGGCGATGAAGATGGGGATGACAAAGGGGGCTGACATAGGTTTAGGAAAATTGCGCTCTGACACAACAGCTCACTGGCCGGCCTGCTTTGGCCCGGCAAGATTTTTAAGCGCCATGGCGGCGGCCTCCTGCTCCGCCTCCTTCTTGTTGCGGGCGCTGCCCTGGCCGAGGATCTCCTCCCGGAAACGGACCGAGACATGGAAGATCTTGTTGTGATCCGGGCCTTCCTCCCCCTCCAGCACATAGCGGGGCCCCTCGTTGAACCGCTCCTGCAGAAGCTCCTGGAGCGAGCTCTTGGCGTCGGCCAGGAACATGGCCTGCTGGCGGTCTTCAAACCAAGGGGTAAAATGGCGTTCGACAAATTCGGCGGCCGCAGGGTAACCGCCATCGAGAAAAATGGCTCCGGCCACGGCCTCGAAGGCACAGGAAAGAATGGAGGCCTTTTCCCTGCCCTGACTGGTATCCTCGCCCTTGCCCAGCAGCAGATATGTGCCCAGCGCCAGATCCCTTGCCATCCTGGCCAAATGCCGTTCGTTGACCAGGGCCGCCCGCAGCCGGGTAAGATCGCCCTCCCGCATCTCCGGAAAATGGCGAAAAAGCGCATAGCCCACCGCGAGATCAATCACTGCA
>PHAW01000104.1 GCA_002841785.1 Deltaproteobacteria bacterium HGW-Deltaproteobacteria-3 | reverse complement strand
CAAGGGGGATTTTCTCGTTATTCTGGGGCATTCCGGTTCCGGAAAAACAACGCTCTTGAGTCTGATCGGCGGGCTGACCTCCCCGGACAGCGGGCAGGTATATATTGATGGGGTGGAAAACTGGCAGCAATCCGACCAGGCCCTTTCCACCATGCGCAACAGCAAGATCGGTTTTATCTTTCAGTTCGCCAGCCTGATTCCCACCCTCTCGGTCATGGAAAATATTCTGCTGCCCTTGAGTTTCGGGCACAATCCCGCGGGCAGCCGGGATCTTGCCCTGGATATCCTCGCCCAGGTCGGCCTGGCGGACAAGGCCAAAGCCTTTCCCTCCCAGCTTTCCGGCGGCCAGCAACGCAGGGTCGCCATTGCCCGCTCCTTTATCAACTGCCCGGACATCATCCTGGCCGACGAGCCCACCGGAGATCTGGACGAAGAAACAGAAAAGGATATCCTTGCACTGTTTAGACGATATAATGAACAGGGCACGACCTTTGTGGTGGTGACCCACAACAGCGATCTTGCCGCAACCCAAAAGGGCGCCAGGGTTTTCTCCATGCGGCAGGGCGTTCTTTCCGCGCAGTCCGCCTGAGATTTTTTGTGCATTTCCGGATTGAACCCAGGACATTCCGAGTATTCTTATGGTAAAAAAAATTCTCCCGCTGTTTTTCCTGTGCATCGGACTTGTTTTCCTTACTGCCTGTTCCGGCGGCGGCCAGTCCGCCAAGAAATTGAAAATCGGCGATCCTGCCCCTGCGTTTGCCGGAACCGATTTGAGCGGGCAACCGGTATCGTTGGCCGGATACCAGGGGAAACCGGTCATCCTCCGTTTCTGGTCCACGGATTGCAAGTTTTGCCGGGCCGACACCCCGATCTTCAACCAGTATTTTGAAAAATACAGGCAAGCAGGGCTGCGGGTGGTCTATATCAACCGGAATTCCGACGAGGCAACGGTGCGCCAGTTCGTGGCCGATCTGGAGATCGGATTTCCGGTGCTCCTGGACAAGGACGGAGCGATTTCGAAGCAGTACAATATCAGGCTGGAGCCGCAGACCATTGTCCTCAGTCCGGACCATCGGATCCTCGCCGCCATCCTCGGCGGGGTCAGTGAGGCGGAGTTGAAGGGGCTGCTGGGCGACTATTTCACTGAAGCAGCGGAAAAACAATAGGTTGACTGAGAATGACAAGCATGGTTGCCGGAAAAATTGTTATGCGGAAATATGCCCTGATTATCTGCGTGTTCTCTTTTCTCTTGCCGGCTCAGCCGCTCCTGGCCCAGCCCGCCAAGGAGATTTCCCCCCAGGAGCGCTGCCCGGTCTGCGGGATGTTTGTGGCCAAACATCCTGACTGGCTGACCCAGGTCCGGCTGAGCAACGGGACAGTAAAGTTTTTCGACGGGGTAAAGGACATGATGGCCTTCACCCTCAACCCGGCCTCCTTCGGCGTGCCGGGGCAGGCAGCCAAGGAACTCTGGGTGAAGGACTACTACACCCTTGCCTGGCTCGACGGCCGTTCGGCCTGGTATGTCCTCGGCAGCGATGTGTACGGGCCCATGGGCCTCGAGTTCATCCCCTTTGGCTCCGTTGCGGCGGCGGAGAATTTTCGCAAGGATCACAAAGGGACCAGGGTTATCCGTTTTGACGAAATCACCGAGCCGCTGGTGCAGTCCATGCGCCACGGCCAAAAGATGCGTTGAAACGATGCGGCCCGCGCTTCGTTTCGCCATGTTTCTCTGTCTGCTGCTGGCCCTTGACGGGGCGCTGTTTCTCGATGGCCTGGCCAGGCGCAAGGCGCAGGATGCAGCCCTGGTGAAACTGGAGGTGGCGGCCAGCGGCTTGGGGCTCACCGACCTGGCCGTGGCCACCGAGGCCCGCTACACCCGGCATCCGGCGGTGAGCGACCCCGTGGCCCCTTTCATGGATCATCCCGGGGCCATCGAACATTTTCCCACCGGCGCCTTCTGGCTGCCGCCGCAGCGTTGACCGCCATGGCCCGCTACAACCTGGAAAAACAGCTCAACATCCTCGAGTATGCCCTCTCATCCCTGTGGCGGCGCCGCATGAAAAGCCTCAGCGTGCTGCTGGTCTTTGGCGCGGTGATCTTCCTGCTCGCCTCCTTCCAGATGGTGACCCAGGCCCTTTCCGACAAGGCGAGGCAGGTGCTGGCCCATACTCCGGAGATCACCCTGCAGAAGATGTCCGCCGGACGGCAGGAGGGTATCCCCCTGGCTTACCGGGACAAGCTGGCCGGAATCTTCGGCATCCGCAGGGTGGTGCCCCGGATCTGGGGCTATTATTTCGACGAGGTCCGTTTGGCCAATTACACGGTCATGGGAATGGCGGTGGATGAGATGCCCGAGGGCGCTCGTCTCGATACTGCCCTGGCCCGCGGCACAATGCCGGGTCCCGCTGAGCAGGGCAGGGCGGTTATCGGGTCTTCCATCACCAACGCCCTGGACCTTGCGGGGCGCGACACCTTTTCGCTGTTTAGGCCCGATCTTTCCCTGAAATCCTTTGTGGTCATCGGCGAATTTTCCCGGGACACCGATATCCTGACCAACGACCTCATCGTCATGAACCTGGCTGATGCCCGTGACCTCTTCGGGATCCCCGGCGGGCTGGTCAGCGACCTCTGCGTCTATGTGGCCAACCCCACGGAGATCGAAACCATCGCCAAAAAGATTTCCGATGCCCTGCCTTCGGTGCGGGTGCTGACCCGGCCCCAGATCCAGAAGACCTACCAGGCGGTGTTCGGCTGGCGCAGCGGCTTCGGCTCCATCTGCCTGCTTTCCGCCCTGGCAGCCTTTGTCATCCTGGCCTGGGACAAGGCCTCCGGCCTTTCCCCGGAAGAGCGGCGGGAGATAGCCATCCTTAAAGTCCTGGGCTGGGAAACCAGAGACATCCTGGCGGTCCGTTTCTGGGAGTCGGTGATCGTTTCCGGGCTGGCCTGCATTATCGGGATGACCGCGGCCTACGTCCATGTGGTCTACGGTGCCGCCTCCCTCTTCCGGCCCGTGCTCATGGGCTGGTCCGTGCTGAAACCGGACCTGCACCTTCTTCCCAGGCTGGCGGGGGGGGACATCCTGCTGATCCTCGCCTTCACCGTGATTCCCTATCTGGCGGCCACGGTGATTCCGGCCTGGCGCAGCGCCACGGTTCCCGCCGATTCGGCGCTCGGAGGCTGATGCGATGCTGATCGAACTTTCCGGGGTGAGCAAGACATACAACCAGGGCAGGGCCAACGAGGTCCGGGCCCTGAGCGGCATCGATCTCGGGGTGGAGCAGGGGAGCATGGTCTGCCTCAAAGGGCCGAGCGGCTCTGGCAAGTCCACCCTGCTGGCCATCATCGGCTGCATCTTCCCGCCCACCAGCGGCAGGGCCGCCATTGCCGGACGGCAACTGGCCCGGCTGCCGGACCGGTTCCTCACCCTGCACCGGCGGGAGACCATCGGTTTTATCTTCCAGCGCTTCAACATTCTCCCGGAACTCACCGTGCTGGAAAATATCACCTTGCCCCTGCTGCCGCTGGGTGTTGCGCCCAAGGAGCGCAGGCAACGGGCGCAAGAGCTTTTGGAGCGCTTCGGCATCAGCCACCGGGCCCAATTCCCGGCCGGGCAGATCTCCGGCGGCGAGCTGCAGCGGGTGGCCATCGCCAGGGCGCTGATCAACAACCAGCCCATCATCCTGGCCGACGAGCCCACGGCCCATCTCGACACAAACCTGAGCCGGGAGTTCATGGAGATCATGCAACAGCTCAAGGAGGCGGGCAAGACCGTTGTCATCGCCTCCCATGACCCGCTGGTCTTCGCGCATCCGGCCATCGACCGGACCGTCACCATCCAGGACGGCAGAATCCATGTTCCTTAACCCCTGGAGCCTGGCGCTCACCCTCTGCAGCCTGGTGGTGCTGGTGCTTGGCGCGGTGGCTGCAAAAACGGCGGTGCGGGTCCTGCGTTTCTGGGAGCCGGGCAGCGACAGCAACCGCCAGATCAGGCTGGAAAACGAGATCTGGCTCTCCTCAACCCTGGTTGCCTACGGCCTGGGCTTCCAGATCGTCACCCTGATCCTCTTCGTGCTGGCGGCGGATCAGTTCTGCCAGGTCATCGTCGGGGCCATGTGCGCCACCGGCGCCCTGCTGGCAAACCCCTACGGCATGCCCGCGCTGCTGGTCAAGCTGTCCGGCGTCTTCTTCTACGGCTTCTGGATTCTTCTCCACCAACTGGACATCCGCTCGGAGCAGTACCCCCTGGTGCGGATCAAATATCTGGCCCTGCTCCTGCTTCTGCCTCTGCTTATCCTCGATGCCTCCCTGCAAACCCTGTACATCGCCGGGATCAAACCGGACATCATCACCTCCTGCTGCGCCGTGGTCTTTGGCGAGAGCACCGGCACCACCACCAACCTCATCGCCGGGTATTCGCAACAGGGCCCGCTCGTGGCCTTTGTCGGCTCCATTGCCGGGCTTCTGCTTGCGGGCTGGGGATTGTTGCGGCGGTGGCGGACTTGGCTGGCGGGGCTCTACGCTGCGGGCTGGCTCTGGTTCTTCGGACTTTCCCTGGTGGTGATCACCACGGTTATTTCATCCTATGTCTACGCCATGCCCTACCATAAGTGCCCCTTCTGCATCCTCAAGCCGGAGTACCATTATTTCGGCTTTGCCCTGTATGGCGCCTTGATTCCGGCGGCTTTCTTCGGGGCAAGCGTGGCTATTGCCGGGCTGGTGCGGGGCAAGGCAGGGCTGGGCGGGGTGGTTGATGGCTACCAGAGGCTGGCGGTAAAGATTTCGCTGGTCTTGCTGGTGATTTTTTCAGGGCTGTCGTTCTATCACTATCTCAAATACCTGATCAGCGGCGGGGAAGGGTAGGGCAACTAAGCATATTGGGCTGTGGCTGCCATGACGCTGACCTCCTGCCCGTATCGATGCCTCACCTTCTGACCGGACACCTGTCTTCGGCTTCCGTGGCATTGTCGAGCAATCGACAATGCCACGGAATTTCGCGGTTCGGATCGATCTGCACCGCGATGCGGTCCGAAAGGTGGATGAGATGACTGAGCAGAGGGATTTCTCCTCCCCTGTCCACCATGCCTTGGCTGTTTTGCCAGTATACATGATGGAAGCGGATGAGCCGGGCAAGGTCCGCAAACGGCGCGAATCCGGCCAGCAGGGAATATCCCGGCAGGGTGTGGCGATCCGGCTCCGCCAGTCCGAATTCGAATGTTTCACCCGGGTCCTCATCGACAGCCCGCCGATATCGTGAACTGCCGCAGCCAGGATAAGCCGTTCCAGACCGTGCCGGTCCAATCCGAGCGCCTTGCCGATGGTGGCGGCGACACAAGTTTCATTGGCATTGGATTTCCTTGCGGACTGCAAATTCAGAGGTCAGTTCGGCAGGCTCAGCATGAACGGAAGAAACTATAATGATTTCAAGATGGCTACCGTTCGCCCTGAGCCTGTCGAAGGGTGTTCTTCTCTTTTTACAAAAGGCTCTATTGTTATCCATTTTGATTGAATCTGCAAACACCCTTGAGCCACAAACCGAAACTCTTCCCTGGCCCCTGACCCACCAACTTGAAAATTCTTGACCCAAGTCAAGGCGGGTTGGCGCCCCTGTAGGCTATGATGGAAACAATTGGTAGTTTCTCGATGTTCCATCCATGGGAGGTGCGCGATCATGATGAATGCGGAAGAGCTTTGCCGCCAGCAGCAACTGCTGGAATCCATCGACTGGCAGATGACCCCGGAAAA
>PHAW01000103.1 GCA_002841785.1 Deltaproteobacteria bacterium HGW-Deltaproteobacteria-3 | reverse complement strand
CAACTGATCACGATCCACGCCACCATCTATGTGGAAAAGGATTCGCAAAAGGGGATCATCATCGGCAAGAACGGCAGCAAGCTCAAACAGCTCGGGCAGGCCGCCCGGAAAGACATCGAGATTCTCCTTGACCAGCATGTGCTGCTCAAGCTGTGGGTGAAGGTGCAAAAAGACTGGACCAGCGACCCGCGCTTTTTGAGGGAACTCGGCTTTTAACAAAAAACGGGAGACGACTCCTGAGAATCGCCCCCCGTTTACAGTTTTTCTTTTTTTACTGATCAGACAACCACGTTCACCCCGCGTGATCGCTGCTCCATCCTGGCACGTTGTTCCTGCTCCTGTCTTGGCGGCGGTTCCCGCCTTTCCCGCGCACGCATGGATTCTTCCGCGGCATTCTGGTCCGCCGCCTGTTGTGCTTGGGTAAGAGCCCGGGATGCCTCCAGGGCGGCGGCAGAAATCTTGGTCACGACATCGGGAGCGGCCTGACTGGTTTGGCCGGACTCAGACCTGTTGCGTTCCGCCTTTTTTTCGCCTTCTGACCCGGCATAAGGGGAAACGGGCCGTTCGGTCCTGACATTGATCTGTCCTGAAGTGGCGCTGGAATCTAAAGGCATGTTCCACCTCCTGTGTGCGGAAGCATCCGAATTCGACGTAACTACGTTAACAGAATGCCAACAAATAGTTACGGTATAATCATACAATAATTTCTATTAAAAATAAAGCAATCCCTTGAAGAAAAAGAACCGGCCCTGATTCCAGTCCGCCTTCCCCTGCTTTTTCCCAAGCATCCTCTTGAATAACCCGGTAAAACGATATATAAAACACCGTTTGAATACGATCCCTCAGCACCGCGCAGTCTGTTCCGCGTTGCTTATTTTTTTTGCAAGGAGAACCACATGACCGAAGTCCGCGTCCGCTTCCCACCCAGCCCGACCGGCTATCTCCATATCGGCGGGGCCAGAACCGCCATCTACAACTGGCTGTTTGCCCGCAAGCACGGAGGCAAGCTGGTGCTGCGCATCGAGGATACGGACGCGGAACGCTCCACCCAGGAATCCATCCAGGGGATTCTCGACGGCCTGGAATGGCTCGGGGTGACGTGGGATGAAGGCCCCTATTTTCAATCGGAATTTGCCAAGGAACATGTGGCCGCAGCCGAAAGGCTCTTGGCAGACGGCAATGCCTACAAGTGCTTTTGCAGCAAGGAAGAGCTGGAGGCCAAGCGGGAAGCCGCTGCTGCCGCCAAGGGCGACTACAGGTACGACACCACCTGCCGTAGGCTCAGCCCCGAGCAGGTAAGGGAAAAAGAAGCACAGGGACTCCCGTATGTCATCCGTTTCAAGGTGCCGCAGGAACCGGGCAAGGTCGGGTTTGACGACCAGGTCTACGGCCGGGTTGAACGCGCCTACGAGGATATCGAGGATTTCGTCATCGTCCGCTCCAACGGCATGCCGCTGTATCTGCTCTGCAACGTGGTGGACGACATCCGCGACCGCATCAGCCATGTTATCCGGGGCCAGGACGGCCTGAGCAACACCCCGCGACAGATCCTGCTCTACCGGGCCCTGGGCGCGGAGCTGCCGACCTTCGCCCACATGCCGCTGACCCTTGACCTGAACAAGGCCAAGATCTCCAAGCGCAGCCACGGCGAGATCGTCTCGGTTCAGTTTTACCGGGAACAGGGATTTCTCCCCTGGGCCCTGGCAAATTTTCTCGTCCTGCTGGGCTGGTCCACCCCGGACGACCGCGAGATCTTCTCGCGGGAAGAGCTCATCGAGGCCTTCGATCTTTCCGGCATCACCCGTTCCAACTCCATCTTCAACTACCGCAAGGACGACCCCAAATTTTTCACCGATCCCAAGGCGATCAACATCAATGCCCATTACCTGCGCACCCTGCCCATCGAGGAGATCGGCGCGCTGGTTAAAGATATCCTTGAAAAAGAAGGGCTGTGGGATGCGGCCTACGATGGCGAAAAGCGGCAGTGGTTCCTGAAAACCCTCGACATGACAAGGGAACGTTTCCATACCTTAAAGGACTTTGCCTCCCTGGGCCGGGCCTGGTTTGCCGATGACTTTGCCATGGACGAGACTGCCCTGGCCAAAAACGTACTGAAACACCCGGATCTCAAGGAATGGCTGCCCCAGTTGGCCGAACGCCTTGAAGCCCTGCCCGAACTGAGTCACGATGAGACGGAACGGGTCTGCCGGGAGTTCGCCGAGGAGCTCGGAGTAAAGGTGGGGGTTCTGGTCAACGGGGCGCGGGCCGTGATCACCGGCCAGGTCAAGGGACCGAGCATGTTCGAGTTGTTTGCCCATCTCGGCAAACAACGGGTGGTGAGCCGGCTGCGTGATGCGGTAAAATACTTCGGATAAAAAATCAGCCACGAACCCCACGAAAAAACACGAAAACTGATTAGCATTAATCAGGGTAATAAATATCTCTTTCGTGTGTTTTCGTGGGGTTCGTGGCCAAAAAAACATACGGGAATACTCATATGAGCAGCGACGAGACTCAGTCACAGGACTTCATCCGCGCCATCATCGCCGACGACCTCGCCATTGGCAAGCACAAGCAGATCGTCACACGCTTCCCGCCCGAGCCCAACGGCTATCTCCATATCGGCCACGCCAAGTCCATCTGCCTCAATTTCGGGATCGCCAAGGAAAACTTAAAAGCCCGCTGCCATCTTCGCTTCGATGACACCAACCCCACCAAGGAAGAGCAGGAGTATGTCGATTCCATCAAGGACAATGTCCGCTGGCTGGGCTTTGACTGGGACACGCATCTCTATTTTGCCTCGGATTATTTCGAGCAGTTGTATCAATACGCCGAGCATCTGATCACCGCCGGCAAGGCCTATATCTGCGATCTTTCCGCCGAAGACACCCGAAGCTACCGCGGCACCCTCACCGAACCGGGTAAGAACAGTCCATACCGCGACCGGCCGGTGGCGGAAAATCTCGATCTGTTCCGCCGCATGCGGGCCGGGGAATTCCCCGATGGCGCCAGGGTCCTGCGGGCCAAGATCGACATGGCTTCCGGGAACATGAACATGCGCGACCCGGTCCTGTACCGCATCCTGCACGCCAGCCACCACCGCACCGGCGACACTTGGTGCATCTACCCGATGTACGATTACACCCACCCCATTTCCGATGCACTGGAGGGGATCACCCACTCGCTCTGCACCCTGGAATTTGCCGACCACCGGCCCCTTTACGACTGGACCCTGGACAATCTGCCGGTGCCCTGCCACCCGCGGCAGATCGAATTCGCAAGGCTTAATCTCAGCTACACCGTGGTCAGCAAACGCAAGCTCCTGCAACTGGTCAACGAGGGGCATGTTTCCGGCTGGGACGACCCCCGGATGCCGACCCTGTCCGGCATCCGCCGCCGCGGCTATACTCCGGCCGCGCTGCGCAGCTTCTGCGACAAGATCGGGGTGGCAAAAAAAGACAGCATGGTGGATGTAGCCCTGCTGGAGCACTGCGTGCGCGACGATCTCAACGAGACGGCTGTCCGGGTCATGGGGGTTCTCGCCCCGCTCAAGGTGGTGATCACCAACTATCCCGAAGACCGCACCGAAAACCTCCCTGCCCAAAACCACCCGCAGAAGCCGGAGATGGGCGAGCGCCATGTTCCCTTTGGCAGGGAGATATATATCGAACGGGAGGATTTCATGGAGGAGCCGGCAAAGAAATTCTTTCGCCTGGCTCCAGGGCGGGAAGTCCGGTTGCGCTACGCCTATTTCATCAAATGCGAGCAGGTAATCAAGGACGAAATCAGCGGCGAGATCATCGAGCTGCATTGCACCTACGATCCGGCCACCCTGGGCGGCTCCGCCCCGGACGGCCGCAAGGTCAAGGGCACCATCCACTGGGTGTCCGCCGCCCACGGAATAATTGCGGAAGTACGCCTCTACGACCGCCTCTTCACCGAAGAAAACCCGGACGCGGGCGAGGCGGACTTCAAGACCTTTGTCAATCCGGAATCCCTGGTGGTCCTTACCGATTGCCTGGTGGAACCGAGCCTGGCCGATGCCCAGCCCGGCAGCCATTACCAATTTGAACGCCAGGGGTATTTTTGCGTGGACAGCTTGGATTCCAAGGATGGCCGCCCGGTGTTCAACCGGACGGTCACCTTGCGGGATAACGAAAAGGTAAAAGGCGCAAGGTAAAAGGTTCAAGGCAAAAAAAAAGCTGGCGCGAGAAATTCGCTCCCCGCGCCAGCCGTTTATCCTTTATCCTTTTACCTTAAGCCTTTCACCTTTCACCGCTTCCCTGTCACAATCTCCTCGAACAGGTCCACTTCATGGCGGGAGCCGATAACCAGGGGCACCCGCTGGTGCAAGGATTTCGGTTCAATATCCATGATATTCACGCCTTCATCGGTAATGGCCCGGCCTCCGGCTTGTTCCACCAGAAAAGCCAAGGGCGCGGCCTCGTACAGCAGGCGCAGCTTGCCGTGCGGCTTGGCCGGATTCCGGTTGTCCCGGGGGTAGAGAAAGATCCCCCCGGCAATGAGGTTGCGGTGAAAATCAGCGACCAATGAGCCGATGTACCGAGCATTGTAGGGTCGCCCGGTTTCCTTGTCGTTTTCCTTCAAGTATTCCACGAACCTCCTGACCTCGCTGTTCCAGAAGTTGTAATTTCCCTCGTTGACACTAAAATATTTGCTCCGCTCCGGCACCCTGATATCAGGATGCGACAGGTAGAACTCGCCCACGCTGGGATCAAGGGTAAAGCCATGCACCCCCTCACCGGTGGTGAACACCAGCATGGTGCTGGAGCCGTAGATGATATACCCGGCAGCCACCTGAGCCCGCCCCTTCTGCAACAGATCGGCTTCATCGCCCTGGGGGGTAAGATCATTGGTGGATATCCGCCGGTGGATGGAAAAGATGGTGCCGATGCTCACGTTGACATCGATGTTGGATGAGCCGTCCAGCGGATCAAACGCCAGGGTGTATTTCCCCGCACTCCCCTCGGCCACCGGAATGATATCCGCCTCCTCCTCCGAGGTCATCACGCAGATGTAGCCGCAGCGGGCCATGCGGCGCTTGATGGTGTTGTTGGCCAGCTCGTCGAGCTTCTGCACATGTTCGCCCTGGATGTTCGTTTTTCCGACCATCCCCAGGACGTCGGCCAATCCGGCCATATTGACTTCGGCATTGATCGTTTTGGCGGCCACGATCAATTCACTGAGCAGACCGGACAGATCGCCGGTGGCCTCAGGATGCAGACGCTGGCTGTCCATGATGTGACGGCTTACGGTAATTCCAAACGGTTTGCTCATTGTCTTCCCCATGCAGGATCAAAAAAAATTCAGCGCAAAGGCTGGGTTGGCAGGACGCATGCCCTGTGGAATAATACGGAAGAAACCCCGGCGGGTCAAACAAAAAGAGCCTGCCCAGGGGCAGACTCTGTGTTCCCCAAGACCATGGCGCACCTGTCAGGCAAACATCTGTCCGATCTTCGCCTTGAAATCCTCCTTGGAAAAGGGCTTGGTGATGAAATCCGTCACCCCGGCCTGCCGGGCCAGTTCCGACTGGGTTTTCTCCGATTCGGTTGTCGCCATCAACACCGGAATCTTTGCCCATTCCGTTTTTTTCCGGATCTCGCAGGTCAGCTCGAGTTCATGTCGGTGATGATCAGGTCAAACTCGCTGTCTATCTGGAGATAATCAAAGGCTTTTTTGCCGTCTTCCACCGTGACCAGCTCCATGCCGAGGTCTGCGGCAACCCCCTTATAAAAGAAGAGCATGGCCTTGGAGTCATCCGCGGCAAGAATGCGTTTTTCCTTGGCGCCGACATCGGCGAGGCTCAATTCCTGGATATCCTTTGCGGCCTGGCCTCCTCCGATCCTCTCCAGTTCGGCCCGGAAGGCGCCGATGGCTTCATGATCCCCGGATTTCGCCACGGCGCCAAGCAAGGTAGCGCGCTGTCCGCCATCTTTATAGAGGGCGGCAAAGACCTGCCGGGCGTGGGAGGTAATGATGGCCGAAAGCACCCGCCCGCTCTGGGCATCGCCCCTGGCAATGATCTCGTTCAGCACCTTGACCACCCCCGGATTGCACTGGTGATCAAGGGCTGTCACCACGGCAATGAGGACAAGATCATCCGTCTCGGCCAAGCCGTCTGTCAAGCCAATCACGCTGCGCATGGAGGTGATTCTTCCCAGCGCTTCATAGATGGCGAATCTCAGATTGGCCTCTCCGGCATTTTCCAGATGGGCGACCAGGATATCGGCGCCCCGCTTTTTCCCGGTCATGCCGATGACGTTGGCCGCCATGATTTTTTCATCCTTGTCACCGGTATCGAGACATCTTTCCAAGGCAGAAAGAATCCCCTCCCCCATGCCGGCAAGGGTGGAGATCACGACCCGCCGGAACGAGGGGTTGGCGTGGTGGATGAACCCGATGAGAAAATCCGCCGTCTTGTCGCCGGGGAAATTGGCGAGGTTTTCCACGGCCAGAGCTGTGCGCAAATCACACCCGACATCTGCGTTATGCACCTCCCTGCTCTCTGAAACCAAGGCCATCAAGGCACTACAGACTGCAGGATCATGGGTGCCGGCAAGGGAGCGCATGGCCCAGGCAACCACGGAATAATCATCATGCTTGAGATATGGCAGCAGAATACCGGTAAGACCCGCATCCTTGAAATTGCACAGAGCCCGAATGATCTCGGAGACCAACTCGTTGTCCGCCGCCGAGCCAAGGAGTTGCACCAGCGCGTCCTTGAGGGCGGCGGAACCACCGTCGGCCGCCCGCCGGATGCAGAGGAGACGGACAGCCGCTGATTGATGCTCCAGGCCGGCGATGATCTCCTGCTCCCGTCACCGCCTGATCTCCAAGCGGATTGGCATACAGATTCCACAAGCCCGGAATGGCTTCCACCAACCTGGATTCCTTGATCTCATCCAGGCAGATGATCTGTTCGATCATATCTTTTTGCGCAAAATCCTTTAAGAGATCCATGGTACTCCTTCTCGCTCGTTATCCTTCCGGCTTGTCCAGCCCTTCACAGGCAAAAGCGTGTCCATCCAATATGGTAATATACTATTACACGGGCTTCCTTTTTAGAATCTTTTTTTTCATTTCGCGACTACCTGGGGAGCAATCCGCTCAAGGGGCAAAACTTTTTCCACCCCGCCAAGGGCGATGGCCTCCTTGGGCATCCCGAAAACCACGCAGGACGCCTCATCCTGGGCGATGGTGTAGGCTCCGGCCTGGTGCATCTCGGCCATCCCCCGCGCCCCGTCATCCCCCATGCCGGTCATGATGATGCCGATGGCATTTTTCCCGGCGTAGCGGGCAGTGGAACGGAAAAGTACATCCACCGAGGGGCGGTGCCTGCAAACCAGGGGGCCGTCCTTGATCTCCACGAAATAGCGGGCGCCGCTGCGTTTCAGCATCATGTGCCGGTTGCCGGGGGCAATCAGGGCCTGACCGCGCAACACGGTGTCGCCGTCCTGCGCTTCCTTCACCCGGATGCGGCACAGTCCGTTCAACCGCTCGGCAAAGGCGCGGGTAAACCCCTCGGGCATGTGCTGAACAATGACAATGCCGGAACAATCCCCGGGCAGCGCTTCGAGAAATATCCGCAGGGCTTCGGTGCCCCCGGTGGAGGCGCCCACCGCCACCACCTGTTCGGTGGTCTGCACCATGGCGGTGGAGGAAGGCGGGGGCAGCATGACATCGGCGGTGAGTTTTTTCTCCACATGATGGGGCTTGGCGGCAATGCGCTTGACCATGACCCTGGAGGCGGCCTTGACCGCGTCGCAGATCCGGATTCTGGACTCTTCGATGAACTGTTTCGTGCCAAGCTTGGGCTTCTGGATGATGTCGATGGCCCCATATTCCAGGGCCTTGAGCGTGGTTTCCGCCCCTTTTTCCGTAAGGGTCGAACACATGACCACCGGGATGGGATGCTGGCTCATGAGCTTGTGGAGAAAGGTGATCCCGTCCATGCGCGGCATCTCCACGTCAAGCACGATGACGTCAGGCACCTCCTTGGCGATAAGGTCGGCGGCCACATAGGGATCCCTGGCCGCTCCCATCACCTCGATATGCGGGTCCGACTGCAGCGTATCGGTCAAGGTCTGCCGCACCACGGCGGAATCATCGACGATCAGCACCCTGATTTTACCATGAGACATCGACATCACCCTGGGACAGAAGAACGGGGAATACGCCGCAGCAAAACTTCGCCGGTGTGGGTATAGAAAAAGAGCTTGCAACCATGCACTCCGCCCACCTCCTCCACGGCAATGGAAACATTGTATCGAGCCAACGCCTCTCGCGCCGCCTTGATGTTCATCGCGCCAATGCTCCTGGCATCGGTTGCCGGGCCAAAACGGAAATCCAGGACATCCGCCCCGCCAAAGATCTTTGCCACCAGTCCGGCATTGGGGCACAAAACATCGCCGTGGGTCAGGATCTCAACCATGTACCGCACCGAACTCTCCACAAAGCGAAAACTATCCTCCACATCCAGATCCGCTCGAACCGGCATCACCCCATGGCACATGGCCCCGGTCTTCTGGCTGGGGCAAAACAGGCACACCGAAACGCAGGAGCCGAGGATTGTGGTGATCAGGGTCGGCTCCTGGGCGACAAACAGCTCGCCGGGATGCAGGTTCACCACCGGGAGATCCGTATCGAGGATATCCCTTATTTGCGGCATCGATACACCGCCGCGGCGATACGATCCATCCGGTCTCCTATGCCTTCCAGGGTTTCCGAATGCCCGGTGAACAGATAGCCCTTGGGAGAAAGCTGACGATAAAATTTTTCAAACAGCGCACACTGGGTTTTCCGGTCAAAATAGATGATCACGTTCCGGCAAAAGATGATGTCCATCTTCCGCTCAATACCGAAATCCCTATCCATGAAGTTGAGCCGCCGGAATTCCACCTTGCGGCGGAGCTCAGGGACAACCCGGTGAAATCCCTTGTGCGCGCCCTTTCCCTTCATCAAATACTTATTGCGGAACACCGCCGAAACCGGCGCCACCACATCATCGGAATAGATAGCCTCTTCCGCCTTGGCAAGCACCTCGGTGCAGATATCCGTGGCGAAGATGGAATAATCCAGCCCCGGATACCGGGAGAAGAACTCCTC
>PHAW01000366.1 GCA_002841785.1 Deltaproteobacteria bacterium HGW-Deltaproteobacteria-3 | reverse complement strand
TGAGATGAAGCAGAAGATGCTGATTGCCGGGGCGGCATGCATCCTGCCGTGCGTGGCTTTCTTTTTTCTCGCCTATTCCCCGAAAAACGCCGAAATAAAGACCCTTGAAACACAAAAGGCCGGGATCGAAGCGGAAATTCGCAAGGTTGAAAAAATTGCCAGCGACCTTGACAAACACAAGGCGGAAATGGCGGAAGTTGAAAAACAATTTGCCGAAGCATCCCTGCTGCTGCCCGACCAAAAAGAAATCCCTTCCCTCTTGGCCACCATTTCAGGGCAGGCCACCATTTCCGGCCTGGATGTTCTCTCCTTCAAACCGCTTGCGGAAAAACCGCAGCAATTTTATGCGGAAATTCCGGTGGATATCGCGGTGCAGGGATCATATCACAATGTGGGTATCTTTCTTGACAAGATCAGCAAACTCCCGCGTGTTGTCTCCGTGAACAACATCAAGATGGATACCCCAAAACAGATGGGCGGAGAAATGATCCTCAATTCAACCTTTCAGCTTGTCACCTATCGTTTTCTCGATCCCGCTGAAATTGAGGCGAGCGCAAAGAAAGATGTGAAAAAGAAGAAATAGCAGGTCAACGGCAAGGAATTACAAGGGTGCGGAGTGTTGACAGTTACATTCGGCGAGAACCTCTTCCCATGACGAACAGCATGAACTCAAAAAATATTTTCCTTGCGGTTGCCATCATTGCAAGCGTGTACTGTGCGGGCGCGGGTAACCCAGCGTATGCCCAGCCGGAACCCCTCCCGCCGGAAACAGCCGCCACGGATCCGGATCACGCCTTGGAATCCGCCCTTGCCGGCGGGCAGGCGCTCCCCTTTATCTATAACCGTGAAAGGCCGGACCCATTTTTTCCTTTTCTCACCCAGGAAATCATGAAAGCAGAGGCCAAGGCGGAACTGACGGGAACCCAAAAATATGAACCAGCCCAGTTAACCCTGGTCGCCATTGTTTCAGGCAAACGCGGATTCCTGGCCATGGTGCAGGACTCCTCCGGCATTGGCTATATGCTCCGCAAGGGCACGAAAATCGGAGAAAATGGCGAAGTTGTACAAATAGCCCACGACAAG
>PHAW01000102.1 GCA_002841785.1 Deltaproteobacteria bacterium HGW-Deltaproteobacteria-3 | reverse complement strand
AAGGAGATGCCATTGATCAAACGGCCGCCTCTGCCGCCGGGAGTTCAGCCCGCTGGCCACGGCGGATCGCACGGCTATCTGATGAGTGAGTTCATAGAGGCCATCCTGCAGGACCGTACGCCGCTTGTGGACGTGGCGCAGGCATTGAACCTGACGGTGCCCGGCATTGTCGCGCACCAGTCGGCGATGCGAAACGGGGAATTGCTGAAGATTCCGCAGTATGTTCTCTGATTTGCAGTGAAGAATCAGCGGCCAACAAGGCCTTTGTGTAAGACGAGGCTCTTGCAAAAAGAGGGAATGACCCTTCGACAGGCTCAGGGCGAACGGTAATTATCTTGAAATCATTATAGTTTCTTCCGTTCATGCTGAGCCCTGTCGAAGCACAATAAACTATTTTGCAAGAGGCTCATACTGCACTTCGGTAAGGAGATTGAAACACGGTAGCTTCAGCCTTCAGCTTTCAGCTTCCCCTTGAATGGCCGGCTGATGAGGATGCCTGCCTCGTACAACCCGAAAAGCGGCACGGCAAGAAGAATGGCGGACAACACATCGCCTGCGGTGAGCAGAAAGGCAAGAACCAGGATGGCGAGGTAAAAATATTTCCGCTGCCTGGCGAAATACCCCTTGCTCACAATCCCGGCCTTGGCAGTCATCACCATGAGAAAGGGCACCTCAAAGGCCAGCCCGAAGGCCAGCGAGGTCCGCGCCACAAAACCGAGGTAGGCGTCCAGCCGGAGCAGGGGCTCAAGCTGCTCATCGGCAAAGCTCAGCAAAAACGAGAGCATCTCCGGCATGACCACCAGATAGGCGAACACCACCCCGCCGACAAACAGGAAGGTGGCCCAGAAGACCACCGTTCTCGCCATCCGCCGCTCATGACGGTGCAGTCCCGGCGCAATAAACATCCATAGCTGGTAACAGCAGACCGGAAACCCGAGCATGAGCCCGGCCAGCAGGGAAACCTTCAGATAGCTGACAAAGGCCTCGGTGAGATTGGTGTAGACGAGTTTGGCCAGATTGGGGTGCCCCTTGATCAAGGGAACCATCAAAAAACGGACGAGCTCCTCTGAAAAGGCATAGGCGATCAGGGTGGCCGCCAGGATTGCCAGAAAGGACGTCAATATCCGATTCCGCAACTCTCGAAGATGCCCGGAGAAATGGCCGGCCAGCGCTGTCATCCTGCCGGTTTCTCTTCTTTGGCCTCGGGTTCGGCGACTATCACGGCTGGCTTGGCATCAGGCGACGACACCGCATCAATCTCCACCGCGTCCGGCTCTGGAACCGAGGTGGAGGGCAGATTGGGATAGGCGTCTCCCAGCTTCTGCTGCCAGGGATCCTGCCCCAGCTCATCCTTCATCTCCTCATGCAGGCTCTCCTTGAGGGACGAGGCTGTTTTTTTCAGATCCAGCACAACCTTGGCAATGGACTTCGCCATTTCCGGAAGCTTTTCCGGGCCCACCACGATAAGCGCGATGCCCAGGATCAGAATCAACTCGGGAAGCCCTATGCCAAACATGCAGTTTCCTCAAATATGCCCGCAAAAAGGTCCAGTCTGCCGCAAAAATCAGCGACGCCTCACATCAAGGGGCAATCTACGGCATTTACCCGAGGGTGTCAAGCCAGCCGCCGCCCGGTGAGAGAATGGGGCATCACCGATTGTTGAAATCGCAGAAAGCCGCGATTACAGCAGGAAGCGAAAGCGACCGGCGACAGTGGGCGCCTGTAACCCTGTAAACTTATATCGCGGACCTGTGTCAGCCTCCCCTTTTTACGAGACCTCACCGCGATTGACTTTTTATTTTCCTTTGGCTATGGTGCCTGCTGCTGCACATGACACAATGACATAATGAGCGCCGTCAAAGGCTCACGAGATAACTTTTTTTCGGATGATTGCGGAGGGAAAACACGATGGCCAATGTGGTAATTGTCGGGACGCAATGGGGCGATGAGGGCAAAGGCAAGATCGTCGACCTGTTGACGGAGCACGCCGATTTCGTGGTACGCTTTCAGGGCGGCAACAACGCCGGCCACACCCTGGTGGTGAAGGGCAAGAAATACGTCTTCCACCTCATCCCCTCGGGCATCCTCTACGAGAACAAGATGTGCTTCATCGGCAACGGCGTGGTCCTCGACCCCGGCGTTCTGCTGGAAGAGATGGACAAGCTCGCGGCCAGCGGGTTGCCGGTGAATCCGCAGCGGTTGATGATCAGCGAACGCGCCCACCTGATCATGCCCTACCATCGGTTGCTTGACTCCTGCAGCGAATCGGCCCTGGCCAGTGGCAAGAAGATCGGCACCACCGGCCGGGGCATCGGCCCCTGCTACGGCGACAAGATCCTGCGCAAGGGCATCAAGGCCGGGGATCTGCTGGACGCCGGGTCGCTCATGGAAAAACTCCACGAAAACCTTGAAGAGAAGAATTTTCTCTTCAGCAAGAAATTCAACTGCGAACCGCTGAAAGCCGAGGCAATATACGACGAATACATGCAATACGCAGAGCGGCTTGCCCCGTATATCGATAACGTTTCCGTGGCCCTGGACGATGGCCGCAAGGCCGGCAAGCACATCCTTTTTGAAGGCGCCCAGGGCACCCAGTTGGACATCGACCACGGCACCTACCCCTTTGTCACCTCCTCGAACACCGTCGCGGGCAACGCCTGCACCGGCAGCGGCTTCGGCCCCTCCCACATCGACTGCGTCATCGGCATCCTCAAGGCCTACACCACCAGGGTTGGCGAGGGGCCTTTCCCCACCGAGCTGCTTGACGGAGTGGGCGATGAGTTGCAGCAAAAAGGCGGGGAAGTCGGCGCCACCACCGGGCGCAAACGCCGTTGCGGCTGGCTGGACGGGGTCATTGCCCGCGAGGCGGTGCGCCTCAACGGAATCAACGGGCTGGCCATCACCAAGCTCGACGTCTTGAGCGGCCAGCCGACCCTGAAACTCGCCACCAGCTACGAGGCGGACGGCAAGAAATTGACCGCCATGCCCGGCAATATCAAGACCTTTGCCAAGCTGCAGCCGGTGTATGAGAACCTCGCAGGCTGGAGCGAAGAGATCAGCCAGGCCCGCAGCGTGGACGACCTGCCGGCCAAGGCCCGCGATTATGTGAAACGCATCGAGGAGTTCACCGAGACCCCGGCCTACATCCTTTCCGTGGGCCCGGGCCGCGAACAGACCATGCTCCTCAACAACCCCTTCCAGAAATAAGCAGAAGGAAGACGATGAGCACAGAGCTGCGACCCGACAGTTACGCCCGGCACACCCTGGAGCGCTACACCGGCTCCAGCGTCAAGGACTTCGGCTCCCACATCCTGCTCTGCAACTTCCACCGCTACATCGACGATTTCGCCCGCATCACCGGCAACCCGGTCCAGCGCGGGCACTGGAGCGTGGTCCATGACCGCAAGCGGGACTTAAGCATCATCAACCACGGGGTCGGTTCGCCCTCGGCAGGCATTGTCATGCACTGCCTCTCCTTTCTCGATGAAATCAAGTGCGTGCTCATGCTCGGCATGTGCGGCGGCATCGATGATGTGCTGGAAATCGGCGACATCATCATCCCCACCGCCAGCATCCGCGACGAAGGCACCAGCCCGCACTATCTGCCCAAGGATGTCCCGGCCCTGCCCTCGATCCACGTCAACCGCATCTGCGAACAGGTCATCACCAGCGAACTGAAGATGGTGCCCAAGTCGGGCATCCTGATGACCACCGACTACCGGATGTGGGAGTTTGACCACGAATTCATCCAATACATCCGCAAACACCGGATCATGGCCATCGACATGGAGATCGCCACCCTGTTCGCGGTGGGATATGCCCTCAACGTGCCCACCGGCGCCATGATGCTGGTCTCCGACCTGCCCCTGAAAAAAGGCGGGATCAAAAGCAAGGACAGCGCCGAGGAGATCTTTCTCACCTACACCCAAGAACACCTGCAGATGGGCCTTAAGGTCATGGAAACCGCCTGCCTGGACAAAAGAACCCCACTCGGTTGATGCCCGAGATAATACCGACAAGCGCAAACCCCTCCTGGGCGCCTTGGAGCCTGAACCCAAATTGCGTGACGAGAGATACTTCCTTCGGAGCTAACTATCCAGCTTAATGCCATGATAGAGCAAAAACCACAGGATGTAACTGTTCAGCAGTGCCGCAGATGCGCGACAGAGGCCTGTGAGCTATAGCTGAGTGAGCAGCTTGTCTGCTCTACGAAACTTATACCCTCTGGGTGAATACATTGGGTATGCGAACAGGCCGATAACAAAGCAGATGTGGTGCTGCTGAACAGTTACCTTCGGAGAAATGCATGTCCCGCCATATCGTCCACATCTCGCTCACAGCCAGAGACACCCCAGCCCGCCTGACCGAACAGCCCCCCGTGGTTTTTGAAGCCGCGCGACCGGAAACACCCACCATCACCATCGATCCGCGCAAGCGCTTCCAGAAGATGGAAGGCTTTGGCGGCGCATTCACTGAATCGGCTGCCGTTACCTGGCAAAAACTCCCCGCGGAAAAGCAAGCCGAAGTTATGCGGGCATACTTCGACCCGCACACTGGCCTGGGGTACACCATGGGGCGGACGCATATCAACAGTTGCGATTTTTCCCTGGGGAATTACGCCCATGATGAAGTGGCCGGCGATTTTAGCCTGGAACACTTTTCCATCGAGCGTGACCGCGCCGCTATTCTGCCCATGCTCAAGGAAGCCCTGCGCCTGAGCGGCGGCCTGAAGTTGTTCGCTTCCCCCTGGAGCCCGCCGGCGTGGATGAAGACGAACAGGCAGATGAATGGCGGCGGCCGGCTGCTCCCGGAATGCCGTGATGTTTGGGCGCGTTACTATTGCCGCTACATTCGGGAATATGAAAAAGAAGGCATCCCCTTCTGGGGCCTCAGCGTCCAGAATGAACCGGAAGCCAGCCAATCGTGGGATTCCTGCCTGTACTCCGCCGAAGAAGAGCGCGATTTTGTCCGTGATTATTTGGGGCCGACCCTGCAGAAAGAGGGGCTGGGCCATCTTAACCTGATGATTTGGGACCACAACCGTGATGCCATCTACGATCGCGCCAGAGTCGTGTACGATGACCCGCAGGCTGCGCAATACGTATGGGGTGCGGCTTTTCACTGGTATGTGGGGGATCATTTCGACAATCTGACCGCCATGCACGAAGCCTTTCCGGATAAACAACTGCTCTTCAGCGAAGGGTGTCAGGAGGGCGGCCCGCACACAGGCGAATGGGGCGTAGGCGAGCGCTACGGGCGTTCGCTCATTAATGACCTGAACCGTTGGACCGTGGCTTGGGTGGATTGGAATCTTATCTTGGATGAGCGCGGCGGCCCCAATCATGTCGGCAATTATTGCAGCGCGCCCATCCTGGTGGATACCCAGGCAGGCCTGCCCCTGTATCAGAGTTCGTTCTACTATCTCGGCCATTTCTCCCGTTACATTCGCCCTGGCGCCGAACGCATCCTGCACGCCGGCACGACCGATGCACTCGAGACAACAGCCTTCCTCAACCCGGAGGGGAAAATCGCCGTCGTGGTCATGAATCGCACGGACCAGGCGGTTCCCTTTGCTCTGCAATACCACGATCGGGCTGCCCGCACGATCAGCCCACCTCATTCCATCATGACCTTACGCTTTGTCAATTTTTCCGAATAAGCCATCAATGGACAGCGTTGTCCGGTTAAGATATTGCATACGGACAAGATGCAGTATCATCGACTAATAAATCCCCCTTGTATGTTTCGTTTTACTGGACAAGGAGAAGTGGTTGATAGTCAATCTTGTCTGGTCCGGCACAGCAGCTCGTATCCCCCTGGGGA
>PHAW01000101.1 GCA_002841785.1 Deltaproteobacteria bacterium HGW-Deltaproteobacteria-3 | reverse complement strand
TACCGTCGGCTTCAAGTTGTTTCATGAACCGCCGTGTACGGAACCGTACGCACGGTGGTGTGGGAGGACGGCGGGGGCAACCCCGCCTCCTACCCGATCATGCCGCTCAGTCACCGCCGCAGCGAAGGCGGGAGAGCGCTTCGCTGAAGTTGAAGCTGTCGTCATGCTCGCCGCTGTGGCAGCGCAGGCAGGTGGCCATGGTCGGCTGGCCGGCTTTGGCCGCCGTCGGCTGCAGAGTGTGAGCGCGGGCCGGGCCATGGCAGGATTCGCAGCCGACCTGGCGCAGATCATGGGCAAGGGCGAGCATTTCCTGACCTGTCTGGGCGGCTGGGCCGGTGATGTGGCAGGGCAGGCACTGCACATTGAACTGCTGACCCTTTGCCTCCAGGGTGTCATAGGCTGTGGCATGTTGGGTGGCGCGCCATTTGGCAAACTGCGGGGCATGGCAGCGTGTGCAGGCGGTGCTGCCGGCATAATTTTCCGGAATACCTCCCTGGTTTTTCCCGGTCTTGTCCGATATTCTCGCCTGTACCGCCGCCTTGCCGATCCGGTTCACCTCGCTGGTGGTTGCATCGACAATGGCCCGGATCGCCGGGTTGTCCGGAAGGTCCTTGCGCATGGTTTCAAAACGGGAGCTGTACGAGGAGAATCGTTGGCGGTTTGTCTCCCGCGCCTTCTGCTGGGCGGTGAGAAGGAGAATCTCCTCGTCCAGCAGTCGCTGTCTGGCAAGCAGGTCGTTATAGACTGCAAGCATTTGGGGCTGGTCCTTGAATGCCTGCGCCGGGTCGCCTTGCTTGCGGTACCGGTTGATCTGCCACCCCAACCGGTCCAGCTCGTTTTTCTTGTCTGTCAGCAGATTTTCGGCGCCGGGCTCCTCCCAACTCTTGCTCTGTTTGTTCCATTGCACCTCCAGAATGCCCACGGATTTGCCTTGGGATTCCACCTGGGTGATCAGGGTGTTGTTGACCCGCTCCGGAGCGATGTTGCCCTGGGTGTTCCCTGCCTGGAGAATCAGGTGGATCTCGGGATGGGCCTCCGCGATCTTGCGGTTTGCTGGTGCGGGAAAGCTGGAAAGCAGAATGGTCATGTCGGCTTGTCCGCGCAGTTGGGAGAGTTCCTTGGGCAAAACCTCTTCCCAGGGAGCAATGACCGCGTTGTCCTTTTCCGTGAGGAGCGAGTCCGGTCCTTGGGCGGTGAGGCCGATGACCGCGATGCGCAGATCTCCTGCCGTGATCAGGGTATGCGGTTTGAACCGGGGCTTTCGTTCGTTGCGGCTGAGCAGGTTGGCGCTCAGCCAGGGGAAGTTCGATTTTTTCTGGGCGGCGAGGAGGAAGGGAAGGCCTGCTGCGAGATCCTCTCTGGCCACGGCGACCGCAGCAAAGGACATCGTGCTGTATGCCGCCACAATTCCCTGCGCGGTAGCGGCGAGCTGTTCGCGCTGGTCCGGAGGCAATTTCTCATTCTTGAAAAGCAGGGCTCCGCTGTCAAGGGCAAGTACTGCGGATTTTTTTCCCCGCAGGGCCTCAAGCTGTTGCGCTTTCTTGGGCAGACCGCCCAACTGGTTGCTTTGTCAGCCGCACGGCTCCGTTTCGCCCCGCACATCATTGGCAAAGAAGAGGCTCAGTTCGTGACGGACAGGCGGGGTGGTCTGTTGTGCCGCATCCCCTGGCGTGGGTAAGGTTATGCTCAGCAGGGCAAGAGAGAAAAACAGCAAAAAAGCGGCGTGTCTGTTCATGGTGGTCATGCGCTCCTGGTCTGACAATCGTCCAAAGAGAGAATCAGGCTGGTTGTTTTTTTCGATCCCGCAACAACTGCCGCCATTTGGTGAGGCGGTCCCGGATCACCGCTTCATACCCTCGATTGGCGGGTTGATAATAGATTTTTCCTTCAAGTTGTACGGGCAAATGATGCTGATCCACCAAGGCGTGCGGGTCGTCATGGGCATACTGGTAGCCCTGGCCGTAGCCGAGATCCTTCATCAGCGCGGTTGGCGCATTGCGCAGGTGGAGCGGCACCGGCAGGCTGCCGGTGCGCCTGATCTCCTGCATTACCGTATTGTAAGCGGCATAGACGGCGTTGCTCTTGGGGGCGGTGGCAAGATAGGTGACAGCCTGGGCCAGGGCGAGTTCGCCCTCGGGGCTGCCCAGGGTCTGATAGGAGTTCCTGGCGTTGATGGCAACCATGAGGGCCTGCGGGTCCGCATTGCCGATGTCTTCCGAGGCGAAACGGATCAGGCGACGGACCACATACAGGGGTTCCTCTCCGGAAGCGAGCATCCGGCACAGCCAGTAGAGGGCGCCGTCCGGATCGCTGTCCCGCAGGCTTTTGTGCAGGGCGGAGATCAGGTTGTAATGCTCCTCGCCGTCCGCATCGTAGCGCAGGCTTTTGCGCTGGATCGCTTCTTCCACCGTGGCCAGGGTTATATGCCGGGTGCCCGTGGCATCCGGTTCGGCAAGATTGGCGGCGATTTCCAGGCTGTTCAGCAGGTTGCGGGCATCGCCGTCGGCAATTCTGGCCAGGTGGGCGGAAGCCTCCGGCGCAAGAGTTATCTGCCAGGAGCCCAGCCCCTGTTCCTTGTCCGTGATGGCCCGCTGGAGAATGGTTTGCAAATCCTCGGGCTGCAGCGGTTCAAGCACCAGAACCCTGCACCGGGAGAGGAGGGGCGCGATAACGTGGAAAGAGGGATTTTCGGTGGTTGCCCCGATGAGCGTCAAGAGGCCGCTTTCCACATGGGGTAGAAACGCGTCCTGCTGGCTTTTGTTGAAACGGTGGATTTCGTCCACGAAAAGAATGGTGGCGATGTCGCGCTCATCCTTGGCACCCTGGGCTTGCAACACTATTTCCCGGATATCCTTGACTCCGGACAGCACTGCGGAAAAGAAGGTGAATTCAGCCCCGGTTGTCCGGGACAGGATCCGAGCCAAGGTGGTTTTGCCGGTGCCGGGCGGACCCCAGAGGAGCAGGGAGGGCAGATAACTTTGGCGGATGAGCCGACGGAGAAGCTTGTCCTCGCCGAGAAGCTGTTTTTGCCCGACAAAATCATCCAGTGTTTGCGGGCGCAGCCGTTCTGCCAGGGGAGCGGTGTGTGGGGCGGGTTGTCGGGCCATGACTCTTTATCTGACTATTGGAAGGGATGTTTTTTCATTTCAGAGAAAACAGTATGACAGGAATTTGCTCGAATGTCATCAGTTCATCATGGGGCAGGGTGGCCTTCAGCGGGGGGAGCAGCTTGCTTGGGCAAGCTCGAGGGCGAGGCGATCCGCCAGACGTTCCGCTGAAAAAATCAGGGATTCCAAGTCGAGGAAATTGAGAACCTGGCGATCGAAAAGTATCTTGACCTTTGCGGGAAATCCTTCGTCCGGCTCCGATTCCCAGTAGACAAGATATTGCGGAATCTTGGGCAGGACCGGGATAATGCAACCGAGCGTCGCAGAAGGAGCCGGATGCGGGATCCCTCCTAACGCCTGGCAAGCGGCCATGATTGTTGCGGCGGGAAGAGGGGCAAAGAGTTCCGCCAGTCTATTTTCGCAATAGGTGGCAAGAGTTCTTACCTTGGAAATGGAGTTTGGCAGGGTTTCCAGGCCGATCCAGTCAAAAGTCGGATCCGGTCCTCCCTGGGAGTGGATATAGTTATAGAGAAGGATCTGGTCCCTGGGGTCATCCGGGGGGTGGCCGTCAAGGAGGATGCCCTGCCTGTTGAGGAAAATCTCCTGTGCCAGAAAAAGAAACGACAAGGTCTGGTTGTTCCCGCCACGGAGGCTGGCGCCCAGAGGGGCGGCAATACGGGAAAAGTCCAGGGTGGAAATCTTGCTTTTCAGGTGTTCGATAAGGATTTGATCGCGTTGCCCGGAAAGTTCTTCCAGGGCAACCCCAAGGGGTTGCAAAACATCCAGGCCGGTGGTGTCAAGATAGGGGCATTTGCCAACATCCTCACCGCTTTTGGCCACAGCCGCGGAAAAAGCGAGACAGGTCAGATAGCCGCATTTCCGGCAATTATTTTTCGGGGTCCTTTTGACAATCTCGAAGGGGGTCATGGCGAGAGGCTACTTGTGTTTTTTGTGGCAGTCCTTGGTAAGACGGTTCATTTCCTCCGCATGCGCCAGTGCCTTGGACAGATCGCCTCTGTGGGCGCAAGTCAAGGCTTCCCGCAGGATCGTGCAGCAGCGGAGCCACTCTTCATGCCAGGCTGGTTCGGAGAAAAGGCAATAGTTTTCACAGGCGGCAAGAAGGGATTTTTCTTCGGCAGGGGTGGGAGCCTGTCCCTGTTCCAGTTTTTTGCCAACGGTTTTCCAGAGGCTTGCAATCTCTTTTTTTATTTTTTTCCCCTCCGGGGGGCGTCCCTGCAAACGGGCATCCTTGCCATCTCTGCGGGCATCTCTTTTTTTAGACGTATGTCTCTGGTCGGGCGTCGCCATCTCTTCCTGGTCCGGATTCCGGAGGGGCACTTGAAAGGAAAGGGTGCAATAAGCGGTGTCGCCGGTGATCTTTTGCTTGGTTTTAATAAACAGAGGGTTTCCTATCTCGACAAGCCGATTGCCAACCCGGAGTTTTCCCTGGGCAAGATCATTGGCCAGGACCATAAGATCGGCGGCGATATTTTCAAGGGTATTCGGAGCGTTGTGCTGGGCAGACATTGTATTTCCCTTTAATAAAAGATTGCCAGGGCAGTGATGTTGTCGCGCCCGCCTTGATCATTGGCTGCCTTGACCAGGGCTTCGCTGGCTTTTTCCGGGGTGGGGGCATTGAGGAGGATTTGCTCAATGCGGGTGTGGTCAACCATGTTCCACAGCCCATCGGAACAGAGAAGCACCCTGCTGCCCGGCCGTAACATGGTGTTGTGGTATTCCGGCCCTTCCGGGGAGTTGAAGCCGATGGCGCGGGTTACCACATGCCGCGGGATCTGGATTTCTTTGCGGTCGGTATCGGTTTTGGTGATGTACGTCACCGCGGTATGATCCGTGGTGATCTGTTGCAGGCGGCCTTTTTCAAAAAGATAACAGCGCGCGTCGCCCACATGGCAGGTGTGGAGGCGGTTTCCGTCAAGAAGGCAGGCTACCATGGTGCAGCCCATCCCCTTCATCGTTTCCTCGGCGGCGGCCTTGTTCATCACTGTCTGATTGGCATGACTGAAGGCCGCCAGCATACTCTGGTGGATTTGCTCGTCGTTGCCGCGCATCTCCCGGATTTTTTCTTCCGAGAGAAATTCAAGCAGGGCTTCGATGGCAAGGTGGCTGGCGATCTCGCCTGCATTATGGCCGCCCATGCCATCGGCGACCACGAAAAGACGCCGGTTGCGGAGTGAGCAAAAGCTGTCTTCGTTGTGGTCCCGAACCATGCCGGTGTCCGTGCGACCATAAAAAGAAATGGTTCTGGGCTTGCGTTTGCAGATTTTTTTTAAGAACCCGAAGATCATGAAGATTCCGCTCTATTCCCTGCCGGGGAAATTACTCAAAATGCAGTTGGTAGATGACCATCCAGAACACAATGGCCCCATCTTTTCTTCCGGAAAGAAAGGTGTGGGGCTTAGGCCCGTGGGCAAGGCTGTAAATGCCGTCGCCTCTGCCGTCAAGAACGGCAAGGCATTCGCCGCTGCTGCTGTCCCAGAGCTTGATGATGTCATCTTCACAGCCGGAGATCAGGGTCTGATTGTCTTGGAGAAACAAGGCGGAAGAAATGGTTTCGTCGTGCGCCTTGATCGATTTGAGGCAACGGCCGGTAGTGTGTTCCCATACTTTTAAATGCCGGTCGGTGCCGGCCGAGATGAAGCGCTGGCCATCAAGCGAGTTTGCCAGGGAGATAACCGGCATGGCGTCCCAGAAGCGGACGGAGCCGTCTTCGCTTCCGGTTATCAGGTTCAAGCCGCTGGCGGTATAGATAATGGCGCGGACGGAACCACCTTCCTTGATGGTGGTTGTCATTTCCGGACCGGTGCCCAGCTTGCGTATCTTCATGATCCCGTCTGCGCCGCCAGAGGCAAGGTGGCGGCCATTTTCGCTAAAGGCCAGGGCGTGCACCGGGCCGGTGTGGGCGGCTGTCTTCGATTCCTGGGTGCCGGTTTTTGTGGAAAACAGGCAAACGGTGCCATCCTGCGCGCCTACGGCGATGTATTTGCCCAGCGGGCAGATGGCCAGGGCGGAAATGGCGCTGCCCTCTTTTGCCAAGACAATGCTTTGATGTGAGGCGGTGCCCAGGTCGTGGAGGATTATTTTCCCTTCCGGGCCGGCGGCAACAAACTTTTTCGTGTTCGGGATATGGGCAAGATGCTTGACCGGGCCCTCATCGCCTTTCAGGGTCAGGAAGCGCTGGACCCCCAGCACCTTCTTTTTTGTCCCCACCAGCAACAGTCGGTGGTAGACCATGTTGAAGATCTTGTCTTTTTTGTAGCTGCTGTTTTTCCAGGCCGTCATCAGGATATCATGGCAGGGGCCATAGCGTTTATTATCCAGATGGTCGAGGATATTGCGCTGCACGGAGAGGTGAAGCTGGCCTTCGCGAAAAACTTCCAAGGAATTTTTGGGGAGGCACAGGCGAAATTCCGGATACTGCTGCTTGGCAGGATCGCCCTTGTCCTCCACCATGCTGCGTTTGACCGCACCCTCCATTTCGGTGAGCCAGGGGGTTGTCGCCCCACGCTTTTTGGCGGTTTCGATCTGGCGAATAATTTTTGTGGCTTTTGCCCCCGAGCGCCAGTTGAGCAAGATCATATTGTACACGGCTTCGGGAAGCATTTCGTTGATTTCAAGGGTTTTATTGAGGCAGGCGGCAGCTTCTTTGATCTCCCCAAGCTCAAAAAGGGAGACGGCCCTGTTGTTCAGGCTGTCCGCCCTGAGGTCGATATTGCTGAGTTCCGCGTAGGGGCAGGCGGTGTTGAAGGCCGCGGTATACGCTTCGTTCAGGGCCGCCCGCATTTCGGCAAAATTGGCATAGCGGTCGTCGGGATTGTAGGCAACGCTTTTGCGTAAAACTTCTTTGAGTGCCTTGGAGAATTTGATGTCCGGCGCCACCGGCGTCGGGGTGGGTATTTTATGTTTCAGCGCATTGTTGGTAAATGGCTTTTTGCCGCAGAGCATGACCCAGAGGCAGAGGCCGAAAGAGAAAATGTCCGTTCGCAGGTCAACGGTGTGGGCGTCGCGCAGTTGTTCCGGGGAGGCGTACCCGAGGGTTCCTCGAAAACCGATGGTCGCTTCGTGATCTGCCGGGTCGGCGCCTGACGCCAGGCCATCGCCTGTTTCGGCATCCCCATGGGCAAGGAGGATGCCGAAATCGGTTATCTTCAGCAGGGAGTTCTTGGTGATCAGGATATTCTGGGGCTTGATATCGCGATGGATAATGCCGCGCTGGTGGGTAAATTCCATGCCGTGACAGAATTGAATGGCAAGAGAGAGGGCGGTGCGGAGATTTCTGCAACGGCCGGCCTTGATCCATTCGGAAAGATTTCCCCCATCGATGAATTCAATGAAGAGGTGGGGAATTTTGTTGATGGCCAGAACATAAAAACAGGAGGCGACATTGGGATGCATGCCCATCCGGACCCAGCCGTTGGCTTCCTTGAGTATCCGGCTCAGGCCTTCACGGTCCGCAAGCACTTCAGGCCGGGGAGCTTTGATGGCGACCTTTATTTTCCAGCCGAGATGTTCGGAGATGTAAACATTCCCCATGGACCCCGACATAACCTGCTCGATATGGTAACGGTTAAGGATGGTGTCGCCAGGGGACCAGACGGGCACCTGCGGATTGTTAGCAGGGTTGAGGAGGGGCGGTTCCTGGGCGGATGGTTCCCCTGAAATGCCTTGGGAGATTAGTCGAACCTGATTTTCACACTCTTGATTTGGATGATATCGCCTTTGCGCAAGAGGCGTTCTTCTTTGATGATGACATCGTTGAGCTTGGTATTCGTCCATGATCGCTGGGGCACTATGAAATATTTGTCTTTTTTGCTTACCACATAGCATTGGGGCTTGCCGACAAGCCAGCCGGGGATAATCAAGTCGCAGGACGGATCCTTGCCGATTTTCGCGCTGCTTTTTCCGTCAAGGGAGAGGGCGGCAGGCGAGGCGCTGCCTTCAATTACCGTGAGCCTGTAAACCTCGGTTGTTGGGGAGGGAGGCGCGCCCTGGCCGGGTTGGACTGCGGCCTGCTGTCTCGGAGAGCTGACAAAAACAGTTGCTTCGTCATCAATATCCATGGCAGTGGCATAGGATGACGAAGCATGCTGCTCATCCGCCGCTGCCTGGATCAAGCGGAATTTGCCGATGAAAATAACGTCTTTACTGGTGATCGGAACCTTGGATGCAATCTTCTTTCCGTTGACCGTGGTGCCGTTGGTGCTTTTCAGGTCTGCCAGGTAATGGCGGCCATCGCGAAGCTCAAGGGAAGAATGGTGTCTGGAGATGGCCGTGTTGTCGATGACCACATCCGCATCGGGGCTGCGGCCGATAATGAGCTTGCTTCCTTCGTGGGTAGTGAAGCTCGTGATAACCCGGTCATTCAGCATAATGGTCCAATCCGATTTGGTGTAATCTTCAAGATTGATCGTTCCGTCCTGCATCATCATCCTTTCCCGAGATTGCATTTTTTGTCAGTAATGTGTCCGAATCTGTCCATGCAGAAACATGACAATACGGATGCTCCGTGGTTTTGGTAAAACGGCTGACGCAACTATTTGTCATAACTATATCAGAAAGTTGCATGAAATTAACTTGCCTGTTATGACCGTATCATATATCACAGTAGGGTGTAATAAAAAAACGTTACTGCTTTAGATTTTTTTGTAAATATTCTATAGTTATAATGGTAAGTTAGAGGCGAGGAATGATGCGGGGCTGGTTGTTTCACTTTTGGGTCGGTGCAGGAAAACATGACTGAGACCTCACCGCCGTCAAGCGGGAAACTTGCTGAAATATTTGCAAAAATGAACATGGGTGAACTCCCGGAACTCCCGGCCATGTCCCATAATGTCCAGGAGCTGATTGCCCTGACCCACAGCAGCCAGAGCGCGGGCTACGAGCTTTCCAAGGTTATCCTTAAGGATTACTCCCTTACCAACAAAGTATTGCAGGTGGTTAATTCCGCCTTCTATTCCCTCGGCCGTCCGGTCAATTCCATCTCCAGGGCCGTGACCATCATCGGGTTTGACGCGGTTCGCGATCTTGCCACCGGCATTGCCCTGTTTGAAGATTTTGTCAAAAACGGCGTCGAGAAAGAGGGGATCAGCAAACTTCTCACCCGCTCCTTTTTGAGCGCTCTGCAGGCCCGTGATCTGGCGGTTGAGAAAAATCTCAATATCGTGCCGGAAGAAGCTTTTATTTGCGCCCTTCTCCACAATCTCGGCAAGATTATCGTTTGCATCTACATGCCGGAGATCTCCCGGGAGATCGAGGAAAAGGTGGCCGGAGGCATGTCCGAGGACGCCGCGACCCGGCAAATTCTCGAGGGGTTGACCTTTGACCAGATAGGGGTCGAAGTGGCAACCTTCTGGAATTTGTCCGACAAGGTGTGCGCCGCCATGAACCCCAACCCCTCGGA
>PHAW01000365.1 GCA_002841785.1 Deltaproteobacteria bacterium HGW-Deltaproteobacteria-3 | reverse complement strand
GGGCGAAGATGTCATGGCCAAGCTCATCATGCGCAAGGAAGAGTTTGGCGGCCTTGTTCTCGACCCGGTTAATGACCGGGTGTACAAGGTGAATGCGCCGGGATACAAACTGCTCGAAGAAATGAAAAAAACTCCCGCGGCACAATTGAAAACATTTAAATCAGCACAGTTTGCCGAGGGTGAGATGGAATCATTTGTCAGTTTTCTCAAAGGCGCCGGACTATGGACAACGATATAGACTGCCGGGCCCCACTGAAAGCGCCGCTCACCGCCAGTCTCTGGATTACGGGAGGATGCAATCTCGCCTGCAAATACTGCTACGCGGACGCCTCACGAAACATCTACATGGATCCGGCAAGGCTGTTCATGCTGGTGGATGAATTCCGGGACTTGGGCGTATTTGACATAACCATCGCAGGGGGAGAACCATTTCTCCACCCGCAGATATTCCAAGTGATTCAGCAAATCCTCGACAGCGGGATGCAAATGGGTGTGCTGACGAATGGCGTGCTGCTCGACAAGGAGAAGGCCTCGCGGCTTGCCGGTATTGCGGACGGCAAGAAGATGATCCTCCAGGTTTCCCTCGATTCGCCAGACCCGCGCATCAACGATCTGACACGGGGAATGGGGGCAACCGTCCTGCACAACATCAAGCATCTCGCGAAATGCGGCTTGCAGCTCCAGATATCATGCGTCCTGAGCAGCGTGAATATCGACAGCGCGCATTTGATCATCGACGAGTTATATCCACATGTGAAACGTTTCCATTTCCTTAATATTCAGCGCACCGACCGGTCACTCAAGCATCCGGAGCTCTTGATTTCCGATTCGCAGGCATATGATTTTTGGATGCGGCTGAATGCGCATGCGAAAAAATTCCCCCCTGATCTCTTTCTTCCTTCCTTGCGCATCATGCTCCGCTCATACGGAGAGGAAGATAGCCACGAATCTTGGGAGTTCCATAAAAATGCCACGTTTAGCTGCCGGAGCTGCTCTATCGGCCTGACAAAAATCGAGATCACCCCTGAATTCGACATGTTGGGATGCGATATAGCGAAAGATTTTTCCAAAATGGGCAACATCGCGGAAAAACCCTTTGCAGAGGTCTGGAATTCC
>PHAW01000100.1 GCA_002841785.1 Deltaproteobacteria bacterium HGW-Deltaproteobacteria-3 | reverse complement strand
GGTCGGCGGGACCATGTGGGCCGCTTCCGCCGGCGCCATCATATACTGTTCCCGGAAGCTGCGCCAGGAAATGGACGGGGGCAAGGCGCCCCTCATGGGTGTCCTTGGCGCCTTCATCTTTGCGGCGCAGATGATCAACTTCACCATTCCGGCCACCGGCTCCAGCGGCCATCTCGGCGGCGGTCTTCTTCTCGCGGTTTTGCTCGGGCCTGCCGCAGCCTTCATAACCATTGCCTCGGTTCTCGTGGTGCAGGCGCTGTTTTTTGCCGACGGCGGGCTGCTGGCCCTGGGCTGCAACATCTTCAACCTCGGGTTTCTGCCGGCCTGTATCGCCTACCCCCTCATCTATAAGCCCTTGGCCGGCAGCGCGCCTAGCAAAACCCGGATAACCGTGGCCGCCATGGTTGCCGCCATCGTCGGCCTCCAACTGGGAGCCTTTGCCGTGGTTCTTGAAACCGTGGTTTCGGGCATTTCCGCGCTGCCCCTTGCCGCCTTTGCCGGTCTCATGCAGCCCATTCATCTGGCCATCGGCGTGGTGGAGGGATTGGTGACCGCTGCGGTGGTTTCCTTTGTATATCAAGCCAGGCCGGAGATCATCGAGAGCGTCCAGCAGGCTCGTCTCCTCGGCCAACCCCCGTTGCGCAAGGTTCTGGCAGTATTTCTCGGCGCAGCCTTGCTGGCCGGCGGTCTTGTCTCCTGGTTTGCCTCGGAAAATCCGGACGGTCTGGAATGGGCCATTGCCGGAGTCACCGGTGCCGAAGAATTGGCCGAGCCGCGGGCGGGGTTGCACGTCAAACTTGCCGCGCTTCAGGAATCAGTCGCCTTTCTGCCGGAGTATACGTTCAAAAAACCGGCGCAACAACCGGAAAACGCGGAGGGGACGGAATCGCCTCTGGGAACCAGCGTGGCCGGAATTGTCGGCGGCCTGCTCACCCTGGCCATTGCCTTCCTGAGCGGCATTTTTTTAAGGAAACGGGGCAGGGTGGCCTGAAGCCGCAGGGAATTCTGGGGATCGTGTGAACACGGGGAAGAGGCGGAATGCCTCTTCCCCTCTTTTGCTTGGGAGAGGCGGATGGCATCCATTGCCGGAGCAGTAAATGATTTCAGGCAGCTTGACCTGCTGGCCGCCGGGGATACGGTTGTGCATCGGCTCGATGCCCGGGCCAAGGTGCTGGTGACCCTGGCATTCATCCTGGCGGTGGTTTCCTTGGGAAAATACGAGCTGGCCGCCCTGTTCCCGTTTTTTCTGTACCCGGCGGTGATCATGGCGCTCGGCAATCTGCCGGTTCGCCAGATCGCCGGGAAAATCCTGGTTGTCCTCCCCTTTGCCCTGATGGTGGGCATGTTCAACCCCCTTTTTGATCAGACGGTGCTGGTCCGCCTCGGCCCCCTTGGCATCAGCGGGGGGTGGCTCTCCCTTGCTTCGATTCTGGTGCGGGCAACGCTCACGGTCGGGGCCGCCCTCATCCTGGTGGCAGTAACCGGATTTCCCGCGATATGTCATGCCCTGGATCAGTTGGGAATGCCCCGGATCTTCACCGTGCAGCTCCTCTTTTTGTACCGTTATCTCTTTGTCCTTACCGAAGAAGGCGGCCGGACGGCGCGGGCCCGCGAATTGCGTGCTTTTGGGAAAAAAGGATTGGGGTGGCGCACCTACGGTTCGTTGCTCAGCCAACTTCTCCTGCGGACCTGGCTGCGGGCTGAGCGGATCCATCTCGCCATGCTGGCCAGGGGGTTCACCGGCGAGTTTCATCCGCGCCGGACAACCCGGTTCGGGACCAGGGATTTTTTGTTTCTCGCGGGCTGGTCGGGGGTGTTTCTTTTTTTTAGGCTGGTCAATGTTTCTCAACTTCTGGGGACGATCGTTACAGGGGGGAGAGGATGAGCCATCATATTGTCGAGGTCAAGGATCTGCGTCATGTCTATCCCGATGGAACCGAGGCCTTGCGGGGCGTATCTTTCCGGATCACCCACGGCGAGTCGGTGGCGGTCATCGGCGCCAACGGGGCGGGCAAGTCCACCTTGCTCCTGCATCTGAACGGCTATCTGGCAACCAGCCAGGGGAGTATCCGCATCGGGGATTTTCCCCTGACCGCCGCCACTCTGCCCGAGATCCGGCGCACGGTGGGCATGGTGTTCCAGGATCCGGACGACCAGCTCTTCATGCCGACGGTGTTTGACGATGTGGCCTTTGGCCCCTTGAATCTGGGCCTGACCGGGGATGAGGTGGAAGAGCGGGTGCACGGGGCCTTGGCCAGGGTTGGCGCCGGGCATCTGCGCGACAAGCCGCCCTACCGGCTTTCCGGCGGGGAAAAGAAGCGGGTGGCCATCGCCACGGTGCTGGCCATGTCGCCGGACATTCTGGTCATGGATGAGCCGACCAGCGGGCTTGATCCCTTTGCCCGCCGACAGCTCATGGGGCTCTTGAAAAACTTCCACCACACCAAAATTTTCACCAGCCACGATCTGGACATGGTCTTGGAGCTGTGCGAGCGGACCATTGTCCTGCACGAAGGCGAGGTCCGGGCCGATGGCCCCACCCTGGACATCTTTCGAGACGAAGCGCTGCTTGCCGCCTGCCGGCTGGAAAAGCCTTTTGCCATGCAGGGGTGCCCGGTTTGCGGAAAGCCGTTCCCGCCGGTTTCCCGGCGATAACGGCTTCATGGGGAGATGGGGGGCGGCGCCTTACTTGCAGCGCACCACCAGCACGCTGCAGTGGGCATGGCCGATTACCCGCGCCGTGGTGCTGCCCATGAGCAGCCGCACAAGGCCGGTGCGGCCATGGGTGCCGAGCACGATCAGATCCGCCTTGCTTTTCTTTGCCGTCTCCACCAGCGCTTCCTGGGTGGAGGTCGAGACGACGATCATGGTCTCGCAGGTGAGCCCGGCCTTTTTAACCTTGGCTGCCGCCCGGTCCAAGTCGGCGCGCCCTTTTTTTTCCATCAGCTCGTGTGCTTCCGGCGACATGGCCTGGAATTCGATATCGATTTCCGGGGCGCTCACCAGCAGGAGTTTCGCGTTCGCCCCCTTTGCCATGGCCATCGCTTCCTTCAGGGCGCAATCACTGAATTTTGTGCCGTCATAGCCAACCATGATTTTTTTATACATAGCATTCTCCCTCTCAAATGGTTGCCAACAGGATCGATGGCGGTGTTTCGTCGACCGGCAAAAGTGGAAATCTTCTGGATTATTATCTGTAATCGCCAGGGAGTTTGTCAAAATAAAAAAATGGGGGAAGAAGCGGCGGATCGGAAGGTGCTCGATTTAACAGAAAAGAGCGGCATGGTTGGAGGTGAAAATCGGCGGGTCGCGCTGGAGAATCCGGGCAATATCCGGGTGACGCTTGAACTCCTGATCAAGAAACCGCCGGATTTTCGTGCGCGACCACCCTTTGGGATGCTCGAAATCTGTGTACAGGGAGAGATCTCCCCCATAAAACTCGCTGCGCGCCACACAGGGCGCTTCCGGGCTGCCGATGGGCATATTGAACACGGCCAGATTGAGAAAGGTGATGGCCTGATGATGGCGGATCACAAAATCCATGGTCCTGCGCGCTTCGGCAAGGGATTCCGAGGGGGTGCCGAAGAGTAGATAAATGTAGGTGGCGATTCCCGCCTCGGCCAGGGTTTGCAGCACCGTTTCGATCAGGGCCAGATCCTGCCCCTTGTTCATGGCGTCCAGCACGGACTGGTCCCCCGACTCCAGGCCCAGTTTCAGCATTCGGCAGCCGGATCGGCGCAGGGCCAGGCAGAAGGCCCCATCGGCCAGCAGGGGGGTGATGCGGGCAAAACCGTACCAGTCGAGGCCGGGCGGTTCGGCGGCCAGGGCCTGCATCAGGGCAGGGCTCACTGCGTTGTCGAGAAAATGGAGCAAGGCCGGGCGGTTGGGCTGGACAGCGGCCTTGAGAGCGGCGATGTCGGCCAGCACCGTGACTGGGGGGATCTGCAGATACGGGTTGCCTTCGGCCTTTTCCGGGCAAAAGAGGCACTTGTTCCAGTAGCAGCCCGAAGAGGCGGCGTAGGGCAGGATAAGGCCGGGGGCCAAGTAGTCTGCCAGCGGCAGGCCGTAATAGGACGGGGTGTGGTGGGTTGGCGAAAAATCTCCGCCCAGGAGGCGAACCAGCGCTTCTTCTCCTGGGCCGGCAAGACAATGATCGATGAGGCCCGTAAAAGGGTTGTCCCAGGCGGGGTTGCGCAGCCAGGAGGTGACCAGCCCGCCTCCCAGCACGATGGGGAGCCCCGGATACTGTTTTTTGAGAAAGCCGGCCATGGCAAAGGTTGTGGGGGCCTGGCTCAGGTAGTTCAGGGAGATGCCGATGAGGGCGGGGCGGGTCTCTGCGATGAGGGTGGGAAGCCGGGTTGCGAAGTAGGGAAAGAAGATGTTTGCCCCGGGACTTTCGGCGGCCCGGAGAAGATCTGCGCTGCTCAAGGGAGAAAGATCCTGCTGCTGATAATTGGCAAGGGTGAGGGAAAGATGTCGGCTTCGTCCGGCCTGCTCCAGCACCCGGTTGACATCCGCCACTGCCCGCCGGTAGCGGGAAGGGTTTGCGTACAGCCCGTGGCTGCGCAGGGCTGCCAGATTATCCTTGAGATTGCGGCCTGCGCGGAGGCTCCAGGTGTCCGTGCCATGGCTTGGGGAGGCGAGCAGGAACATCTGCCCTTCCAGGTTGGCGTCCAGCAAGGTGCAGGGAAGGCCATGGCCACGGATGGCCCCGGCTAAACGGGCAATCCCGGCGGGAGGTTCGCAACCCTTGGCGGCTGGGGGATGGATGAGAAGCATGGGAGTGAAGATACCCGAAGGCGAACGGGAATGCCATGGTCAATGCAGCAAGGGAAGCCGTGGTCTGCCGAAAAAAAACGGGCGCTTAGATGAGCGCCCGCAGTGAACATCCTATGTACAAAGAAAGATTGGCGGCGGTAAACGTAACGGCCCAGCAGCGCCGCTTCGCTGCTGCCGGAGCTGCTAGGAAGAGGCCAGCGAAGTGTGCTGGTGCACACAAGCTGGCCGATGACAGGTAAGCGAGCCTGCGAGACTCCGACGCAGATGCGGTGCTGCTGGACCGTTACGACAGGTGGCAGATCAGGACCGGGCAGTCCGCATAGCCGATAACCCGTTCCGTGACGCTGCCCATGAGGAAGCGGGTCAGCCCTTTCCGGCCATGGGACCCCATGATGATGAGGGTGGCGGAAATTTCCGCCGCCAGGGCGGTGATGGCCTGATGGGGCTCGCCATCCCGGACGAACAGTTCCGTCTGCACCCCGAGATCCCCACCCCATTTTCGTACCTTGTCCAGGACCTTGTCCGCCCCCAGGTACAGTTCCTTCATAACCTCCTGGCCAACCGCGTAAAACTCATCGTTGGTATAGACCACCGAAACGGCGTTGAGTTTTACCTTCCGTTCCTGGGCGATTTCCAGGGCCCGGGCCAGGGCGTTGTCGCAACAGGTGGAGCCGTCCGTGGCCAGCAGGATATTCTCCCAGGAGAGCTTGCCGGTTTCCGGAGTCACCAGGACATCCTTGCCCGTGTGCCCGATGACCCGGGCGGTGACGCTGCCCATGAGCTCACGCTCCATCTTGTTCTTGCCTCGACGGCCCATGATGATCAGGTCGCAGTTCTCCTCTTCCGCGATCTGGACGATCTGCTCGTATGGCTCGCCCTGCTCCAGGTTGGTCAGGATGCTGATCCCTTCGCGGTCCGCAAGGTTCCTGGCCTCGGCCAGCATTTCCTGGCCGGGGCCTGCAATAGCCTCTTTAATGTCCGAAACCCCGATGAGTTCCAAGTCTCCCTGGTAGGGGGGGACAACGGCCAGCACCTTGACCCAGCTCTTGTCCTCCCTGGCAAGCTGGCTTGCCAGGGAGAGCGCGTTTCGAGCCGAGGGAGAACCGTCGTAGGCAACGAGGATCTTCCGGTACTTAGC
>PHAW01000364.1 GCA_002841785.1 Deltaproteobacteria bacterium HGW-Deltaproteobacteria-3 | reverse complement strand
GAGGCTATCCTTGATCTTATCCGCGCGGAACGCGGCGTGCATTTCGACCCGATTCTGGTGGATCTCTTTTTTGAAAATATAGACACGATCCTGGCCATCCGAACCAACCTGGCCGGCTAGCCCTCGTGCGCCTTCAAAGCATCGGCGATGAGCGGCCAGGCTGTGCGCAGCGCTTCCCGGTCGGTAAAGGGGATGGAGAGGTGCACCTGATCCTGTTCAAAGGAGGGCGAGTGATTGAGGACCACCCCGCCGGGCAGTTTGAGCGCGGCGGCAAAGGTGCGGAATTCCTGTTCCGCCTCGGCGAGGTTCGGGAAGCGTTGTTCGGTGAGCCACTGCATGAGCCGGGCTGTTTTTTGGGGGATGTTGGTCTCCTGGGGATCAAGGATTTCCCGGATCCCGGGGAGGCTGAGCAGGGCCATGACCGAGGTGTTGTGCCTGGCTGCCAGCTCCCGGCAGGCGACGGTGATTTTTTTCTGGTTGCTGACGCTGAGGCTCAGAATTTCCATGACCTCATAGAGGGAGAGGCGGTCGGTGAAGTTCAGGGCCAACAGTTCCCTCGCCACCCCCTCGTGCAGTCGACCGGCATGGAGCGCGGTGAGCAGGTGTTCCTCAAGCCGCAGCAGCGGCAACAGGCTGTGCAGGTGATGGCGGTGGGGTTCCAGTCCCAGAACGGGGAGAAACCTTTGGGCCGCCTCGTCCTCATCCAGATGGACGAGGATCTTCTGAAAAAAGATCGCCTGCTCGACCACGGAGATGTCGCCACGGAGCACGGTGTCTTCCAGGTTGACGGCCAGGGTTTCCGCGGGCAGGGTCTCCGCCGGCAGAACCAGACAGATGGTCGAGATGGAGTGCAGGGTCTGCCGGGCGGCCAGCAACCGTCTGCGGCCCGTGACGATCTCCATGCTGGTTCGTCCCTGTTCCCTGAGGATGGGCGGGTGGAGAATCCCGGTTCGGGCAACGGAATCCAGCAGCGCTGGGCTTGGCTCCCGCGCTTCCTCCGGGGTCAGGCTGTTGCTGAAATCCTGGAAATTGATGTGGTGCAGGTTGACGAGGCTTGAACGGAAGGTCGGCGGCATGGTTTTCTCATTGTGTGGCGGATGGGTTCTGGTTTTCAGGGTTGCTGAT
>PHAW01000099.1 GCA_002841785.1 Deltaproteobacteria bacterium HGW-Deltaproteobacteria-3 | reverse complement strand
TGATTTTTTGCAGCATCTGGACAACAAGATGAACATGATGCTGAAGCAGGTAAAAGGGGGCGAGAGTCCCCTGGATGCCCTGGTCATGCGCAAGGCCAATATCAGCGCCAACGGCATTGCTTTTTGCACGGATTCTCCTTCGAGATTGGACGAGATCGTGGAGATCCATGTCGTTATGCTTCCGGCCTACAGCTATGTGTATTCCTTCGGCAAGGTCATTGCCAGTGACCCGGTCCCGGAGGAGGAAGAGTCCGGCTGCAAATTTCGGGTCGCCCTGGAGTTTGTTTTCCTGCTTGATGAAGACCGGGAAAAAATCATCCAGCATACCTTCAAGCAACAGAGCTTGGCCCTGCGCAACCGCAGGCTCAATCCATGATGGCGTCGCAGGCTCGCTCACCTGTATCTGACGATTTTTGCCTAGCCATCCCAAGCGTTGAGTGTTTCTAAGCCATGCGAGAGATTGATAGCAGCGTAATCCGCCAAGTGGTTCGCGACCTGGCCATTGCCGCAGCCCATGACCTGGAGCCGGATATCCTCGAGGCCCTGCTTGTCGCCCGGGACCGGGAAACCGGGGAACTTGCCGGGAATATCCTGGAGGTTCTCGTCACCAATGCCAATATCGCCAGCCGGGATCGGATTCCGGTGTGCCAGGACACCGGCACCGGCATCCTTTTTCTTGAAATCGGACAGGAAGTCCACATTCGGGGCGATCTGCAGGAGGCGTTGCAGGAGGGGGTAAGGCTTGGGTATGAAGAGGGGTATCTGCGCAAATCGGTGTGTGATCCCCTGACCCGCAAGAATACCGGGACCAATACCCCGGCCGTGGTCCATATGGAACTGGTTCCGGGCGACCGGATCACCATCCGTTTTCTGCCCAAGGGGTGCGGCAGCGAGAACATGAGCAGTCTGGTCATGCTACCGCCTGCCGCCGGAACGGAAGGGGTGGTTGGCCATGTGATCGACCGGGTACTGGCCGCGGGCTCGAATCCCTGTCCGCCGATGATTGTCGGGGTCGGTTTGGGCGGTTCTTTTGAAAAAGCGGCCCTGCTGGCCAAAAAGGCCCTGCTGCGGCCGGTTGGCGAAAAAAACCGGCGCGAGGATGTGGCTGTGCTTGAAGAGCGGCTGTTGCGGGAGATCAATGCCCAGGGCCAGGGAGTTCACGGTTTTGGCGGGATCACCACGGCCCTGGCCGTGCATATGGAGGTTTTCCCCTGCCATATCGCCAGCCTGCCGGTGGGAATCAATATCCAGTGCCATGCCCATCGGCATAAGGAAATTGTCTTGTGAAAACTGAACCTGCTTTTTTTGAGAATCTCCTCGAGGTTTCCCTGCCCTTTACCCCTGAGGTTCTGGCCTCGCTCAAGGCCGGCCAACTGGTAAGCCTGAGCGGGACGCTATACACCGGCCGGGATCAGACCCATCGCCGGCTCTGCGCCCTGCTGGATGAGGGAAAGGATTTGCCGGTGGATCTTGCCGGTCAGCTTCTTTACTATGTCGGTCCGAGTCCTGCGCGGCCGGGTCGGGTAATCGGCGCGGCCGGGCCCACCACCAGCTACCGGATGGACAGCTACACTCCGCGCCTGCTCGCCTTGGGGCTTGCTGCGACCATGGGCAAGGGCGCCCGTTGTGCCGAGGTCCGCCAGGCCATGCTCGCGCATGGCGCGGTTTATCTTGCCGCCATTGGCGGGGCCGGGGCGTTTTTGTCCAAATGTATCAAAAAAGCCGAACTGGTTGCCTTTGCTGATGCAGGGCCGGAAGCCCTGTTCCGGTTCGAGGTGGAAAAATTCCCGGCCGTGGTGATCAACGACCTGGAGGGGCGTGATTATTACG
Source organism: Deltaproteobacteria bacterium HGW-Deltaproteobacteria-3 (assembly GCA_002841785.1). Lineage (GTDB taxonomy): Bacteria > Desulfobacterota > Desulfobulbia > Desulfobulbales > Desulfurivibrionaceae > Thiovibrio. Next base: position 7,620 of record PHAW01000099.1, on the reverse strand, counting down.
CGTTGGTTGCCGCGGCAAGCCGTTGTGGAAAATGACCGGACCATTTCCGCAGGCAAGGGCAGCGTCGCTAATAAAAAAAGGAGAGGGCTGAGCCTCTCCTTTTTTTATGGTCAATGATCAGCCATCAAGGCTGAGTCATGTGGTTTCTTCGTCTTTATTTCTTGCCGAAAACGTTCAAGCCTTTGAGCAGCGTGAGCGCGGTGCTTAACTGCTGATCCTTGCTTATGTCCTCAGCCTCCTGCTTTTCCTTGCTTACCGGGGTTTTCACCTTGGTTTTCGGCTTTTCCTCGGGTTTGGGTTTCTCCTCTTTCTGAGTGACATCGTCGTTCAGGCCATTGCCGATGTGATGCTTCAGGTCTTTTTCCCGCAGGTATTTCGGTTTTTTCTCTTGCTCATCCTCTTTCTCATCGTGTTCGACGGTAAGCGATGCGGGAGAAGGGACAATGATATCCGGAGTAATGCCCGTTGCCTGAATGGAGCGGCCGCTGGGGGTATAGTATCTGGCCGTGGTCAATCGAAGACCGGCCCCGCTGTCCATGGGGATGATGGTCTGTACCGAGCCCTTGCCAAAGGTCTGGGCGCCGACGATCACTGCTTTTTTGTGATCCTGCAAGGCGCCGGCCACGATCTCCGAGGCGCTGGCGCTGCCTTCATTCACCAGCACCACCACGGGGAATTTATACTTGGGGTTGTTGTCGCGGGCGTAGAACATGGAGTTTTGCTCCTTGATCCTCCCCTTGGTGGAGACAATCACACCCTCGTCGATGAAGATGTCGGCAACCTTCACGGACTGGTCAAGAAGGCCGCCCGGGTTATTGCGAAGATCCACGATAAGCCCTTTTATCTTTCCGGCCTTTTCCAGGTCGGAGAGCGCCTTTTTAAAATCAGTCGTGGTCTGCGCCTGGAAGTTGATGATGCGGATGTAGGGGTATCCCGGCTCCAGCAGTTTCGATTTTACGCTGTGGATGGGGATGATATCGCGGATCAGCGTGATTTCCTTGAGGTCGGGCCAGCCCTTGCGATGAATGGAGATGGTCACTTCCGAGCCTTTGGGACCGCGCAGCCGCTTTACCGCCTCCATGAGACTCATGTCCTGGGTCGGTTCCTCACCGATCTTGACGATCTTGTCTCCGGCCTTGAGCCCCTTGGCAAAGGCCGGAGTTCCTTCGATGGGAGAGACAACCGTAATCGGGCTTCATATACGAAGAATGGGGATCCAGGGTGGTGAGCATGCCCTTGATCGCCCCTTCAATGGCTTTCTGGCTGTCCACTTCCTCGACATAATTTTCTTGAACCAGGCTGAGTATCTTGGAAAAGGCTTCAAGGCTTTCGTAAGTGTCCTGGGTCGTGGCGGTGACTGTTGAGTAATTCCAGGCCAGCAGGGAGCCGGCCACGACACAGAGGGAGACTGCAATGTTTTTGATAACCGACCGTTTTGTCGAGCTTTTCATGGATGGTCCTTAACCGAAAAATTCCAAAGTGGGCTTTGGTTGTTATGTGAGATGGTGACACGAACTTATAAGATAGCAGGTTTTATGCCGGGAAACAATGATTTATCTTGATTGTCAGGCTGAATGTCAGCGCGGTGTTTTGGAGGTTGCCTTGATGGTCAGTTTGCCGTTGTTTACCCACTGCAGGGGATTTTCCGGCTTGGTCCCGTGGCGGATACCCTTGGTAACCGTGTCGCCCTCTTCCTTGAAGAATTTCGCCGCCCGGGAAACAAGGCTGAGATATTGCTGGCCGTGGTCAATGATGAGCAGGTTGCCGTAGCCGCGCAGGAATTTGGCGTAGATCACCTTGCCGTCGTAGATGGCGGTGACTTCGGTGCCCGGCGCTGTCTTGATGTCAATGCCGTTGGCAAAGGTGGTGATGCCGAATTTTTTCTGGACGCTTTTGCCGAACAGCGTTGTAACCGTGCCCGCCACCGGGGGGGGGAGACGGCCTTTCTGGGCGGCAAAGCCTTTGGTGTCCGAAGGCGTTGGTGTGCGGACGGTTTTCTGGCCGGTTTCCTTGGCGCGAACCTCCTTCTGGCGGGCCTCCCTGGCTGCTTCGGCCTTGAGCTGCTCAAGGGTGTTGGTCAGTCTGTCCGCGGCGCCTTCGAGTTCGTGCAGCGCCAGTTGGTACAGTTTCTTCTCGGTTTTCACCTTTTGCAGCAACCGCATTCGTTCGTTGCGGGTGGTGGCCAGTTGTTCTTCCTGTCCCTTGACCTTGGTGATGGTTTCAAGCAGAGCCTGCTTTTCCCGTTGCAGGCTCTGCCGCGTTTTTTCCAGGGTCTCGACTTTTTCCCGGTATTCGCGGATGACTTTCTGGTCGCGCTTGAGCAGCGCGTCGAAATACTCGCGAAAGGCAAGAAGATCCGGCAGTTTGCTGGTGGAAAAGATGACATTCATCATGCCGATCTCGCCCATCCGGTAAAAGGAATTGAGCCGTTTTTTGATATGAACCTTTGCCTGCTCCTTGGCGGTCATGGCCTGGGCGGCTTCGGCCTGTTTTTGCGCGATCTGCTCCTCGTGTTTGCCCAGGTCTTTCTTGAGAAGGCTCAACTTGTCGCCTTCGCTCTGGATGTGGCCATGCAGCCGCTCAAGTTCGGTGAGCAGGGAGCTTTCTTTTTTATTGGTGGTCTGCACCCGGGATTTTTGGTCTTCGATGCCTTTTTTCAGGCGCTGGATCCTTATTTGTTCCTCAAGGATCTTGGCGTTTACCGCGGCCGGTTCCGCGGCGAAACATGGGCGTTGGCCGCCCAGGCAAATGGCAAGGAGCAGCGCGCAGAAGGAGAAGTATGGGCGGCGGAAAATGGAAGTCATGCGTCAGATGCGGATAAATCTGCGGATTGAAAAAAGACTGCCGCCCGTGCAAAGAACAACGCCGGCCAGCAGGATCGCGGCGGTGAGCTCCGGGGGGAAAAAAGCGAAATCGAAAAGGTTGAGAAAGCCCGGGCCGCTGAAACGGCTGGCAATCCATTGATAGAGGAGGTACAGCGCGGCAAGTCCCAGGCTTGAGCCTAAAAATCCCTGGAGCATGCCTTCGAGCAGGAGCGGCAGGCGGATATAGGCGCTGGTGGCGCCAAGCAGCCTGAGGATCTCAAGCTCGCCCTGCCTGGACACCACGGTGAGGCGAAGGGTGTATGAAATGATAAAGGTCATGCTGATGATGAGCAGGACTCCGCTTAACAGGACGACGACCTGGAGGAGGCTGGTGAAATCGCCGAAACGACGGAGCCAGTCGCTGCCGGACTGGACCTTGGCAGCGTGGGGCAAGGTCAGGAGGAAGTCGGAAAACTGGCTGATTTTGGTGAGGTCATGGAGGTTCTTGAGAGGGTACACCTCGATGGAGGGCGGAAGAAAATCGGGACCCAGGTCGTTGAGGACATCCTTTTCCTTGTCGAGCTGGGCGCTGAGCCGGGAAAACGCCTCGGTGCGGGAGACAAAAACAACTTTTTCCACCGGGCCGAAATCGCGGATCTTTTTTTCGATTTCCGGCCGTTTCTGTTCGGGAATCTCCTGGTCCAGATAGACAATGAGGCGGAGGTCGTCGCCAAGCCGGGCGCTGGCCCGGAGCATGTTGGTGTAAATGAGAAAGAAAAAGGCAAAGAGCAGCACGGAGAGGGTCACGGTCAGCAGGGTCATGACCTGCGTTCCCCAGGTTTGCCGGAGGTTTTTTCCTGTTTGCCGCAAAATATAGGCCAGAAAATGCATCGTCTGGTGCTCCTTGGAAGAGAAAGCGGTTTCGCCCGTAAGGTTTGGATTCCAGCGGCGGTTACGCTTCAAAAAGTTCGATTTGCCGCGGCGTACGGTTGGGATGGGCTGACAGATGCCCGTTGCGGAGATCCATGACCCTGTGCTCGGTTTCCGCGTAGATCGACTTGTCATGGGTGGCGACAACGATGGTCGAGCCATTTTTTTCGTTCAGGTGGCGAAAGAGGTTGATTACCAGCTCCGTTGCGGCGGGATCAAGGTTGCCGGTCGGCTCGTCCGCCAGCAGCAGGCTCGGTCCGTTGGCCGCGGCCCGCGCCAGGGCCACCCGTTGCTGTTCTCCCCGGGAGAGTTCGCCCGTGAGTTTGTCCCGTTTGTCGGAGAGGTTGAGCAGGGCCAGCAGCTCATCGACCCTTGCCCGGATGGCCTTGGTGCTCGCGTAGGTCACCTCCATGGCCATGGCGATGTTCTGGAGAACGGTTTGTTTCTCCAACAGCCGGAAATCCTGATAGGCGATGCCGATTTTTTGACGCATGCGCTGGATGCCTGCAGGGCTTATCTGGGAAAGGTCGCGGCCGGCCACCTCAATGAGGCCCCGGGTGGGAGTTTCAAGGCGGCAGATCAGTTTGATCAGGGTTGTTTTGCCCGCGCCGCTCATTCCGGTGAGAAAAAAGATTTCTCCCTTGTAAATCCGCAGGGAAACGTCTTCCAGGGCGACAATGTCGGGCGGGTAGATCTTGGTGACGCTCACCAGCTCGACCAGGGGTTTGTCAGTGCTTGCGTCTCTCGGCATGTGAAAAACCTTTTTTGTCCGGCGGAGGAGACCCTCCGGATGACGGTTAGGCCATAATAATACATAACAATTCAATAATTATTGATAAAATATAGCATGTGAAAAAAAATTGACACTTTTTTTCTGAATAATGTATACAAAAGAACATAAACTCTGAAATTTATTAAAAGAAAACGATAAATTCATGAAGGTGGTATGACGCACAATCCCCTGCTCCTCCTGCTTCTTGACTCTTCCGGCCGTTCTTCCGAGCTGGCCAAGGCTCTTCAGGGAAAAGCGCTGCCCCTGGTCATCCTCCGTTCCGAGGCGGAAGCCCGGCGCTGGCTTGAGGCAAATCAGTGCCAGGCGATTCTCTTGGCGGTCTCTTCGCTTCAGCCCCATGGTGTTTTCCTTGCCGAACTCCAGGAGGCGGCCTCCCAGGCGGCGGTTCTCGTGGCGGCAAGCGCGCCGTCGGTCAATGACGCAGTTGCCGCCTTGCAGGCAGGGGCTGTCGATTATCTTGAAGCACCGGTGAGCGAAAGTCGCCTTGAGGAAGCCCTTGACAAGGCCGGGGTAAGCCGCCTCATTCCTTCGGCCGGTCAGTCCCAGGCAAAAATCCAGAAAGGCTGCGCCGCCATTATCGGCAACAGCAGCGCCATGCGGCATGTCTTTTCCCTGATCAACAAAGTCTGCGATGCGGAAACCACCGTTTTGGTGCGGGGCGAATCCGGCACCGGCAAAGAGCTTATCGCCCAAGCCCTCCATTATGAAGGGGTGCGCGGCACCGGTCCTTTTGTCCCGGTGAATTGCGGGGCCATCCCCGGAGAGCTGCTGGAAAGCGAGTTGTTCGGCCATGAAAAAGGGGCGTTTACCCACGCGATCCGCACCCGGCTTGGCCGTTTTGAACTGGCCAACGGAGGCACGGTCTTTCTCGATGAGATTTCCGAGATGAGTCCCATGCTTCAGGTGAAACTGCTGCGTGTTCTCCAGGAAAAAGAATTCGAGCGCATCGGCGGCACAAAAACCATCAGCTCGGATTTCCGGGTGGTTGCCGCGACCAACAGGGACCTCGAGCAGGAGGTCGAGGCCGGACGTTTTCGGGAAGATCTCTATTACCGCCTCAATGTAATCCCCATCGAAGCGCCTCCCCTGCGGGAGCGGCGCCAGGATATTCCCCTGCTGGTCGAGCATTTCGTGGCCAGGTTCAACCGGCTCCGGAAGAAAAAAATCAAAGGGGTGTCCGACGAGGTCATGGCCAGATTTGCGCGCTATTCATGGCCCGGCAATGTCCGGGAGCTTGAGAACATGCTGGAGCGTATGGTGATCCTCGCCGGCGGTGAGGTGCTTTCCGTGGCTGATCTGCCGGAACGGTTGCTTGAGGCCGGGGCCGCCCCGGTTGAGCGGCTCGAAGAGCTTCCCGAGCAGGGCTTTTTCCTCAATGAGGTGTTGTCTGATTTTGAGAAACGCTTGATCCTGCAAGCCCTTGAGCAGACAGGCTGGGTTAAGAACAGGGCTGCCAAGCTGTTGAATGTGAACCGGACGACCCTTATTGAGAAGATGAAACGATTCAAGTTGGTTCCCTCTTCTGCCGAGGCGTAGGAAAGGGTGCGCCCCTTTTTGTCCGGCGCCTGGACTGGTGAGCGACAACAGCGCTTGCCCTCGACTCCCGTGAAAGAAATCATGAAAAACATCCAGTTCTCCCATGCTCTTCATGTCCTGCCGCTCTCCATGCTTTTTTGCGCTGGCCTTCTATGGGGAGGAATTCAGCCGCAACAGGCTTGGGCCAAGGATGTTGCGCCGCCTCCCTCTCCGCCCGCGCAGGCAGTGCCCGTCGAGACTCCGGCTCAGATCTGGCAGGAGGCTGAGGATGCGGCAAAGGGCGGGGATCAGGCAAAGGCTTCCTCTGCGTATCTGCGGTACTACGAGAAATTCCGAGAAGCGGAGCGGGCCGAGGAAGCGCTCTGGCTGGCGGCGCAAAACCTCAAGCAGATGACGGAAAAAAGCGCCACCCCCCAGTGGAGCAAGGTTCGTGATGTTTTCCGGAGATACGGCGCCGATTTTCCAAAATCCACCCGAGCGGCCGAAGCGTATTTCGAAGTCGGATACGCCCATTACCGCATGCGGTTTTACCGCGAGGCGCTCATCTACTTCAAGCTTTTCCTCAAGCGCTATCCCGAATCCCCCCTGCTGGACCAGGTGCGTTTGGCGCAGGCGGATACGCTGTTTGCCGTGGGAAGGGCGGCCGAAGCCTTGGATATCTATAAGCAGGTCGCCGAATCCGGGCCTGAGGAGATCAAGGCCAAAGCTCTGATGGGGTTGGGGGAGCTCATGTCCGCCAACAAGGATCCAGTCGGGGCATTGCAAACCTTTGCCACTCTTTTTGAAAAATATCCCGACTATCATTACCGGAAGCCGGAACTGTTGCGCAAGCTTGGCTTTGTCTATCTGCGGGTGGGCAATGAGGAGGACGCCCGGAAATCCCTGTTCCATTATCTGAATCTGGCCGAGAACCCTGCCGACCGGGGGGAGATTTTTTTCGAGTTGGGCGAGAGTTATCTGCGGGGAGGGGATGGGCTTACAGCCCTGAAGCTCTATGAGCGCATTCTCGACGATGAAACCCGAGAGGATCGAATCGCTGTGCTGGCACGATTCAGGCGGGCTGAGTATATGGACAGTCCCGAGCGGAGAACAATCAAGGGGCAGCAGGCCTCCGACCTCAAGGATCCCGAGGGGGACAAGCCGTTTCTGGCCGTGATCAAGGCGTATCCGGGCGAGCCCATTACCCAGGATGCCCGCCGCGCCCTGTTTCTCCGCTATCAGGCCCGCGATGACGCCGGCTCGGCGGCGGATCTCGGCCGGAGCTATCTGCACCATGACAAGCCGGGGCAAGCTACCGGGCAAAAGGAAAATTTTTCCGGCAAAATTCTGCTCTATCTGGGGGAGGGATATCTGGCGCGGAAGGAATACGACAAGCTCTATCAGTTGTATCTTGCCGAACACCATCATGTCCGCGCCTTGAGCGACGGGCGCTTTCTCTATCTGGTCGGGCAGGCCCTGGAGTCGTTGTCCCTGCTTGATCAGGCCTCCGTGGTCTATTTCCGGGCCCAGGGTTTAGCCCTGTCCGACGAGGACAAGGCCGATCTCTATAGCCGCAGA
>PHAW01000363.1 GCA_002841785.1 Deltaproteobacteria bacterium HGW-Deltaproteobacteria-3 | reverse complement strand
GACCTCGGTGGTGATGATCGCATCGCCGCCGGTCAGTTCATGCAGCTTCTGGATAACAAACTGGGGCTTGATGATACCGGTTTCCTCGACATAGCCCAGAGGATGCTTGTTCTTCCACTCCCGGATCTGCTCATGCCAGGGGCGGTGTTTTTCCGCGCACTCCGTGGCATTGAAATCCTTGCTCCGGGCAAACCAGGCATTGATGGCAACAAGCGCGTGCTTGCAGTCGGCCACGATGGGAATATCCACCCGGACATTCTTGCTGATGGAGGAAGGATCGACATCAATATGGATGATCTCGGCGTGGGGGGCAAAGGCATCCACCCGGCCGGTAACCCGGTCGTCGAAACGGGCGCCGACCGCAATCAGCAGGTCGCAGTTGGCCACGGCCATATTGGCATAGTAGGTCCCATGCATGCCCAGCATGCCCATGGACAAAGGATCCGTCCCCGGGAAGCCGCCCAAGCCCATCAGGGTCATGGTAACGGGGCAGTCCAGTCTCCTGGCAAGCTCGGTCAGCTCCTCGTTGGAATTGGAAAGGATGACCCCGCCGCCTGCGTAGATCACCGGCTTTTTCGCTTTGAGCATTGCCTGGCAGGCCTTTTCGATCTGGCCGGGATGCGGCTCATAGGTCGGCTTGTACGTCCGCATGCTGATCGGCTTCACCTCGGGATAGGTTATCCGGGTGGCCAGAACATCCTTGGGCAGGTCAACGAGCACAGGGCCGGGGCGCCCGGTCTTGGCCAGATGAAAGGCCTCCCGGATAATGGGAATCAGCTCCTCGGCATCTTTCACCAGATAGTTATGCTTGGTGATCGGCCGGGTGATCCCGACAATATCGACCTCCTGAAAGGCATCGTTGCCAATCAGCTTGGTCGGCACCTGCCCGGTGAAAACCACCAGGGGGATCGAGTCCATATAGGCCGAGGCAATTCCGGTAACCGCATTGGTGGCGCCGGGTCCGGAGGTCACCAAGGCAACGCCGACCTCGCCCTTCACCCGCCCGTACGCATCGGCGGCATGGACCGCGGCCTGTTCATGCCGGGTCAAAACGTGATGGACCTTGTCATTCTTCATCAACTCGTCATAAACATCGATGAGTGCCCCGCCGGGATAGCCGAAGATAACCTCAACG
>PHAW01000362.1 GCA_002841785.1 Deltaproteobacteria bacterium HGW-Deltaproteobacteria-3 | reverse complement strand
AATTACATCGGCAATGTCGAAGGCCGGGACACCTTTCAAGGGGATGTCGACGTCATGGTCTGCGACGGTTTTGTCGGCAATGTCTGCCTGAAGCTCAGCGAGGGGTTGGCCGAGGCGGTCATGGGCATGCTGAAGGAGGAAATTGTCAAGAGCTTCAAGGCGAAACTTGGCTACCTGCTGGCCAGGGATGCCTTTGCTTCCTTTAAGAAACGGGTTGATTACGCCGAGTATGGCGGTGCGCCCCTGCTTGGAATCCAGGGCAATGCCATTGTCTGCCATGGCCGTTCCAATGCCGTGGCTATAAAAAATGCCATCCGGGTTGCCTCTGAAATGGCTCGCAATAAGGTCAATGACCGGATACTCGAGCTTCTTTCCCTCCATCGTCTCCTGGGGCAACAGGACGATACGAATGTCCTCGCTGCCGGAGTAACCCCATGAGCCGCGCCGTTATTCTTGGGACAGGTTCCTGTCTGCCGGAAAGGATCCTCACCAACGAGGACCTGGAAAAGATGGTTGATACCTCCGATGAGTGGATTACCACCCGGACCGGTATCAAGACCCGGCACATTGCCGGAGCCGGGGAGGAGACCTCCAAGCTGGCCAGCGTGGCGGCCCGCCGCGCCTTGGACATGGCAGGGGTCCATGATCGTCCTCGGGACGATTTCCTGTGAAAAGGCCATGCCCTCCTGCGCCTGCCTTGTGCAGAAGGAATTGGAGGCGGTCAACGCCTTTGCCTTTGATATCAACGCCGCCTGCTCCGGCTTTCTCTACGGCCTTGACCTTGCCGACAAATACATCCGTAACAATCCGGACATGAAAATCCTGGTGATCGGCGCGGAGAATCTCTCCGCCCGCACCAACTGGCAGGACCGCAATACCTGTGTGTTGTTCGGCGATGGCGCCGGGGCCTGCCTGGTGACGGGCAACGATCAGGGGAGGGGAGTTCTGGCGAGCCAGCTTTACGCGGATGGCCGCTTGTGGGAGTTGCTCCATATGGACAGCGCTCCCAGTCTGAATCCCGATTTGTGTACCCAGCCAAGCGACGGCCCTTTTATCAAAATGGTGGGCAAGGATGTTTTTCGCTACGCGGTTCGGGCCATGGCGGACGCCATCATCAGGCCAATATCCGTATCCTGAAAAGCCTGGCCGATCACCTCAATGTGCCGCTCGAAAAAATCTATATTAATGTGCATAAATATGGTAATACATCGGCGGCTACCGTACCGATTGCCATGGACGAGGCGAACCGGGAAGGCCGATTGCAGCAGGGGGATCTGCTTCTCATCTGCACTTTTGGCGGCGGGTTTACCTGGGGCGCAGCCCTGGTCCGTTGGTAAGGAACGTTTGACCGCGTCATTACCCAACCGCATATCAAAGTAATTGAGCTACAAGGGGGCACAGTGGATTATTTCTTGAGCGAAGAGCAGCAGATGATCGTGGATGTTGCTCGGCAGATTACCGATGAAATGATTGTTCCGCAACGGGCGGAATTGGATGAAACCGAAGACTATCCCCGTGATATTTTAACCGCCATTGCCAAGGCCGATCTGTATGGCCTCTATATTCCCGAAGAGTATGGCGGTTTGGGCGGGGGATGCTTTGATATTGTCCTGGCCCTTGAGCAGTTTGCCCGCGGCTGTACCGGGGTGGCCACCGCTTTTGCCGCCAGCGCCCTGGGCGCGTATCCGATTCTCATCTCCGGCAGCGAAGAGCTGAAACAGAAATACATGCCTCTCATCGCCAGCGGCGAAAAACTGGCGGCCTTTGCCCTTACCGAAGCCAATGCCGGCAGCGATGCCTCCGGCATCCAGACCACCGCCGTGCTCGATGGCGACGAATGGGTATTGAACGGCACCAAGCAGTGGATCACCAATGCGGGCGAAGCTCAGATCTATACGGTTATTGCCATCACCGACAAGAGCAAGGGGCCGCGCGGCGCCACCATGTTCGTGGTCGAGGATACCGACCCTGGTTTTTCCTACGGGGTTAAGGAAAAGAAGCTGGGTATCCGTTGCTCGTCCACTCGGGAGCTGATCTTCAAGGACTGCCGCATTCCCAAGGACAGGGTGATCGGCCGCATCGGCATGGGCTTTATCACCGTGATGAAGACCCTGGATCAGTCCCGTCCGGGCATCGCCATCCTCGGCGTTGGTCTGGGGCAGGGCGCCCTGGATGAGGCGGTGGTCTATGCCAAGCAGCGGGTGCAGTTCGGCAAGCCCATCATCTCTTTCCAGGCCGTGCAGCATATCCTG
>PHAW01000361.1 GCA_002841785.1 Deltaproteobacteria bacterium HGW-Deltaproteobacteria-3 | reverse complement strand
CGAATCCAGGTAGGCCCACCACAAAAAGCCGGAACAGACAGAGCAGGAATGCAGTGCACGCGCGACAGAAATCAATACATCCGGATATGTTTTGGCAAGTCCAAGGCGGGGTTCCGGACACAAGGTGCGACCACACACGGTTAGCGCCTTTTTTTTATTGTCCGGCTATTTTCAAATAACGGCCCAGGCTACCCACGGACACCAACAAAGGATGCCGGAAGAAAAATTTTCCACCGCAGCGCTTCTCTCGATCCTCGATTCCATTGCCCCGTTTGCCATGGCTGAACCATGGGACAACGTCGGGCTCATGGTCGGGGATCCTGACCAGCAGGTCAACGGGATTCTCATCGCCCTCGACCCAACAGAGGCGCTCATCCATGAAGCCCTCTCGCGGAACCTGAACACCATCCTCACCCACCACCCCCTGATCTTCCATCCCCTGAAAACAATCCGCTCCGACACCCCCATGGGCCGCATCCTGAAAACAGCCCTTGCCCATAACCTTTCCCTCATTGCCTGCCACACCAACCTCGATCGTGTCGCCGCCGGGGTCAGCAACGCCTTGGCGGAAAGACTTGATCTGCGCGACACCCGGCCGCTCACCGGCCCGGAATACACCGAACACGCCCCAATCCCCGGCTTTGGCAAAATCGGCACCCTGCCCGCCCCCCTCACCTCCGGGCAATTCCTGCACCGTGTGCTGTCCGTTCTTGCTGCCCCTGGCCTCCAGCTTGCAGGCCCTTTGCCGGAAACCATCCATACCGTGGCCCTCTGCGGGGGAAGCGGTTCCGACCTGGCAGAAACCGCCTGGAGCATGGGGGCGCAAGTCTATATTACCGGCGAGGTGAAGCACAGCGTGGCCCGTTGGGCAGAGGATGCAGGGTTCTGCGTGATTGACGCAGGCCATTACCCAACCGAAAAACTCATCGTGCCGGTCCTGGCGGAGACGCTGAAAAAAATCTGCGCCGCCAGAGGATTCACCCCGGTAATCACCACCGCCCAACAGGACAACCCCATGCAATGGGTTGTCTCAGATGATAACACACCCAGATTCTGTCAACCAATAGAACCATTGAGGAAGCACAATTGAAAGCAAACATCTCGCATCTCAGGGAACTCCAGGCCATTGACCAAAAAATCAGC
>PHAW01000360.1 GCA_002841785.1 Deltaproteobacteria bacterium HGW-Deltaproteobacteria-3 | reverse complement strand
CTTGAGCGGTCTCAACATCGCCCTCTTTGTCCTCTCGCTGCTCATGAATCCGCGCGGCATGTCCATGGGCATGAACCCCTTCGGCTTTCTCTCCCCGGACAACCGCAGCCTCCTGCTGCTGGGAGCGACGGGCACCATGCCCATCGACGGCCTGCACCGCTGGTGGTCGCTGGTCTCCGCCAGCTACCTGCACGGCAGCCTGCTCCATCTCGTTTTCAATCTCATCGCCCTGCGGCAGATCGGTCCCCTGGTTATCCAGGAATACGGCCTGCCGCGGATGTTCAGCATCTACACCCTGGGCGGCATCGGCGGCTTTCTGCTCTCCTACCTGGCCGGGGTTCCTTTTACCATCGGCGCTTCGGCCGCGGTCTGCGCCCTGATCGGGGCGGCGCTCTATTACGGGAAAAGCCGAGGCGGCAGCTATGGCCAGCAGGTGTACCAGCAGATCGGCGGCTGGGCCATAGGCATCTTCATTTTTGGGTTGCTGGTGCCGGGGATCAACAACTGGGCCCACGGAGGCGGCATGGCAACTGGCATCCTCTGCGGGCTGCTTCTGGGCTATCAGGAAAACCGCCGCGAACTGCTCAGCCACCGGCTGCTCGGCGGGGCCTGCGCCGGGGGAACGCTCCTGATCCTGCTCTGGGGTGTGGCAACCTCGGTGATCTACCGCTTTTTCTGAACCGTACGCTCACGCACCGCGAAGGGACGGACGCCTATTTTCTGCGCTGCCGTGCCTTCGCAAGACACCGGGGGCAGATGCCCGTGGCCAATAAAAAAAGGCAGGTTTCCCCTGCCTTTTTTGAAGATATCTTCGAACGCAACCTGCGTTCTATTTCAGCCGCCTCAGCCGCTTTTCCCGGATTTACTTTTTTCTTCTTCTTTTTTCTTTTTGGCTTTTGCCGCTTCCTCTTCCGGAGTGCCTTTCGTTTCCACGGCCCCTTTTTCCGCCCCAGCCTTGGCCTTTTCCTCAGTGCTCACGGCACTGCCCTTGCTGCCGCCTCAGCCGCTGCCGCCGGCGGCATTCGCCGCAGGGGGCGCAGCCAGTCCGGCCCCGGTCAGCAGGCTGGCAATGCCAAACCCCGCCAAAAATTTTTTCAGATCCTTGGTTTCCATAAGACCCTCCTTGCAATCGCTCGCGTAGTGG
>PHAW01000359.1 GCA_002841785.1 Deltaproteobacteria bacterium HGW-Deltaproteobacteria-3 | reverse complement strand
ATTGCCGATGGCGAAAACCTTCTGCCCCACCAGCAGATTATGGGATTCACCCAGAGGGAGCGGGGAGAGTTTCTCCGCCGGCGCCGAAATCTGCAGCACCGCCAGATCCTTGTCCGGAGCGACACCCACCAGGGTGGCCTTCCAGGTTGAACGATCCGCCAAGGTGACCTCGACCCTGCTGGCAGATTCGATGACATGATAGTTGGTCACCACCCTTCCCTGCTTGTCCCAGACAAAGCCGGAGCCTGTTCCCTGGGGGATTTCGTGGATATTGAGGCTGAAGATGTTCCTCCGGACCTCGATATTGGTGATATAGACCACCGCCGGCGAGGCGGAACGAAAGAGGGCGATGGTGCTTTGCTCGTCGGCCGCGAGATCTCCTCGCGCCGTTACCGGGATGGGGGTGGCTTCAGGGATGGGAACCGGGCGCTGGTAAACGAAAAAAATCAACCAACCGAGCAGGATGAGAAGCAGCAGGAGTAGAAAGGAAACACGTTTTTGGCGTGGGGTGTTTGCAGGGGAAATATTCATCCCGTGGCCTTACAGTCCCGGCAATGCAGCAACACGGAACGAGGGCGCGGACAAACGGTGAAAAGCGTCTGCAGGGTCCATCGTTAGAGTGCGGATGCGTTGCGTCTTGATCGTAATATGCATGCTCTCAACCCGTCTGTACGTCGAAAATCAAGAGTAATACGCCACAAAACTATATAGCTTCTTTCAACAAAAACCGCCAACCATAATGAAGCGCGCGCGGGGAGGAGGAACAACTCCTTAACGGTTGCCGGAAGAAGAACCGCTGCCCCGGAACTTCCGGCACAGAGGGTTCAACAACGCATTCCGTTTATGAAAGCCAGCCTTGCAAGGCGTCGACAATCTTTTGCGCCTGATCAGGGCTGGAGATGTTGAACTTGGACTGCGGGCTGTATTCGCCGTTCACCTTGCGATAGCGGCGGATGCCTTCTCGAGTTCCTTGACAACCACGATCCCGTCTTCTTCATAATTGATGGTTACCTCGTCAACGGTCGCCGCCATATTCCCCCCTTATTACCGATCAGACAAACGATCTGCGAAAAACAGCATCCGGCCTGAACTGAGCCAGGGACACTGCACCAAAAAAAAGGACTCGGCAGCTACGCCAAGTCCTTAACATTTAGATGGTAGCGGGGGCTGGATTTGAACCAACGACCTTCGGGTTATGAGCCCGACGAGCTACCGAACTGCTCCACCCCGCGTCAATTGTGTGATAATACTCTATCTTGGGAGAATGTCAAGGAAAATAAAGGGATTAAGCTGCATCTGATGACTGATCCCGCAAGGCGGCAAGCAACGCCTCCGGAAACTTCGTCAATCTGCCGGCCAGATCGACCACCGCGTGGGTGGTATATCCCTGGGCCAGCATTTTCCCATCATTTTCCCGGATAATCCGGTAATTAAACCGGCAGGTCCGGGACTTCACATCAACAAGGCAGGTTTCCACCAGCAAGAGATCGTCGTAGCGGGCCGAGGCCTTATACCGGACATGACATTCCACCACCGGCATGATAAACCCATGCTGCTCCATCTCCCTGTAAGAGAGCGCCCGTTCCCGCATCAATTCGGTGCGGGCCGCCTCAAAGTAGCGCAGATAATTGGCATAATACACCACCCCGCCGGAATCCGTATCGCCGTAAATCACCCGGCAGCGGTGCCGATACAGCGGTTCCTGCATGTCCAGAGGCGTATCGGCCATCAGCGCCCAAGCACCCGGTTAAAAAACTGCCGGCCATCCGCCAGCAGCTCCCCCGCCTTGGCAGCGCTTTGCTCGTCATAGGGAAGGCCGCTGCCAGACCGCCCCGGCCGCGAATCATAAATGGCCACGGCCACAGGTTCCGAACTGTGGGTTCTCAGGGAAAGCGGCGTGCAGTGATCCATGGCCACGGCCAGGCGAAAATCATGCCCGCTCGCCAGCAGCGCTGCAAAAATCGGCTGC
>PHAW01000358.1 GCA_002841785.1 Deltaproteobacteria bacterium HGW-Deltaproteobacteria-3 | reverse complement strand
GCCGGTTCGCTGGGCAAAGCCGGGGCGGCGGTGCTCTGCGGCTTGGGCGCGGCGCGCTCCGGGGCAGGGCTGGTGACCATCGCCGCGCCCAAGATGCTCAATGGGGTGGTGCAGGGAGCGTTGCCCGAGGCCATGACCGAACCGCTCTCTTTTTCGCAAAACTATCTGTCCGAACCCGATTACGAACAGTTGCTGGCCTCGGCCCATGGCAAGGCGGCGGTGGCTGTCGGCCCCGGCCTGGGGACAGCGGGAGAAACCGGGCAGGTGGTGCGCAAGCTTTACCGGGAGTTGCGGCAACCCATGGTGATCGATGCCGACGGCCTCAATCTGCTGGCCGGCGAGGTTGCCGTGCTTGCCGCCGGGCCCAGGGTCTTGACTCCCCATCCCGGGGAAATGTCCAGATTGGCTGGTATTTCAACCGTTGAGATACAGGGCAAGCGCCGGGAGGTGGCTGCGGATTTTGCCAAACGGCATGGCGTGTATCTGGTTTTGAAGGGGGGCCGCGCCGGACGGGCGGTTGGCCATCAATCCCACCGGCAATCCCGGCATGGCCGCGGGCGGCATGGGCGATGTGCTGACCGGACTCATCGGCGGCCTGCTGGCCCAGGGCGTGGCGCCTTTCGAGGCTGCCTGTCTGGGGGTTTATGTTCATGGCCTGGCCGGGGACCGGATTGTCAGGGCAGGGCGGCCGTTTGGTTTTCTGGCCGGTGAGTTGGCTGCGGAGATTCCCGCTGCCTTTCAGGAGGTGCTTGGGTCGAAATGCATAATGAAAAATGGAGAATGAAAAGTTGGAAAGAGAAAAGCTTCTTGCCGTGATAAATACAATTTTCGTCATGTCGGCGAAAGCCGGCATCCAGTTTTTTGGCAAGCTCCAAGAACATTTGGACACCGGCCTTCGCCGGTGCGACGATTTTTGGACGAATTTCAGGATAGACAGCGGAAGCTGTTCTTTGCGTCTCTGCGCCGTTGCGTTAAATCTTTAGTTTTGGAGAAAACACATGCTCATTGCCAAGGAGATCATGGCGAAGAAGGTTGTTTCGGTAAAGGCCGATCTGCCGGTGGAGAAACTGGCGGGCGTTCTCTGGGCGCACCGCATCAACGGGGCGCCGGTGGTTGACGACGACGGCCAACTGATCGGCGTGGTGACGGAGAGCGATCTGGTGGATCAGACCAAGAGGTTTCACATCCCCACCGCCATTTCCATTTTGGACTCGGTCATCTTTTTGGACCGCGCTAAAACGGTGGAAAAGGAGATCACCAAAATGACCGGCGCCACGGTGGGCGATATCTGTTCCCGGGAACCCGTGACCATTCGCGAGGATACCCCCCTGGACGAGATCGCCACCATCATGGCCGAGAAAAAGATTCATACCCTGCCGGTACTCAAGAACGGCGTTCTGGTCGGCGTGGTCGAAGGGTGAAAAGCTGAGTTGAGCAGCTTGCCTGCTCAAACGAAACTTATACCCGAAGGGTGAAAAGCTGAGTTGAGCAGCTTGCCTGCTCAAACGAAACGTATGCCCTTTGGGTGTAATTCAGGCGAGCCGGACCTGGACCAGGCCGCGCACCGAATTGCCCACGAAAAGCGCCTCGGCGTGTTCAAGATTCCGGCGGGTCAGGATGGCTTCCCGCACCGGGAGGGGGGCGTGCTCCAGCAGATATCTTCGGAAAACTCCGGGCAGAAGGCCGCATTCCATGGCTGGGGTAAGCAGGGTTCCGCCGTGCAGGATAAAGATGGAGGTGATGCTTCCCTCTGTCACCTCTCCCTTGGTATTGGTGAAAAGCACCTCGTACATCCCTTCAGCCGCGGCCCGTTGCCGCTCGCTGTCGTACAGCTCCCTCCGGGTGGTTTTGTGAAAGAGCCACGGTGCGTTGGGATCCGTGGTCTGGGACGAAAAGGCCACTTTCGGCAACTCGGCGCGGGCAGCCCGCGGCATCGGCCAGGTGATGGAGGCCGGGGCCGGGCAGGGGGTGGCATCGAGTTCCATCCGGCCGCTTCGTGCCAGGGTCAGCCGCACCCGCATGGGCGAGGAGGCAAAATCCAGGGCCAGCCTCTCGAGCCGGGCCAGAACCTCGGGCGGGTTTGCGGGATAGCGGAAGTAGGCGGCGGAAGCGGTCAGCCGTTCCAGGTGTTCGGTCAGGAGCCAGTAGCCGGAGCCCGGTTGCCAGAGAAGGGTTTCAATCAGGCTGAAGGGCGGAGCCGGGTCGCTCAGAAAACGTCCCTTGAGCAGGCATTCCCGCCACTCCTGTTCCGGGTCGGAATCGTGGATGATCCCGGAGCCGATGCCCATTTCGCCTGTGCTCCCGTTGAGTTCGATGGTGCGGATCGGCACGTTGAAGGTTGCCTCGCCCGTGGGGGCGATGAAGCCGATGGCCCCGGTGTAGACGCCGCGCGGTCCGTTTTCCAGTTCGCGGATGATTTCCATGGTCCGGATCTTGGGGGCGCCGGTGACCGAGCCGCACGGAAACAGGGCCTTGAACAGGGATTCGATCCTTGTTTCCCTGGGCAGATGGCCGGTGATGGTGGAGGTCATTTGGTGCAGGGTCTCGTAGGTTTCGATGTCGA
>PHAW01000098.1 GCA_002841785.1 Deltaproteobacteria bacterium HGW-Deltaproteobacteria-3 | reverse complement strand
CACCCCCGGCACCGACCTGGCGATTTTGAATGCCATGGCCCATGTGATCATCAAGGAAAAGCTCCACAACAAGGATTTTGTCGATAAGCACACGATCTTCAAAACCATGGTCGATCCGGGCCCGCCGCCCAAGATCTCCAAGGTGACCTGGGACGATTATGTCAAATTCCTTGAGGACTACACCCCGGAGGCGGCCGAGAAGATCTCCGGCTGCCCGGCCTCCGAAATCGTCAAGGCGGCGCGCTGGTTCGCGACCTCCAAGGCGACCATGAGCTTCTGGTGCATGGGCTTGAACCAGCGGACCCGCGGCGTCTGGGCCAACAACATGGTCCACAACCTGCATCTGCTCACCGGCCAGATTTGCCGGCCCGGCGCCACCACCTTTTCCCTCACCGGCCAGCCCAATGCCTGCGGCGGCGTGCGCGACGGCGGTCTGCTGAGCCATCTGCTGCCCTATGGGCGGCTGGTGGCCAACGAAAAGGACCGGGCGGAGATGGAGAAGTTCTGGGGTGTGCCCGCAGGAAGGATTCAGCCCAAGCCGGGCCTCACGGCCATGGAGATGTTCCAGGCGGTGAACAGCGGCGCCACCCGTTGCCTCTGGGTCGCCTGCACCAACCCCGGCCAGAGCCTGCCCAACGTGGATGTCTACCGCAAGGGCATGGCCGCGGCGGATTCTTTTTTGGTGGTGTCCGAGGCCTACCACCCGACCAGAACCTCGGAGCTTGCCGATCTGGTGCTGCCTGCCGCCCTCTGGGTGGAAAAAGACGGCACCTATGGCCAGTCCGAGCGGCGCTACCAGTATGTGGAAAAGGCCATAAACCCGCCGGGCGAGGCGCGGCCGGATCTGATGGTGATGATCGACTTCGCCAACCGGCTTTTCGCGGCGATGGGCCGCAAGGAAGAGGCGAAGAAGCTCTTCAACTATAAAAACTCCGAGGAGGTCTGGAACGAGATCCGTCTCTGCTCCAAGGGCACGGCCTATGACTTCATGGGCATGACCCGGGCCAGGATGAAAAAGGAGCACGGCCTGCAATGGCCCTGTCCCACCGAGGACCACCCCGGCACGGTCCGGCGCTACACCTCGGAATACGACGTGCTGGTCAAACAGCAGGATCCCAAGGCCGAGGGAGTGCTGTTTTACAGCGCCAAGGCGGACAACAACCGGGTAACCATCTGGCTCAGGCCCCACAAGGGACCGGCCGAGCCGCCCGATGCCGAATACCCCTTTGTCCTGACCACCGGCCGCCAGATCGAGCATTGGCACACCGGGACCATGACCCTCAAGGTGCCGGAGCTCAAGCGGTCCGCTCCGGACGCCTATGTGGAGATCAATCCCCGGGATGCAGCCAAGGTTGGGGTCAAAAACAAGGACAAGGTCAAGGTGACCTCCCGAAGGGGTTCCATTGTCCTGGAGGCCAAGGTTGTGGATGTGCCGCGCGACGGGCTGGTGTTCATGCCCATGCACTACCCGGACCGGATGATCAACTCGCTGACCACCGACGCCTACGACGCCATGTCGAAGCAGCCGGAATTCAAGATCTGCGCGGTAAAAATCGAAAAAGCGTAGTAACTGTCCAGCAGTTGCGGCGCTGCTGGACAGTTACCTTTCTTGGAGTAGACTCCCCCTCCCTTGACGGGAGGGGGCTGGGGGGTGGGTGAAGGTGCAGGCATGGTGCATCCGCCGAGCTTCCCCCTCACCTAACCCTCCCCAGTAAGTAAGCGCAGACTCCGAAGGGGGAGGGAACTTGTCACGGGAGATAGAAAAATGGCGATTGCAAGTGTAGTGGTGGCAACGGAGGCAGGGGCGGCCAAGGCAGTATTGGCCGATCTGGCCCGGTTGCCCAATACCGAGGTGTACGGCAGCAAGGAAAACGAGATCGTCACGGTCATCGAGGCCGAATCGGTGGCGGCCCTGACCGAGGGGTTGCAGCGGTTGGCTGGGGTGGCACAGGTGATCGGGGTGTATCCCGTCTACGCGGGCGCTGATGAGTAAGCATTTTTTACGACCGCCGGGCGCGGTGGCGGAAGCGGACTTCCTCGGCCGCTGCATCCGCTGCGGTAAATGCGCTTTGGCCTGCCCCTACCGGGCGATCCGGGTTGCCGGGCTGCTCGACGGACTGGAGATCATGGGCACGCCGGTCATCCTGGCCCGGAAATCCCCCTGCTATCTCTGCCTGAAGTGTGTGCCGGTATGCCCGTCCGGCGCCTTGGAGAGCAGGGTGAAAAAGCGGGAACAGGTCCGGATGGGGACTGCGCGGCTTAACCGGAAGGAGTGCCTGAACTGGCAGGGAACCTTCTGCCGGAGCTGTTACGACCACTGCCCCCTTTTTAATGAGGCGATCACCATGGACGGCGAGCTGCGGCCGGTGGTGAACGAGAAAAAATGCGTGGGCTGCGGGATCTGCGAGCATGTCTGTCCCGCCGATCCCGCGGCCATTATCGTAACACCCAGGGGGGCAGGATGAAGATTGCCCCGATCCGGAGAACCGTTCAGATTCTTTCCCTGGCCGGGATGGTGGCGGTGCCGTTGCTCAACAGCCGCGGAATCAGCGCGGTGAGCGGCAGCTTCTATTCGCTGGAAATCGGTTCGCTGCTGCTGACCGACCCGCTCATCGCCCTCCAGCCCCTGCTTGCCACCATGAGCATCGACGCCACCCTTCTGGACTCGGCCCTGATCCCGATCGGTCTCGCCCTGGTCCTGGGGAGGGTCTTTTGCAGTTGGGTGTGCCCCCAGAATACCCTGTCCGAGCTGTTCGACGCGGTGGGCGCCAGGCTGGGGCTTACCCGGCTGTGGACGCCCGGCCCGGGGCCGATACCCCGCTACGCGGTGCTTGCCCTGATCCTCGCCGCCACCCTGCTGTACGGATTCCCCCTGGCCAGCCTGCTCTCGGCACCGGGGATCATTTCGGTCCAGACCGCCCGGTTCATCTACGAAGGAACCGTGGGGCTGGAGCTGGCGCTCATCGGGACCATCATCCTGGCCGAACTCTTTCTGGTTCGCAGGGTCTGGTGCACCCACCTCTGTCCGGTGGGCAGCATGCTCAGCCTGTTCCGCTTCAGGAAAACCATGCGGGTCGTCATGGCCGAGGAGGGGGAAAACACTTGCCTCCATTGCCGCGAATGCGCCAAGGCGTGTCAGCTCGACCTAAATCCCATGGCTGGCAATATTGCTCCCCAGTGCCATAACTGCGGCGCCTGCATCGACGCCTGCCAGGAAATGACCGGGGAACGCAGGCCGCTTTCCTTCCGCTTTTAGATCCGGTGGCCCGTCCTGGGTTGCCCGCTACTCCTCAAACCGATTACCGTTTTCCCGGGTTGACAGGTAGCCGAGGAGTATGGGATGCTCCTTGAAACTGTTTGGATGGTAGATTTCAATCCGAGTTAGTTCGATAAGATTATTGTTAGGTCTCTACAAGAGGAAAGCAAGCAATGAAACTCATTATTTTGATTATTGGTCTGGCCGGTTTGGTTTCTGGTTGTGCATACAACGTGCAACCTGTCTCAACAAAGGCTATCAACATCTATTCATCTTACGAAAGCAAAGTGCCGGGGCAGTTCGCGGTCGTGCTCGATGACAGCATCAGGAACGTCAATCGTGAGGTTAAACCGGTCAGCCATGTATGCAGTGCGCATAGCTATCCAATCTTTCTTGGCGAGTCCATCGCCGTTTCTGTGAAGCACACGCTGGATTCAGTATTTGAGCAAACGGTTGAGCAATCAACTATGCCATCAACCGAAGCAATGAAAAAGCTCGGACTCCGTGGAGTTGTGTTCGTAAAGATGGATGATTTTTCGCCACGACTTTCTTGTTCAATGGGCTTTTGGTCCGGTACATGTTCCGGCAGTACAGACATATCCTTCGGCGTCAATATTCGGGGCACCAATGGAACCCTTCTTGCAACCTCGGTTTCTGGGTCAAAAACCTTTGATGGTGATTCCGGAGGCGGTTGCGGCGGAGGTGCCAACGTTCTCTCTGAGTCAATTACCCGTGCGACGAGAGATGCCCTGGAGCGCTTAGCTGAGAGAGTCTCAAATTCACCGAGGCTACGTCCGAATGATAGTCAGTAGTTAGTCGGTAGGTCGGGTAGAGCAAAGCGAAACCCGACACGATAGCCTCGCGAGACACCTTGAATTTGTTCATTGCAATCCTGTCAAAAACGGCTCGGAAAATTCGCCAACAGCGTTACCATATTCCCCTGGCCATCGTTTTGTGAAGCAGGAAATTTATCCTGGTGATTGGCGCACGAGTAAGGAAATGTCGGGTTTCGCTTTGCTCTACCCGACCTACCGACTAGCGTTGTATGCCCCCCCAAAAAAAATATACACTTGCGCGCACCACACAACGTACAATATAATGTACTTAAATTTTCCGGGGGTACATTATGCAACGCTTGAAAATCGATCAAGACATTCGTTCCATGTCTGAGTTCAGAACGGGCATCGCTTCGTTTTTAAAACAGGTACACGACACCAAAAGGCCGCTCATAATTACCCAACATGGCAAGGGTGCCGCTGTGTTACTTGACGTCGGCGAATACGAAGCGATGCAGGAAAAAATCGAACTCTTGCAAGATATTCACACCTCCATTTCCCTGCTCGAGAATGGTCTGGGTGTGCCCCATAATGACGCAAAAGAGATGGTCTTGCAGAGCCTGGCCAAATGAAGATTATTTGGTCGCCGCTGGCAATCGAAAGAGTAACGGAAATTGCCCGGTACATTGCCCAAGACAACCCCACTGCCGCACAAAAATGGGTGGAGGGCATCTTTGCAAAGATAGAACAGGTGCAAGCAGCACCTGCAAGTGGGCGCATCGTGTCCGAAGTAAATCGGAAGGAAATCAGGGAAATAATTTTGGGGAATTATCGGATCGTGTATCGCACCGGGCTAGAAAATATTTCAATCCTTACCGTACGACACGGAAGGCAAATACTTCCTGTTGATGAAATCGTGGCTTAATCCCCTTTCCCCTTACCCCTCAAACCGATATCCCCGCCCCGGCACCGTCACAATGTAACGCGGTTCCGCGGGATTGACCTCGATCTTCTGGCGGAGGTGTTGGATGTGCACGTCGATGACCCGGCTCCAGGAATAGAGCTGGGCATCCTTCCAGAGGCACTGCCTGATCTCTTCCCTGGTCACCAGATTGTTGCGATTTTCCACCAGGCAGGCGAGAACCTGGAACTCCTTGGGGGTGAGGGCAACGACCGTGCCCCGCACCGTTACGACCTGATTGCGCAGGTCGATGGAAAGATCCCCGGCATCAATGGTGCTGGGTTGGGGGGGCTGGGCGGTCGGCCGGAGCCTGGCGCGGATGCGCGCTAGAAGCTCGCGGGTTTCAAAGGGCTTGACCATGTAGTCGTCCGCTCCCAGCTCCAGGCCGATGACCTTGTCCGAGACCTTGTCCTTGGCGGTCAGCATGATGACCGGCAGGGTGGGATGCAGCGATTTCAGAGCGCAGCAGAATTCCAACCCGTCACCGTCGGGCAGCATCAGGTCGAGAAGCACCAGATCGGGTTTGTGGTCGGCGAGGATGGCCCGGGCCGCGGCCAGGGAGTCGGCGGTGAGCAGGCTGAAGCCGTGCAGCTCAAGGTTTGCCTTGAGGACCTTGAGGATGTCCTGGTCATCGTCGATGGCCAGCAGGGTGGCGGTAATTGCTCTGGGTTCCATTATTCTCCCCCGGCGGGCAGCCAGAAATAGAGGCAGGCCCCGGGGTCCTTGTCCGCCACGCCGATGACCCCGCCGTGGGCCGCGATGATGCTCCGGCAGATGGTGAGCCCCAGGCCGCTCCCCTCTTTATTGCCCAATTTGTAGAACTTGTCAAAAACCTTTTCCCGCTCCGCGATGGCAATGCCAGGCCCCTGGTCCTGAACCTCCACCACGGACTTGATCGCATTGGCCAGCAGATTGGTGAGCACCTGCCTGATCTTGTCCTCGTCTGCCCGCAGGGGCAGGGAGTCCGGCAGCAGGGCGGCGAGCCGGACGCCCTTTTCGTCGGCAAGGCAGGCAAGGCCGGTGATTGTTTCGCGGATCACCTGCGTCAGATCAAATGCACCGCTATGCAGGGCCGTGGTGTGGCCCATTTCGATCCGTTCGATATCGAGCATGGTGTTGACCAGCCGGATGAGACGATTGGTGTTTTTGTTGATGAGCTGGAAAAAATCGCAGAGTTCATTTTGCGGGCAGTTGCCCGCCTCTTGGGGGGGAAGGCAGGCCAGCTTGGCGGTGACGTATTCCATGGAGCCCTTGATGGAGGTCAAGGGGGTGCGCAGTTCGTGGGAGGCGCGGGCGATGAAGTCCGATTTGCGTTCGCTGGCTGCGTTGAGCAGCCGGTTGGTCTCCAGAAGCTTCCGGTTGGATTCGGCAAGATCCTTGGTCGCTTCCCGGATGCGGTCCTGGAGATCGCCGTGGTATCCGGTGAGCTGGGCGGTCATGTCGGCAAAGGCGCGGGAGAGATCCTCGAATTCATCCCCGGTTCG
>PHAW01000097.1 GCA_002841785.1 Deltaproteobacteria bacterium HGW-Deltaproteobacteria-3 | reverse complement strand
CGCCGGCGCGGATTATGCCGGTGGCGATGAGTTTCTCGAAAAAATTCAAGGCGGCTGGCTGGAATTTGACAAAACCATCGCCACCCCTGATATGATGGGCACCGTCGGCAAGATCGGTAAGATTCTCGGACCCCGCAATTTGATGCCCAACGCCAAGCTCGGCACGGTTACCTTCGATGTCGGTCGGGTCGTCAAGGAAATCAAATCCGGCAAGGTTGACTTCAAGGTTGATAAGGCTGGTGTTCTCCACTGCATGGTTGGGAAGTCCTCCTTCGGCACGGAAAAATTGCAGGAGAATATCCTGGCTTTTGTTGACAAGGTTATCCAGCTCAAGCCTTCTTCCAGTAAAGGTGTTTATTTGAAGGCGGTATTCTTGTCCACCACCATGGGGCCTGGGCTGAGACTCGATCCTATGGAGTTGCGGGTTCTCTGTAAGCATGCCTGATAGGCGGTGTTCCCGCTGGTTGCAGCCAGCGTTTTTATATATTTTGTTTTAAGCAGTTAAGTCGTCAAAGACCGTGGGTACCACAAGGTTTAATCGGCGCATTGGTTCTGTTGTTGTCAATGCGCGGACCTGCCGAGGCGAAATGTCATTGCTTTTTCGCAGTGTCGTCACACCGGTCGACCTCGACTGCTTCTCGCTAACCCTAATATGTAGTTAGTTTAAAGGAGGTAGAGGAATTGAATCGAGACGATAAGGTTGCGGTAGTCGAGGAACTCAGCAGCAGGTTGGCCCATGCCAAGTTTGCCGTTGTTTCCGATTATCGTGGTCTGACCGTGCCTGTCATCTCACAACTCCGCCGTGACCTCAAGCAGAGCAACGCCGAAATCCGTGTCGCAAAAAACACCTTGCTGCGCCGGGCCATCAAAGGAACCCCCTTTGAGCCCATGGAGAAGTTCCTGGAAGGAACTACGGCCGTTACGTTTGCGGATGGGGATCCGGTGGCGCCGGCGAAAGTTTTGGTTGAGTTCATCAAGACGAACCCAAAGCTTGAGATCAAGGTGGCTGTGTTAGATGGCAAATTACTTACGGCAGACGATCTGAAGGCATTGTCCACATTGCCTGGCAAGGACCAACTCCGCGCGCAACTGCTTGCAGTCATGCTCGCTGTTCCGACCAGCTTTGTACGGGTGCTCAGCGCTGTTCCACAAAAGGCGTTGTATGCATTGCAGGCAATAAAGGACCAGAAAGGTCAGGGCGACAACTAAACAAGAATAGTATTTGGAGGATATAGCAATGGCAGTATCAAAACAAGATGTAATCGATTTCATTTCCAACATGACCGTTCTCGAGCTTTCCGAGCTCATCAAGGAACTTGAAGATAAGTTTGGCGTTTCCGCTGCGGCTCCGGTTGCAATGGCTGCCGCGCCTGCGGCTGGCGGTGATGCCGGTGCTGCTGCGGAAGAGAAAACCGAGTTTGACGTAATTCTTGTTACCGCAGGCGACAAGAAGATCGGGGTTATCAAAGAGGTTCGCGCCATCACCTCTCTTGGTCTCAAGGAAGCAAAAGACCTGGTCGAAGGCGCACCCAGCCCGATCAAGGAAGGCGTTTCCAAGGATGAGGCTGCCGACATCAAGGCCAAGATCGAGGCTGCCGGCGGAACTGTAGAGATCAAGTAGTGTGAATTTCGTATGGTTTTTTTGCTGAGCTTCGCAGCTTTCAGCAAGGAAAATATAGCATATTCTGGGGCTGACCAAGCCCCAGGGATCAACAAGAGATGCAGCGACGCTACGGGGGAAACCCCGTAGCGTTCTTGCGTTCTTATCAAAGGGAGAGATTTGGCCTCCATGATTTATGGCACAAAGCATCTCCTGACGCTCCACACCGGGGAGCCCGTTCCCATCCGCTACCGCTAAACAGATGAGGGTATTGCTGCATGCAAACTATCAAACGAGTTCGGAAAAGTTTCGCTAAAACCAAGAGTATTGTTGATATACCACATCTCATCGAGATGCAGCGGCTGTCCTATGAAAAGTTTCTCCAAATGGACACCGAGCCGGATCAGCGTTCTGACAGTGGCCTGCAGGGGATTTTTAAAAGTGTTTTCCCCATTCAGGATTTCAACGGCACCTGTTCTCTTGAGTTTGTGCGGTATAACTTTGGAGAGCCGAAATATTCCGTGGATGAGTGCATCCAGCGGGGGATGACTTACGAGGTTCCGGTCAAGATTACGGTGCGCCTTGTTTCCTATGACACCGATGCCGAAACCGGGGTGCAGAATATCCGCGATATCAAAGAGCAGGCGGTCTACCTGGGCAGCATGCCGCTGATGACCAAAACCGGGGTCTATGTTGTCAACGGGACCGAGCGGGTCATTGTCAGTCAGTTGCAGCGCTCTCCGGGCCTTTTTTACAGCCATGACGGCGGCAAGACCCATTCCGGCGGCAAGCTCCTCTACTCCGCCAGGATTATCCCGGTGCGCGGCTCCTGGATTGATCTCGAGTTTGACGCCAAGGATATCCTCTACGTCCGCATCGACCGGCGCCGCAAGTTTCCGGTAACCACTCTGCTCAAGGCCCTAGGCTACAGCGGGGATGAACTGCTGCGCTATTACTACGACACGGAGAAAGTCTCCGTGAGCCGGAAGAAATTCAAGAAGGAATTTTCCCCCGATGTCATGGTCGGACAAAAAGTAACCCATGATATCGTTGATCCGAAAACCGGAGAGGTTATTGCCAAGGAAGGCCGCAAGATCGGTAAGGTTCTGGCCAAGAAGATTTTCGAGGCCGGGGTCACCCATTTTGACATCGAGGCGGAAAGTCTGGTCGGCAAGTTCCTTGCCCGCGACATCGTGGACCCCAAGAGTGGCGAGATCATTTTTCCGTGCAATACCGAGCTGACCGAAACGATGCTTGAGGAGATTATTGCGGCGAAGGTCTCGGAATTCGAACTGCTCTTCATCGACGGCATCAAGGTTTCCGATTCCTTCCGCAAAACCCTGGCCCTGGACAAGGTGAATACCCCGGAAGAGGCTCTGCTTGAAATATACCGCCGGCTCCGGCCCAGCAGTCCGCCGACCCACGAGATCGCCTCGGCCTTTTTTGAGAATCTGTTTTTCAGCGCCGACACCTATGATCTTTCCGAGGTTGGCCGTTTTAAAATCAATGCCCGGCTGGGGGTGAACACCGATATCGAGCACCGCACCCTGACCAAGGATGACATCATGCTGGCGGTACGGTACCTGGTGCGACTTAAGGACAGCCAGGGCCCCATCGACGACATTGATCATCTCGGCAACCGTCGGGTCCGCACCGTCGGCGAGCTGGTGGAAAACCAGTACCGCATGGGACTTGTCCGCATGGAGCGCGCCATCCGTGAGCGGATGAGCATTCAGGAGGTTGAGGCTCTGATGCCCCATGACCTGATCAATCCCAAGCCGATCACTGCCGCGATCAAGGAATTTTTCGGCACCAGTCAGCTTTCCCAGTTCATGGATCAGACCAACCCCCTGTCCGAGGTTACGCATAAGCGTCGCTTGAGCGCGCTTGGACCGGGCGGTCTTTCCCGGGAGCGGGCGGGCTTTGAGGTGCGCGACGTTCATCCCACCCATTACGGGCGGATCTGCCCTGTTGAAACACCGGAGGGCCCGAACATCGGTCTTATTGTTTCGCTGGCCACCTATGCCCGGGTCAATGAATTCGGGTTTATCGAAACGCCGTACCGCAACGTGAAGGGGCGCAAGGCGACAAAGGAAATCGCTTACATGACTGCTCTGGACGAACAGGAGCATGTCATTGCCCAGGCAAAAACCGAGCTGGACGGGAAAGGCAAGATCGTGCCGGACACCCTTATCGCCCGGCAGGACGGCGAGGTTCTCTCCACCGAGGCCGATGCCGTAACGCAGATGGATGTTTCCCCCAATCAGTTGGTGAGTGTTGCCGCCTCGCTTATTCCCTTTTTGGAGAATGACGACGCGAACCGGGCCTTGATGGGCTCCAACATGCAGCGCCAGGGCGTGCCGCTTCTGCGGCCGGAGGCCCCTTTGGTCGGAACGGGCCTTGAATTGACGGTTGCCAAGGATTCCGGCGTCTGCTTGCTGGCCGGAGGCGATGGGGTGGTGGAAGAGGTGGATGCCAATCGGGTCGTGGTTCGCTACGACAAGCCTGGCACAGATGGTTTTACCACCGGCATCGGCATCTATCGCCTGGAAAAATATAAGAAATCAAACCAGAACACCTGCTTTACCCAGCGTCCTCTGGTAAATCCCGGGCTCCGGGTGAAAAAGGGCGATATCCTTGCCGACGGCCCTGCCTGTGACCTGGGCGAACTGGCCCTGGGCAAGAACGTGACTCGCTCCATATCGAGGTGTTCGAGACCGTTGCCCGGGATACCAAATTGGGTAAGGAAGAAATCACCCGCGACATCCCCAACGTGAGCGAGGAAGCGCTGCGCAATCTCGACGAGTCCGGGGTAATCCGGATCGGGGCCGAGATCAAGTCCGGCGATATCCTGGTGGGCAAGGTGACGCCCAAAGGGGAAACCCAGCTTTCTCCGGAAGAAAAACTGTTGCGCGCCATCTTTGGGGAAAAGGCCGGGGATGTGAAGGATACCTCCCTGCGTGTCCCGCCCGGGGCGGAAGGTGTGGTCATCGATGCCAAGGTTTTTTCCCGCAAGGGAGTGGAGAAGGATGAGCGCACCCTGGCCATTGACGAGTTTGAGATCAAAACCCTTGAGCGGGATATGGAGGACGAGGTCAACTGCCTGAAAAAGGGGGTCCGCAACAGTCTGGCCGACCTTCTTGACGGAAAGACCGCCACTGCCGCGATCAAGGACAAAAAAGGCGAGGCGTTGCTGGCCAAGGGCAAGAAGATCTCCCGCGAGGTGATTGAGCGGTTGTCTCTCTCGTCCATCAAGTTGATCAACTATGCGGAAAAAGACAAGTTTGAAGGCGAGGTGGCGCTTCTGTTCGAGCGGTATGAAAGCCAGGTCAAGCTTGTCCGGGATCGTTATGAGGCCAGAATCTCCCGGCTCAAGAAAGGGGACGATCTGCCGCCCGGGGTTATCCGGATGGTCAAGGTCTATGTCGCCACCAAGCGCAAGCTGTCCGTGGGCGATAAGATGGCCGGCCGCCACGGGAACAAGGGTGTTGTGTCCCGGATCATGCCCGAAGAGGACATGCCCTATTTTGCCGACGGCACCACGGTGGATATCGTGTTGAACCCGCTGGGCGTTCCCTCGCGTATGAACGTGGGGCAGTTGCTGGAGGTGCATCTTGGTCTGGCGGCGAAAAGACTTGGCCAGCAGATCCAAAATCTTGCCGATCTGCAACAGGTTGCCGCAGTGAAGGAAAAATTGAAAACGGTCTATTCCGCTGAGGAGTATGGCCAGTTGACCGAAGGGTTGTCGGATGACGACCTGTTGCGTCTTGCCAGGCGCATGGGCTCCGGCCTGCACATGGCCACCCCGGTATTTGACGGGGCCCATGAAAGCGAGATCCGCAATCTTCTGGTGCAGGCGGGCATGGACGAGGTTGGTCAGGCCACCCTGTATGACGGGCTGACCGGCGAAAAGTTCGACAACCCGGTAACCGTGGGTACCATGTACATCCTCAAGCTCCATCATCTGGTTGATGACAAGATCCATGCCCGTTCCACCGGGCCCTATTCGCTGGTTACCCAGCAGCCCCTTGGCGGTAAGGCGCAGTTCGGTGGTCAGCGTCTTGGCGAAATGGAGGTTTGGGCCTTGGAGGCGTATGGCGCGGCATATACATTACAGGAATTTTTAACAGTCAAGTCCGACGATGTAGGCGGCAGAACAAGGACATACGAGCGGATCGTCAAGGGCAATAACTTTCTGGAGGCAGGCTTGCCTGAATCTTTCCATGTTTTGGTGAAAGAACTCCAGGGGCTTTGTCTGGATATGGAACTGCTCGACGAGAAACCGGAAATTTAGGAGCCGTTGCAAAATTAACCACCGTTTCTCTGGCCGTTTTGTTACGGCTCTGTATGCCGTCTTTGCCGACCAGAATGACGAAAAAAGTTTTGTAACAACGGCTTAGGTCCAGCGTATCTCGCCGTTCGAAGTGATTTGATTATTCAACATAGATAAGGGTGCTGCCGTGGAAGAACTTTTCAGCTTTTTTTCCAATCCGAAAGGACCGTTAAAATTCAATGCCGTGCGAATTTCCTTGGCCTCGCCGGAAAAAATTCGCGACTGGTCTCATGGTGAGGTGAAAAAACCGGAGACCATTAATTACCGGACCTTTAAGCCGGAGCGCGAAGGGCTGTTCTGCGCCAAAATTTTCGGGCCGGTCAAGGATTACGAATGCAACTGCGGCAAATACAAGCGCATGAAGCACCGCGGCGTGGTCTGTGAAAAGTGCGGGGTTGAGGTCATCCAGTCGAAGGTTCGGCGGGAACGGCTTGGGCATATCGAGCTGGCCGCACCCGTGGCCCACATCTGGTTTTTGAAGAGTCTGCCCAGCAAGATCGGCAATATCCTCGATATGACCCTGAAGGAGCTGGAAAAGGTTCTCTATTTTGATTCCTATGTGATCACCGCTTCCGATGAGCCCTCCTTGGCTGTCAGTTCCTTGCTGACCGAAGAAGGCTACCGCCAGGCAAAGGAAGATTTTCCCGGCAAGTTCACCGTTGGCATCGGTGCGGCGGCGATCCAGGATATGATGCAGAAGCTCGATCTTGAGAGCCTTTCCAAGGTGCTCCGTCAGGAGATGAAGGAAACCGGTTCCGAGGCCAAGCGGAAAAAATTGGCCAAGCGGCTCAATGTGGTCGAGGCCTTTCATGAATCCGGCAACAAGCCCGATTGGATGATCCTCGATGTTATTCCGGTTCTGCCCCCTGACTTGCGTCCCTTGGTGCCCTTGGAAGGCGGGCGTTTTGCTACCTCCGACCTCAACGATCTCTACCGCCGGGTCATCAACCGCAACAACCGTTTGAAACGGTTGCTGGAACTGGATGCGCCGGAAATCATCATCCGCAACGAAAAGCGGATGCTGCAGGAGGCGGTGGATGTCCTGTTTGACAACGGCCGGCGCGGCAAGGTTATCACCGGCCCTAACAAGCGGCCGTTGAAATCCCTTTCCGACATGCTCAAGGGCAAGCAGGGGCGTTTCCGCCAGAATCTGCTCGGTAAACGGGTGGATTATTCCGGCCGTACCGTCATCGTGGTCGGTCCGCATCTGAGGCTTCATCAGTGCGGTCTGCCCAAGAAGATGGCCTTGGAGCTCTTCAAGCCCTTTATCTACAACAAGCTGGAGATGCTCGGCTATGTAACGACCATCAAGAGCGCCCGGAAGATGGTGGAAAAGGGAACCAAGGAGGTCTGGGACGTCCTTGACGATGTGGTCAAGGAATATCCCATCATGCTCAACCGGGCGCCCACCCTGCATCGTCTCGGCATGCAGGCCTTTGAGCCGGTGCTGATCGAAGGCAAGGCCATCCAGTTGCATCCGCTGGTCTGCGCCGCTTTCAACGCGGACTTTGACGGCGACCAGATGGCCGTGCATGTGCCTCTTACGGTTGAGGCGCAGATGGAAGCCCGGGTCCTGATGATGTCCACCAACAACATCCTTTCGCCGGCGCACGGCGAGCCGGTTATCATTCCTTCCCAGGATATCGTGCTTGGTCTCTATTACATGAGCCGCGAACGCCATTTCGCCGCGGGTGAAGGCAAGGTCTTCAGTTCTCCGGCCGAAGTGCGGATGGCCTATGATCATGGCGCCGTGCATTTGCAGGCCAAGATCAAGGTGCGGCGTCAGGGGGAACTCGTGGAAACCACGGTGGGCCGGGTGCTGCTCGGCGAACTTCTTCCCGAAAATGTGCCGTTCAGCCATGTCAATCAGGTGATGGGCAAAAAACAACTGGCCAAACTCATTGATCATACCTACCGGTACGCCGGCACCAAGGCCACGGTTATCCTGGCGGATCGCCTGAAGGACATGGGCTATGAGTTTTCCACCAGGGCGTCCATCTCCATCTGCATCAACGACATGATGATTCCCGTTACCAAGGATGACCGTTTGGCAAAGGCGGAAAGTGCGGTGATGGAGGTTGAGCAGCAATACCGTGACGGCTTGATCACCGATGGTGAGAAGTACAACAAGATCGTCGACATCTGGTCCCGCTCCACGGATGATGTGGCCAACGAGATGATGCAGGAGATGAGCGTCCAGTATCTGCGGGACAAGGACAACAAGATGTTTGAGTCTCCCAGCTTCAATTCCATCTATATCATGGCCGACTCCGGAGCCCGCGGCAGCCGGGACCAGATCCGGCAGCTTGCCGGCATGCGCGGTTTGATGGCCAAACCCTCCGGCGCGATCATCGAGACCCCGATCAAGGCAAACTTCCGGGAAGGTTTGAATGTTCTTGAGTATTTTATTTCCACCCACGGCGCGCGGAAAGGTTTGGCGGACACCGCTCTTAAAACGGCAAACTCCGGCTATCTGACCAGGCGTCTGGTTGACGTGGCCCAGGATGCAACCATCATCGAAAAGGATTGTGAGACCCTGGACGGCATTTTGATGGAGGCGTTGCTGGAAGGCGGCGAGGTTATCCAGCGGGTGGGCGATCGTATTTTGGGACGCGTTGCCCTGGAAGATGTGGTCGATCCGTTTAACGGAGAAGTTCTGGTCGAGGCCAACGAGGAGATCACCGAAGACAAGGTCAAGCGTATCGAACAGGCCGGCATTGACCGGGTGATGATCCGTTCCGTGCTCACCTGTCAGGCGCGGCGCGGTGTTTGCAGTTCTTGCTATGGCCGGGATCTTGGGCGCGGCCATATGGTCAACATGGGCGAGGCTGTCGGCATTATCGCGGCCCAGTCCATCGGCGAGCCCGGCACCCAGCTCACCATGCGGACCTTCCATATCGGCGGTACGGCGAGCCGGAGTGTTGAGCAGGCCGAGGTCCGTTGCCAGCACGGCGGAACCGTGCAGTTCCAGAACATGCACTATGTTGAGAACACCGCCGGGAATATGGTTGTGATGAACCGGAATGCTGCGGTGTCCATCATCGGCGCCCAGGGCCGCGAACGGGAACGATACCAGATAAACTACGGCGCTCAAATCTTTGTCAAGGAAGGGGCTGAAATCGAGCCCGACACCTTGATCGCCAATTGGGATCCCTACACCATCCCCATCGTCAGCGAGATCGGTGGCGTAATCAAATTCGGCGACATCCTTGAGGGTGTTACCATGCAGGAACGTGTTGACCCGGTTACCGGCAAATCAAGCCATGTTATCGTGCCTTCCCGCTCCGGACAGCATAACCCCCGGATTACCGTGAAGGATGAGACCGGGAAGACGGCAAAGCTGCCCAAAACAGGCTCTCCTGCGCGATATTCCCTGCCGGTTGGCGCTCTGATTTCGGTGACGGAGGATACCGTCATCGAGCCGGGAACCGTGCTCGGCAAGATCCCCCGGGAAACCACGAAAACAAAGGATATTACCGGCGGTCTCCCCAGAATTGCCGAGCTCTTTGAGGTCCGCAAGCCCAAGGAGTATGCGGTTATCACCGAGATCGACGGCCAAGTGAGCCTTGGCAAGGATCTCAAGGGTAAGAAACGGGTGATCATAACCCCGGAGGTGGGTGAGGCCAAGGAATATCTTATTCCCAAAGGCAAGCACGTCAGTGTGCATGAGGGCGACTATGTCAAGGCCGGTGAGGCATTGATGGATGGCTCTCCGGATCCGAACGACATCCTCCGGGTTATGGGGGTCAAGGAGTTGGCCAAGTTCCTGGTGAATGAAATTCAGGAGGTATACCGGTTGCAGGGGGTAAAGATCAACGACAAGCACATCGAGGTAATAGTCCGGCAGATGCTGCGCCGGGTTCAGATTACCGGGGTGGGCGATTCCACCTTTATGCTGGGTGAGCATGTCGAGTGGTGGCGCTTCAAGGAGGAGAACGAAAAAATCCTCCAGGAAAATGGCCGACCGGCAACGGCGGAACCCTTGCTCCTCGGGGTGACAAAGGCTTCCCTCAGCACGGACAGCTTCATTTCAGCGGCCTCCTTCCAGGAAACCACCAAGGTCTTGACCAATGCGGCCATGGCCGGGAAGATCGACACCTTAAGGGGGTTGAAAGAGAACGTGATCATGGGCCGCTTGGTTCCTGCGGGCACAGGCTTTGATGAGTACGTGATGGGTAAGGACAATTAATATATATTTGCCTTGACAAGCATTGGCCCATCGAGTAAATATGCCGTTTTCCTATGCCGAGCAGTGAGATTCCGGCAGGGGAGATGCCACTAATTAATATCAGTAATACGGGAGTCGATTTCAATGCCAACCATTAACCAACTGGTGCGGCACGGACGGAAAACCAAGATCAGCAAAACCAATACGCCTGCGTTGAAGGGTTCTCCGC
>PHAW01000357.1 GCA_002841785.1 Deltaproteobacteria bacterium HGW-Deltaproteobacteria-3 | reverse complement strand
AACGTCGAAGGTTACCCGGGCGCCTTCCTGCAAGGATTTGAATCCCTGCGCCTGAATTGCGGAATGATGTACGAATACATCCTTGCCGCCATCCTGCTCAATAAAACCAAACCCCTTCGAATCGTTAAACCATTTCACTGTGCCTTCTGCCATCTTGCACTACTCCTTTGTACTCGGTTCCAAGGAGGAACCACTTTGTTGTAAAGCCGGGATACCGTTTGATAGCCCGGCTGAAGGTTTGGTTTCCCAAACCGGTTTAGTGTCGTTGCGCGGGAACCGGGATGCCAAAGTCAAAGGACGAGGCCCTGGTGCGCTTGTTTCTCCCCGATCCAGCAGGGGTATGTTTTTTTCGTATCGGCATTTCACGCCGATACTTGATTGGTTCGTCACGATCCTGCACGTCGGCAACAAAACCGGCGATGCTCTTGATGACCATCTTTTTGCCCAGAGTGCGCTCGATGGCCTGGATCATCTTGCCGTCTTCGCCGGCAGCCAGGGTAAGGGCTTCGCCCGTCCGGGTGGCCCGGCCGGTGCGGCCCGTGCGATGCGTATATGCCTCGACCGTATCCGGGACATCGTAGTTGATAACATGGGAAATTCCGGAGACGTCAATCCCGCGGGCGGCAATGTCCGTGGCGACCAGAACTTTGAAGGTCCCGTTCTTGAAGCCGTCCAGAGCCTGCTGGCGTTTCTGCTGGGACAGGTTGCCCTGCAGAGAGGTTGCGCTGTAGCCGGATTTTTCCAGGGCCAGGGCCAGGCTTTTCGCCTTGTGCTTGGTCTTGGTGAAGATCAGGGTGGTTGTCATCTCTTCCTGGGACATGATGCTTTTCAGTAAGGATGTTTTGTTCTCTTTTGCGACCTGAAAGAGCACATGGGAGATAGTTGTCACTGCCTGGGTGTGATTGATCTGGACCGTTGCCGGGTTATTCAGGATATCTTCGGCCAGGTGCCGGATTTCGGCAGGCATGGTGGCGGAAAAAACAAGGTTCTGACGCTGGGCCGGCAGATGCTTCATGATCCGCCGGATGTCAGGCAGAAAACCCTTGTCAAACATATGATCTGCTTCATCGAGAACCAGCACCTCAACTTCCCGGAGGTTGATGGCTTTGTCGTTTAAATGATCAAGCAACCGTCCGGGGCAGGCAACGATGATT
>PHAW01000096.1 GCA_002841785.1 Deltaproteobacteria bacterium HGW-Deltaproteobacteria-3 | reverse complement strand
CCGCCGCCCTTGCCGGCAAGAACGCACTGATCGTATACCTGCAGATCATTGCTTTTGATAAGCAGGGTCAAATCGGCAATGTACTCGGTTCCCCGGTTGGAATACAGGTGCAACCCATTGGCCAGGGCAAGGGAATCCATGGTTTCTTCCCTGATCTGCCGCAGTTCCTTGTATGCTGGAACCCGGTTGAGCATCAGGATATAGGAACGAACGGAGTCGAGCAGGGAAGCATACGCCACGCCGGAGTAAGCCTTGCCATCCTCGCGGCCGTCAGCCAGATGTTCGGCATTGTTCCAGGTCAAGACGCCGAAAAGGTTGTTTCTCTCAAGGGAAAAACGGGAACCGCCCCAAGAGGATTCAAGGGCGCCCTGGGCCATGATCAGGCTCACAGGGACCGGACTGATGCGGCGGCGCAGATCGGCTACCTCATAAGTCCGGTATTTGCGGCAGAGGTTCCGGAGAAAAAACACCTCATTCTGGCTCAAACCGGCAAGCCGGGCATACTCTTCCGCATGCCTCCCGAAATCCAAGCGTTTTGGGAGGGAGGGGAATTTTGCCAGAACCTTCTCCAGATCGGCCCGTTCTTCCTCAACCTCGGACAGGGCGATCATTGCCGCGGGAAGAAGAACATGCAAAAACGCCTTTTTCTGGGTGGCCGCATCGAGGGTAGGCATGTCCCCGGGAAACTTGCTGACCAAAACGGCGGGAATCTCGGAAAATGGCTCCACTTCCCACAAATTATTTGCCTTGAGATGATCCAGCAGATCTTGGGCGGAATGGACTTCGATGGTGGGAACGGTCTGAAACCGCTGGGGAAAGCGGATAAATACCGAGGAAGGCTGGGTCAGGAGGGCGACAAGAAAGAAAAGAATGACCAGGGACAATCCGGAAACCATCCGCACCATCCCTGAATCCACGGGCTTCTTGCCGAAATACATCGGGTTTTCATCGTGTTTCGCTGCAACTGCTTTCTTTTTTACGACCACAACTTTGTCCTGCTCTGGGGTTACGTCCGGGGGACGGTTTGATGCAAGGTAGTCCATACAGTCCTCCACCTGTGCAAACACACAACAAGAGAGCACACGCTCTTCCCTGACCGTTGCCGTTGTTCCCCCTCTTCCTGTCCCGAAGAGGTAGGCGAACATACCAGATGCCTCATGCAAAGGCAAGCAAAACATCACGATCACAGACCACGCAACCGGCTGAATCTACTTTCTACAGTATAGGAAGAAAATAAAAACACAACAAATAGTGCTATTGTAGCATTTAAAATAATACCTAAGCATCGTGGATTACCCAACGATTTCCAGTGGTTTCAGCCCCAGATTTTTTTATTCCGGACAAAAAAAGGACCTGCACGTTCCTTGTTTATTCTTCCGCAAGAATATGAGTGCAACTACTTGATAAGTGGCTGAAAAACAAGGAAAAAACATGGAAAAGGATAGTTATTGAGCAGAAACCGGTGATTGCCCGCAGCATCGACAAGGCGGCAGGCCTCGAAAATCCCGGAACAACCCCGGTCCGTACCTGCGAAGTTATTCCGCCCCGGTCTCCGGGGCGTCGCTTTCCGCCAACCCTGGGCCTGAAACCTCTGTCGTCTGACCGGCCGTCTGAGGCACACCCTCCCCCTCTTTCGCAGGGAAAAGGGTCGGCTGCACCTCCGGTGCTCCGGCAGGCTCCTTCTCGGCGGGCAACTCGGCAATCCGCCGCACCGGCCGGTCGGAAACCCTCTTGCCCAGGGCGGAAGCGCCCTTGATCAGCACCTCGCTGAAGCTGCAATCCACATAGTTATGGCGGGCCCGCTTGGACGGGGCGAGATGCACCCGCACCCTGCCCCCGTCTCCGGTGCTCAAAAAGAGGATGGCGGAGTTCTTGTGCTCCGGAAAGAGGCGGTATTCCTTTTCCAGGATGAACTTCGGGCTCTGAAACCGCTTGACATAGCAGAGGTTCTGCACCCCTTCGCGGTAGAGGATATTGAAAACCCGTTTCTCCTCGACCTTGCCGAGCCAGAGCACATCATGGCCGACAAAGAGCTTGTCGATCACGTTGATGACCTTGTACATGCCGTTCTGGTA
Organism: Deltaproteobacteria bacterium HGW-Deltaproteobacteria-3; assembly: GCA_002841785.1. GTDB lineage: Bacteria > Desulfobacterota > Desulfobulbia > Desulfobulbales > Desulfurivibrionaceae > Thiovibrio. The sequence goes on along the minus strand of PHAW01000096.1, from coordinate 4,008 downwards.
AATGAGCAGCAGCTTGTCGTATTCGGAACAGGGAAAACAATCCTCGGGCCTGGCCTTGACCTGGTGGCCCAAAAAGCCGGTTTCCCGGTCATACCCCATGGTCAGGTTGGAGAGCGCCACCTTGCGCACCTCCACCTCGCCGAAGGTGGCGATCTCGGTGCGGCGGGGGTAGAGATGGCCGTAGCGGTTCAGGAGATCGTCCAGATAATTGATGGTGTACCCGATCATGTCGAGAAGGTAGTTCTCCACCTCCTTGATGGTGTCCCGGACCTCTTTGATGTCTTTTTTCTTCTTGTCCAGGTCGTAGCGGGAGATGCGCTTGATCCGGATTTCCAGCAGCCGCTCAATGTCCTCGGTGGTCACTTCCCGGACCAGCTTGTCCCGGAAAGGCAGCAGGGCCGCACCAATGGTCTCGACCACCGCCTTGTAGGTTTTGCACTCCTCGATTTCTTTGTAGAGCCGTTCTTCGATAAAGATCTGCTCCAGCAGATGGGCGTGGAGCTTTTCCTTGAGCCGGCCATGCTCGATGGTCAGTTCCTTTTGAAGGTCGAGGACCAGCTTTTTGGTATTCTGGCGCAGCACCTCACTCACCGTGAGCACCGCTGGGTTGTTGTCCAGGATCACGGTAAGGTTCGGGCTGATCGGCATCTCGCAGTCGGTAAAGGCGTAGAGGGCCTTGATGGTATCCGCCGCATAGATGCCGCGCACCAGCTTGATCTCGATCTCCACCTCTTCGGCGGTGTAATCGTTGATGCTCAAGATCTTGAGCTTGTTGCCCCGGGCCGCCTTTTCCACGCTCTCGATCAGCGATTGGGTGGTGGTGCCGTAGGGAATATCCTTGATAGTGATGGTCTTCTCGTTTTTCTCCTCGATCCTGGCCCGGCAGCGCAACCGGCCATTGCCGTCCTCGTAGCCGGAAACGTCGATGGCCCCGCCGAGGAGAAAATCGGGATACAAAACAAAGTCCTCGCCCCGGAGGATCTTCTTCTGGGCGTCGAGCAGCTCGCAGAAATTATGGGGCATGATCTTGGTGGCCATGCCCACGGCAATACCTTCCGCCCCCTGCATCAACAAAAGAGGAATCTTGGCCGGCAGGGCAATGGGTTCGAGCATCCGGCCATCATAGGACTCGGTAAACTCGGTGAGATCCTTGTTGAACAGAGTTTCCCGGGCCAGAGGGGAGAGGCGGCACTCGATGTACCGGGCCGCGGAGGCCTGATCGCCGGTGAAGATGTTGCCGAAGTTGCCCTGCCGGTCGAGGAGATAGCCCTTGTTGGCCAGATTGACCAGGGCGGAAAAGATCGAGGCGTCGCCGTGGGGGTGGAGCTTCATGCAGTCGCCAACCACGTTGGCCACCTTGTGGTAACGGCCGTCGTCCATGTTGAACAGGGTCTGGAGAATGCGGCGCTGCACGGGTTTTAAGCCGTCGGCCACGTCGGGGATGGCCCGCTCCCGGATGACGTAGGAGGTGTAGTCGAGAAAATTGGTGTCAAAGAGCTTGTGCAGCTCGCCGTAATGGGAGGTTTCCATGATTACACGACCACCAGATGATCCATGATATATTCTTTGCGCTCAGGCGTGTTCTTGCCCATGTAAAAGGAGAGCAGTTTGGGCACCTCGCTTAAGGTGTCGATGTTCACCTGCTGCAGCCGCATGTCCGGGCCGATGAACTGCTTGAACTCTTTGGGGGAAATCTCGCCCAATCCTTTAAAGCGGGTGATCTCCACCGCCTTTTTGCCCTTGCCGCCCAGCTTCTTTTCCGCTGCCTGCCGCTCCTTTTCCGAGTAACAGTAGATGGTTTCTTCCTTGTTCCGCACCCGGAAGATGGGGGTCTCCAAAATATAGACATGCCCCCGCTTGACCAGGGCCTCGAAAAACTGCAAAAAGTAGGTGAGCAGCAGGTTTCTGATATGCAGCCCGTCCACGTCGGCGTCGGTGGCCAGGATTACCTTGTCGTAGCGCAGGCTATCCACCGAATCCTCGATGTCGAGGGTGCGCATCATGTTGTACATCTCGTCGTTCTTGTAGAGCAGGGTCAGGGGCTGGCCGTAGACGTTCATCGGCTTGCCCTTGAGGGAAAAGACCGCCTGGGTCATGGGGTCGCGGGAGGAAACGATGGAGCCGGAGGCGGACTGGCCCTCGGTGAGAAAGAGCATGTTCTGGCGGTCCGGGCCCGAGGGCTTGTCCGCGCTGGGATGGTACTTGCAATCCTTGAGCTGGGGAATCTTTAAGGCGACCTTCTTGGCCTTGGCCTTGGCCTCCTTGCGCACGTGCTGGAGTTCTTTCCTGATCTTGGCGCTCTGCTGGATTTTATCGATGATGATCTCGGCCAGCTCGGTGTTCTTGTAGAAGAAATCGCAGACAAAGTCCTTGACCTTGTTCACGATATCCCCCCGCACATCGGTGTTGCCCAGCTTGTTCTTGGTCTGCGACTCGAAGATCGGGTCCTTCACCTTGACCGCGATGGCCCCGACAACCCCTTCCCGCACATCCTCGCCGGAAAACTTCTTGCCGGAAAAATCGTTGATCCCCTTGAGTATCCCCTCGCGGAAGGCGGAAAGATGGGTGCCGCCCTCGTTGGTGTAGGTGCCGTTGACAAAGGAGAAATAGGTCTCGCCATAGCCCTCGGTATGGGAAAAGGCGAATTCCAGGGTGGCGTCCTTGGCGTGGATCGGCGGGTAGAGCTGAGTATCGGCGATCTCCTTGTCCAGCAGGTCAAGGAGGCCGTTGACCGAATGAAAGCACTCGCCTTCATAGTAAATCTTAAGCCCGGCATTGAGGTAGGCATAGCGCCAGAACCGCTTGCGCACGAACTCCCGCATGTAGTAGTAGCCTTCAAAGGCATTGGGGTCGGGATGAAAGGAAACCAGGGTGCCGTTTTTTTCGTTGGTGTCGCCCTGCTCTTCCCCGACCAGCTCACCATTGGCAAAGGTGGCCCTGGCAAACTTGCCGTCGCGGAAAGAGGTCACCTCGAACTGGTCGGACAGGGCGTTGACCGCCTTGGTGCCCACCCCGTTCAACCCCACGGAAAACTGGAACACCTCGGTGTTGTACTTGGCCCCGGTGTTGATCACGCTCACGCACTCAACCAGCTTGCCCAGGGGGATGCCGCGCCCGAAATCCCGCACCTTGACCACGCCGTCCGCCCCGATATCCACGTTGATCCGCTTGCCCACCCCCATAATGAACTCGTCCACCGCATTGTCCACCACCTCTTTGAGGAGGATGTAGATGCCGTCGTCCGGATGGCTCCCGTTGCCGAGTCGGCCGATGTACATGCCGGGCCGCAGCCGGATATGCTCCAGGGAACTGAGGGTCTTGATCTTGCTTTCGTCGTAGACGGAGGCGGAATCGGAACTGGGTGTACTCATCGGATAATTGGCTGCAAGGTTATGATTTAATGATCTGGTTAAGCAGGGGGGAAATTGATTTCCATTTGTATATCGCTCTTTGTCTGCCGCCGCAATGATATTTTGCCGGAAGCCTATGCCATGGCGGTTTCAAGGAAAATCTGCATCGCATCAAATGATCTGGAGAAATTGCCAGTCCTCAGAGGCTCTTGCAAAATGCTTTGTTGTGCTTCGACAGGCTCAGCATGAACGGAAGAAACTATAATGATTTCAAGCTGGCTACCGTTCGCCCTGAGCCTGTCGAAGGGTGTTTTTTTGCAAATGGCGCCTCAGTTTCATTTTTTCTGCCTTGCGCCTCCAGGTAACGGGTTATCTCGGCAGCCTGGATGAGGCCTTCGAGGTCGCGATCCCAAGGGAAATCAATGCTCCTATTTGTTGTTTAGTTTTCTGGGAACATCAGGTATCCTCACATCGACCTGGATAAAATTGAGGTAGGTTGAAAAAAATGGACACCAAAATTCTGATCATTCATATTACAGAACGGGGGTGTCAGCATGGAAAAGATTCCGTATGGCCGGTACACGAAGGAGTTCCGGGAAGAGGCCGCCCGTTTGGTGTTGGAGGACAGTCTTTCCGTAGGAGAAGCAGCCAAACGTCT
>PHAW01000356.1 GCA_002841785.1 Deltaproteobacteria bacterium HGW-Deltaproteobacteria-3 | reverse complement strand
AGTCCGCCTCCGCCGATTGCCGGGCGTTGGTGGCTCCGGTCAGGGGCAGACTCACCTGCCAGCCAAGCCAGGAGGCCAAGGCCGTATAGATGATCGCGATCCAGACCAGATGCCCGTAGATGGGGATTTGCCACGCTCCCAGGTCGAGCGTCACCACCCCGGAGCGGGACCAGAGCACCTGCGAGAAGCCGATCAGCAGCAAAATGCAGTAAAACAACGAGTGGCCCAGGGCGACCGCTGACTCGCTGGCGATCCGGCAATCCTCGGCGATCCGCGCATCCGGGTTGTCGTGTTCGCCCGGCAGGTGCGAGATCAGATAGTGGCGGCCATCCCGCATCCAGCGCGAGAAGACATAATCCGTCAGCCAGTCGCGCCAATAGATCTGCAGATTGCGTTTGATGACCAGGTGTGTGCCCGTTATGGTCATGTCTGCGACGAAGATGATCGCCAGCACGCCGATCTGGGTGATAAGGCCGCGCATGGAGTGCTGCTCAAGGGCGTTGAACAACGCTGCGCTCCATTGCGTAATCACCACCGCCAGGATCATCTGCATGATGGTCAGGAGCGCCAGGAAGAAGGTGGTGCCCCGAATCTTCAGTTTTTGCTTCGAGCGCCAGAACAGCTTCGACAGGCGAAGGAATTCAACGAGAAAATCGAGGGAGTTAGGCATCTGGGCTCAGGGGATACTGGTGAAGGTGACGCCAATCAGCGGCGATGAAACCTTTGGCTCGGTCAGCGAAAGGCGATGGGGGCAGGCTGAAGACGTCGTGCATGTGATTGTCCTCGCGCCTTGTCCCAGCAGGCAGAAATCGTATTTGCAGGTCATAGGGCTAAAAATGTTTTTTCGGCGGGTATCCGGCCATGTCAATCCGTCCAGGCCCCCTGTCAATTCCTACAGAAAGCCTGTGACTCCGTCAACATCTTCTTGCGGGTGATGTAAAAATCATTGCCCCCATTGATCAGTGTTGTCCGGTAAGAAAATTGCAATATCAAGCAAACCGTCAAAATCCCCCCTCGCCCCCCTTTTTCAAAGGGGGGAATAATCTGCACTACCTGATTTGTAGGTAATGGCTGTGCCTCCCCCTTTGAAAAAGGGGGATTGAGCAACCGTGTTTCAAGTCAAGCGAACTTAGGACTCCACGGCTCATTGTTTTTCAACATAGAATTCATGATGGT
>PHAW01000355.1 GCA_002841785.1 Deltaproteobacteria bacterium HGW-Deltaproteobacteria-3 | reverse complement strand
ACTTGAAGGTTTCAGGAAGAGGGGAGTTTGAGTTATGAGCCGTCTGGATGAGATACTTTCCCTGGTCAAGCATGTCCCGCCTTTTCCCAAGGTGGCCCAGCGTGTTTCGGAGATGCTGAACGATTCCGAGGTGAGCGCCGCAGCCCTGGCCGAGGTTATCCAATACGATCAGGTGATTACGGCCAATGTGTTGAAAATCTGTAACGCCGCCTATTTCGGCCTCTCCCGCAAGGTTGCCTCCCTGGATGAGGCGCTGGTTATCGTGGGCAATGACACCCTCAAGGATATCATCGTTACCAGCAGCAGCGCCCGGTTTTATAAGGGCGCCGCCGGAGAGGGGTATAAGCTGGATCAGGGCGAGCTGTGGAAGCATTCCATTGCCGTTGGCATAATGTCCAAGGAACTGGTCAACTATGTCAAGGATGTTGAGCCTGGAAGCGCCTATACCGCCGGGCTGTTGCACGACATCGGCAAACGGTTTCTGAGCAGTTTTGTTGCCGATGATTTTAAAAAAATCATGATGAAGGTGGTTCAGGACAACTGCTCTTTTGTCGAGGCGGAGAAGGAGCTCTTGGGGGCCTCCCACGCCGAGCTTGGCGGGATGATCATGAGCCAATGGGATTTCCCCAAGGAGATAGAGTTGGCTGTTTTGCAGCACCATGATCCCGATGCCTTGGAAAAGGATCCCCTCACCGCGATCGTGGCCCTGGCCAATGCCCTGGTTATCAGCATGGGGATCGGAGTCGGCGCCGATGGCTTGTCCGTGAGAATGCAGGGGGGGGGGCTGAAAAGATTTGGCATTACGCCAATGCATCTTGAGCTCTGCATGGCGAATCTTCTCACCGAACTCGACCGGGCCCAGGAGCTTTTTCATATTTAGAAGTGTTAGGTGAAAAAAACAGTGCTTGCCCGGGAAGTTCTTCGCGGCGGGGTGTGCCGACACTATTTCGGTGGTGTTGGCACCGCGGTTGTGTTTTTTTGCAAATAACGGTTCGGCAAGAGTGCATTCATCCTCTGCGTATGCACCGGCCGGCAGGTCCGGCTGGAACAGCAGGGGACAGTGGGATAATTCAAGAAGGCGGGAGAGAGGGCGATGGCTTTCAATATTTTGGTGGCAGATGACTCTGAGACCATGCGGGCCGTGATCAAAAAAACCGTGAGCATGTCCGGAGTGCCTGTCGGTGAGTTCCATGAGGCGTGCAATGGCAAAGAGGCCTTGGCTATTTTGGCTGAAACCTGGATTGATGTCATTTTGTCAGACATCAACATGCCGGAAATGGGCGGGATGGAGCTCTTGAAAAAGGTCAGTGAAGATGAGGATCTGAGAAAAATTCCCCTGATCTTCATTACCACCGAGGCCAGCGATGCCCGGAAGGAAGAGGCGCAACGGTTTGGGGTTGCGGGGTATGTAAAAAAGCCCTTTCAGCCCGAGACCATCAAGGCGATCCTGTACGAGGTGTTGGAAAAGGCATACGCGCACAGGCTTGAAGAAAAGCCGGGCGAAGAGGCTGCTGAAGAGAGCGATTTTTAGGAGCCGGGACCAAGGAGGATGGCTGACATGGATCAGGATTTGCGGCGGGTTATATTTGAAACGTTTTCAGAGGTGTTTGAGACCATGTTTTTCATTTTCCTGGAGCCGCTTGAAGAGGCGCCGGGAAAGGAGGATCTCGGCCAGGGCAGATTTGTAGAAGCAGCGATCAGTTATTCCGGTGGTTGCAATGGGAGATTCCTTTTTTATTTTCCCTGGGAGCTTGGCAAGAATATCACCGTGAATTTTCTCGGGGTTGACGAGGATGGAGTGCAGGAAGGGCAGGTCAAGGATACGGCGGCGGAAACGGCAAACATGGCCATCGGCGGTTTGCTGGGCAAGCTGGATCCTGGCGGCAATGCTTCGCTGGCTATTCCTCAAGCCCGGGTGCTTGCCGGATTTTCCCCGGAGACCCTGCTTGGCGAGTCGGGCCTGTGCATGTTTAACACCGAATTCGGGATTCTCTGGGTTGTGGGAGCACATGCGTAGAATAGGCAGATCCGGAAAATAGCGCGTTTTTTTTGAACGAGCAAAAAGACAAGAAGAGATTATGAGAAAAATTCGCGTACTTGTGGTGGATGATTCCGCGGTGGTCCGTAAGGTTTTCAGCGAGGAATTGTCACACGAAAAGGACATCGAGGTTGTGGCCACGGCCCCGGAC
>PHAW01000095.1 GCA_002841785.1 Deltaproteobacteria bacterium HGW-Deltaproteobacteria-3 | reverse complement strand
GCTGAAACTTCGGGAAATCATCCAGGATGTGCGCATGGCTTCGGATCAGGTGGCTGCGGGCAGCCATGAGTTGAGCAGCAGTTCCCAGCAGGTTTCCCAGGGGGCCAGCGAGCAGGCCGCCTCGGTGGAGGAGATTTCCAGTTCCATGGAAGAGCTGGCCAGCACCGTGGCCCAGAGCGCCGACAATGCCAGACAGACCACGGCCATTGCCAGCAAGGCGGCGAAAGATGCGGTGGAAGGCGGCAAGGCCATGTCGGAAACCGTGGGCGCCATGCAGCATATCGCTGAAAAGATAGAGGTGATCGAGGAAATTGCCCGACAGACCAACTTGTTGGCCTTGAATGCCGCCATCGAGGCGGCCCGCGCCGGAGAGCACGGCAAGGGCTTTGCCGTGGTGGCTTCGGAGGTGCGCAAACTCGCGGAACGCAGCCAAGTCTCGGCCCAGGAGATCAAAGGGGTTGCCTCGGCCAGCGTGGCCACGGCCACCAATGCCGGCAAGTTGATCAACGAGATCGTGCCCCAGATTCAGAAAACCGCCGAGCTGGTGCAGGAGATTGACGCCGCCAGCAATGAACAGGCCAGGGGGCTTGAAGAAAACGCCAAGGCCATCGAGCAGTTTGATCAGGTTATTCAGGCCAACAGCGCGGCGGCCGAGGAGATGGCCTCCACCAGCGAGGAACTCACCGCCCAGGCCGGGCGACTCCAGGAGACCATCGCTTTCTTCAAGGTGGAGATGGCGAGAGCGGAAGCCATGTCGCGCCCGCAAATGCGGCAGGGACATCGGTCCCTCCCTTTGTCGATGGCAAAAGCGAAGAAAGGAGGGTCGCCTTCGGGAGGGGGGGTGAAGCTAGCTCTGTCAAATGTTGGGGAAGGTGATTTCGAGCGGTACTGATTAGGTAACTTGGGTGGGTAAGCCACACATCTGAAGGAGATAAAATGAAAGAGAATATCAGAAACAAAATGCTGTTCGCTTTTGGCGGGGTTTGTCTGGTTCTGGTGCTTCAGCTGCTGGTGAACGGGGTTTTTCAAAGCCGGGTGATCAGCAGCGTGAAAGAGGCCAGGGACAAGGGCTATGGCGGCAATGAACTTGCCATGGGACTCAAACTCGATATGCTTCATGTGCAGGAAATATTCACCGACGCCTGTGCGGTACGCACCGCCGAGGTTTTGGCCGACGCCGGCAAGGATGCCGCTGAACATGCCGTCCGGTTCCGGAAAAATGCCGAGGCGCTGAAGGCGCTTCACCAAGACAATCGGGGCGAGATCGAGGAGATAGAGAAGCTTTTCGGGGAGTTTTTTGATAAGGGCAAACGCACCGCGGAGCTTTATGTGAAAGGCGATTTGGCTTTGGCTGCCAAGGCCATGGAGGAGTTCGACTCTGCCTCCGAGGAAGTGGCCAAACAGGTGGGCAAGATTGAGGAGCAGATGGAAGGTGAGGCGGCAAACAGCATTGCCAGCGCCCTTTCCACCATCAAAGTAGCCAATGTCGTCAGCATCGTTTTGGCCATCGCCATCATTCTTTTCACCATTGCCCTGGCCTTTGTTTTTTCCGGCAGGATCGCTTCCGCCCTTGGCAGGATGGTTGAGGTTGCGCGGAAGATGGCGGTCGGCGACATGAACGTGGTGATCAATGACTCGGGTAAGGACGAGATTGGTCAGCTTGCCGGTTCCATGCAGGCTTTGTATAAGGCCACCGGGGACATAGTCAATCTGGCCAAGGAACTCGCCAATGGCAATCTTAACGTGGAGGTGCGTGAGCGGTCTGATCAGGATGAACTCATGCGTTCCTTGAAGTCGATGGTAACGAAATTGAGTGAAGTTATCGCTGATGTGCGGGGGGCTGCCGATCAGGTGGCTGCAGGCAGCCATGAGTTGAGCGCCAGCTCCGAGCAGGTTTCTCAAGGGGCCAGTGAGCAGGCCGCTTCGGTGGAGGAGATTTCCTCGTCCATGGAAGAGCTGGCCAGCACCGTGGCCCAGAGCGCCGACAATGCCCGGCAGACTTCAAGTATTGCCAGTAAGACCGCGATCGATGCCGGGGCCGGTGGCAAGGCAGTGGCGGAAACCGTTACCGCCATGCAGCATATCGCGGAAAAGATTGAACTTATCGAAGAGATCGCCCGGCAGACCAACCTGCTGGCCTTGAACGCCGCCATTGAGGCGGCCCGGGCCGGCGAGCATGGCAAGGGCTTTGCCGTGGTGGCCTCGGAAGTGCGTAAGCTTGCCGAGCGCAGTCAGGTGTCGGCCCAGGAGATCAAGGGGGTTGCCATCACCAGTGTGGCGACGGCAACCAATGCCGGCAGACTGATCAACGAGATTCTCCCCCAAATCCAAAAAACCGCCGAGTTGGTGCAGGAGATCGATGCGGCCAGCAACGAGCAGGCCAGGGGGATCGAGGAGAATTCCAAGGCCATCGAACAATTTGATTCGGTGATTCAGTCTAACAGCGCGGCGGCCGAGGAAATGGCGTCCACAAGCGAGGAACTGACCGCGCAAGCCTCGCAACTGCTGGATGCCATTGCATTTTTTAAGCTGAATGAGACAGGGGGGCAAAGGCGCCAGGCAAGTAATTATGCCGGTGGTGGGCAGAGGGCGGCGAAGGCTCGTTTGGCCTTGCCGGCGGCAAAGAAAGTGAAGGTGGCGCACCCAGAAAACGGTGGCAAGCTGACCTCTGAACCATCAGGGATTGGTGGTGGGGCGAATATTGCCTTGGATGACCACGGTGATTTCGAGCGCTATTAACGGACCTGTCTTTTTTTAGACACGGGCGACCAAGAAGGTGAAACATGGCTGATACCGAATACGCAGAAGTTTTTCGCGAGGAAGCAGGCGAACTGCTTGAAGAGTTGGAAACCTCTCTGCTGGAATTGGAGAAGGATCCGGCCGATCTCAAGATAGTGAGCCGGGTTTTCCGGGCAATGCACACGATCAAGGGCTCTGGAGCGATGTTCGGCTTTGATGATATCGCCGGGTTCACCCATCATGTGGAAACGGCCCTGGATAAGGTTCGGGACGGAACGGTGCCGGTGAGCACCGAGTTGATCGACCTGACCTTGGCTTCCCGGGATCATATCCGCGTCCTGCTCGATGCCGCCACCGGCGGAGGCGAGGCAGATCCCGCCGAGGGGGAGCGGATCATTTCCGGGTTGCAAGCCTTGGTTGGCGGCGGCGCCCAGGATAGGGCACAGGCGATTGTTGCTCCGGAGGTCCCGGCAAAGGAAAAGGATCCCACCGAGGGCAGGCGCAGTCATTACCGGATTTCCATTAAGCCGACGCCGGAGTTTTTTGTCGGCGGCTACACCATGGAAGCGCTGATCGGAGAACTTGGCAATCTGGGCGAAAGCACGGTTTTTATGGATGCCGAGCAGGAGGGCGGCGGGGTGCTTGTCCTGCTCACCACCGACAAGGGGCTCAATGCCATTGAAGATGTGCTGGTGTTTGCCGAATCGAGTTGCCAGGTGGCGGTGACGGTGCTTGCCGTCGAAGGGGAGGAAGACCTTGAGGAGCACAAGAAGCTCGGTCAGATCCTGCTGGAACGGGGGGAGATTTCCGCCGATGATCTGACCACGGTGCTTGCCCGGCAAAAACCGCTGGGCGAACTGCTGGTCGGGGAGAAGCTTGTCTCTCGAACCAGTGTTGACGCAGCCCTTGCCGAACAGAGGCTGGTCCGGGATGCCAAGGAAAAGGCCACGGTGGCCAAGGGGGCGGAAAGCATCCGGGTTGCCTCGGAAAAGCTGGATCAACTCATCAATCTGGTGGGCGAGTTGGTCGTAACCCAGGCCCGGCTGACCCAGGTTGCCTCCCACAACAAGGACGCCGATCTTGTCGAGCCGGTGGAGGAGGTGGAGCGGCTTACCGCCGAACTGCGGGATTGCGTGCTCAATATCCGGATGCTGCCCATCGGCACCACCTTTGCCAAATTCAAGCGGCTGGTTCGGGATCTTTCTGCCGAATTGGGCAAGGAAGTGGTCATGGTCACCGAGGGCGCGGAGACCGAGCTGGACAAGAATGTCATCGACCAGTTGGGCGACCCCATGGTCCATCTGATCCGGAACAGCATCGACCATGGGATCGAGTCCCCGGAGGAACGGGAGCTGGCCGGTAAGCCCCGCAAGGGCACCATTTCCCTTGCCGCCCAGCATTCCGGGGCCAATGTCGTAATCACCGTCACCGACGACGGCAAGGGGCTCGATGCGGAGAGGATCCGGCAGAAAGGCTTGGAAAAAGGGCTGCTCCGGGCGGATACCGAACTGAGTGAACAGGAGATCTGGAACACCATTTTCACGCCTGGTCTTTCCACGGCCAAGACCGTTACCAGCGTCTCCGGGCGGGGGGTGGGCATGGACGTGGTGAAAAGCACGGTGGATGCCCTCAAGGGTTCGGTGTCGGTAACCCGCAGCGTTAAGGGGCAGGGCACCACCATCACCATCATGCTGCCCCTGACCCTGGCCATCATTGACGGCCTGTTGGTGCAGGTCGGCGAAACCCATTTTGTTCTCCCCCTTTCCCAGGTGGAGGAATGCGTGGAATTGACCCAGGAGGATATCGCCAGATTCCATGAACGGCGGATGCTGCCGGTGCGGGATCAGCTCGTGCCCTATGTGCGTCTCCGGGATTTCTTTGCCATTGCCGGAGAACGGCCGGCGCGGGAGCAGATGGTGATCAGCCGAATCAACGGCGATCGCTTTGGCCTGGTGTTGGATGGGGTGGTGGGCGAGCACCAGACGGTTTTGAAATCACTGGGCTGGGTCTACCGGAATGCCACGGGCCTTTCCGGCTCGACAATCCTGGGTAACGGTCATGTCGCCCTGATTCTTGATGTGGCCAATGTTATGCAGTGCGCCCGCCGGGAAGAGCATAATGCACTGTCCAACTGAAGCATAAAAGGAACAAGGTGCAAGGTGAAAGGATAAAGGATAAAGGATAAAGGGAAAAGGACTGATTTTTTTTGCGCCTTGCACCTTTCACCTTGCACCTTTAGCCTTTATCCTTATGCCTTGCATCGTAATAAAGCACACGGGAGAGAAATCATGAGTGTAAAAAACGAGACGGTTCAGTCGCAGACCACGCAATATCTCACCTTCATGCTCCGGGAGGAGGGCTTTGCCATAGAAATATCCAAGGTCAGGGAGGTGCTTGACGTCACCACCATGACCAGGATTCCCCGGATGCCCGAGTATCTGAGCGGGGTCATCAACCTGCGCGGCAATGTGGTGCCGGTTATGGATCTTGGCCAGAAGCTGGGGATGGGAAGCATCAAATACACCAAGAATACCTGCATCATGATCGTGGAACTGGAAGTGGACGCCAACCTTGTGGAGATGGGGGTGCTCACCGATTCCGTGCAGATGGTTCTTGATCTGAATCCGGAGGACATCGAGTCTGTTCCGAAAATGGGAACCAATCTGAACACCGAATTCATCAAGGGCATGGGACGGCAGACCGAGGAGAAATTTCTGATCATCCTCGATATCGATAAGGTCCTGGCCAGCGAGGGCGAAGCGGCCTTAAGGGAAATGGGCAGCCCCGTCCCGGGCCAGACAGTTGGAGCCAAGCCCGAAGATGCTGCCGGCGCGGAAGCATAAAGGCGCAAGGGTACAGGCCAGGTCCGGCATGGACTTGTGGGCTATCCTTGTAACCTGCCGGTATTTGGGGGACGCATGACTTTTTCCGGAAATCAGGGAACCTCAGGGGATTGGTCCGTGCATTCTCCGGCCTTGTCCGATCGGGATTTCAACCGGTTCAGCGCTTTTATTTACGAAACCTGCGGCATCAAACTGCCTCCCATCAAGAAAACCATGCTTTCCGCCCGGTTGCAGAAGCGGCTGCGGCAGCTCCATCTGGATTCCTTCTCCGCCTATTTCGATTATGTATTAAGTCCCGATGGCCAAGCCAAGGAGCTGTGCCACATGATCGACGTGGTCAGCACCAACAAGACCGATTTTTTTCGGGAGGCAAAGCATTTTGATGTCATGACCTCTCTCGTTCTTCCCGACTATGTCCAGCGGATGACCCATTCGGCCCACAAGACTCTCCGGGTATGGAGCGCGGGCTGTTCCAGCGGCGAAGAACCGTACACCATGGCCATGGTGCTTGAGGAGTTCTTCTCCCGGTATCCGGGGCTGGATTATTCCATCTTCGCCACGGATATCTGCACCGAGGTGCTTGCCAAGGCGGAAGAGGCTATCTATTCC
>PHAW01000354.1 GCA_002841785.1 Deltaproteobacteria bacterium HGW-Deltaproteobacteria-3 | reverse complement strand
GGAGATATGTATGAAGATGAAATTCCTTGGAGGGGTGTTGTGTGTGTGTGTGGCGTTGAGCGTCTCTTCGGTGCTTGCCTTTGCGGCTCCGGAACGTGGCAAGATCGCCACCATCAGTATCCAGCAGATTCTTGGCAAATCCAAAGCGGCGCTGGATGCGCAAAAAATTTTACAGGCGGAAGTTGACAAGTTTCAAGCAAAGTTCAAGGCGGATGAAGATGCCCTGACCGCCATGAAAAACGAGATTGAGAAGAAGGGGTCTGCCTGGAGCGATGAGGTACGTGCCGAGAAAGAGCGGGAGTACCAGAAGAGGCTTCGCGACTATGGCATGAAAACCGAAGATGCAAAGCAAGAGATGCAACAGCTTGAGAAAAGGCATATGGAGCCTATTTTGAAGCAGTTGCATGATGTTATTGCTGAAATAGGCAAAAAAAATGGCTATTCCCTGATTCTTGAGAATACCATGAAAGGGTTGCGGAATAGAACGGGCTTGCTCTATGCCGATGATACCCTTGATATCAGCGATCAGGTTCAAAAGGAGCTTGACAGCCGTCTGAAGAAATAGCTTCACCTGAAAGGTGTTGACAAAAAGAGGCGTTGCGGAATTACCGCAACGCCTCTTTTTGTTGGGGCTCTGCTAGGGGCGGGAAAAGGATCAATCCCCTGGCCGGCCGGGCCTATCCTTCAGGGCTAAGGCCGTTAACCCGGAAAAATACAGTGGAAACGGCGCGGATGCGCGAAGAGGGCGAAGCCTTCGCAGAAATACGTGGTACAGGCCCAGGCCGTTGCGTTGACCACTGTGGGGCTGGAATTTTTTTTTCAGTTGTTGTCATGGAAATCGATATGCGGGGTGGAAATATTTTCTGTTATGCGGATTGATTTCAGTATATAGTTTCTTATATGGCAATGCGTCATACATACAAGGCTTTTGTCTGAAGATGCCTGAGGAAGCAGAGCCGATTGCGCAACCAGATCGAAACCGTGCCGGATTGCCGGCAACGCTGAAAAAGGATGAGGGGCACGTCGGCCGATTGCATCGTTTTTCCTGCGGACACCAAGTTTTCCAAGGAGTGAGTTATGGCGCGAAATATCATTATCATGGACAGCTCGGCCAGCATGCGGCGCATAATCAGGACCATGATTCAAGCCACGGTAAACGACGCGGTTGTTTCCGAGGCCCAGGATGCCGAAGAGGCA
>PHAW01000094.1 GCA_002841785.1 Deltaproteobacteria bacterium HGW-Deltaproteobacteria-3 | reverse complement strand
CCGACCTCCTCGGCGGACGCCTTGGCCACCGCCATGGAAACCCCGAGGATGGCGTTGGCGCCGAGATTTTTCTTGTACTCGGTGCCGTCCAGCAGCAGCATGGCCTGATCCACGATCACCTGCTGGGTGGAATCAAGGCCGATGATGCCCGGGCCGATCTTCTCGTTCACATTGGCCACCGCCGTGAGCACCCCTTTGCCGAGATACCGCTTCTTTTTGGTGTCGCGAAGCTCCAAGGCCTCGCGGGTGCCGGTGGAGGCGCCGGATGGCACCAGAGCCCGGCCGACCACTCCGGAATCAAGAAACACCTCAACCTCAACGGTGGGGTTACCCCGTGAATCCAGAACCTCTCTGCCCAACACACCGATAATCTCTCCCATCTCTTCCTCCAAATCGTATTAAACCGTTGTCCAATAATAACCGTAACATTGAAATCCAGTGACCGGCATAAGGAGCCGTAACAAAATGATCACTGTAATAATTATTTCGTAACGGCTCCTAAAAAACCAATACAGGACCCTGAAAATCAACCGCCCACAGCCCCAGCCATGCTGAAGATGGGCAGATACATGGCAACAACCAGTCCGCCGATCATGCCGCCCAGAAAACACATCATCAACGGCTCGATCGCCGCCGTCAGGTTTTCCACGGCCTGATCGACCTCTTCGTCATAAAAATCCGCAATCTTGGTCAACATGACATCAAGCGCGCCGGTGGCCTCACCGACATTGATCATCTGCACCACCATGCCGGGAAACACCCCTGTCTCCTCCAGGGGCTCGGCAATGGCCCGTCCTTCGCTGATGCTGTCCGTCACCCGGAACACCGCCATCTCAATAATCTTGTTCCCCGCGGTTCTGGCCACGACATTGAGGGATTCCAGGATCGGCACCCCGCTTTGCAGCATGGTGCCGAGGGTCCGGGTGAACTTGGCCACCGCCACCCTGCGCAGAAGAGTGCCGACAATGGGCATGTTCAGCAGCATCCGGTCCATCTCAATGCGGCCCTTCTCCGTCTTGTATATCTTTTTCACCAGAAAAACCGCAGCAAAGATGGCGGCGATGATGAAATGAAAATTCCCTTTGGCGAACTCGCTCATATCGACAACAAACTGGGTCGGTCCGGGCAGGGCGCCGCCAAAATCCGCGAACATCTTTTGAAAAACCGGCACCACGAAAACCAGCATCACCGCCATGACCACAAAGGAGATACAGATGCAGATAATGGGGTAGGTCATCGCACCCTTGACCTTCTTCTTGAGCGCCATGTTTTTTTCCATGAAGGAGGCGAGCCGGTTCAAGATGGTGTCCAGAATACCGCCGACCTCGCCGGCCTCAACCATGTTGCAATACAGCGTATCAAAGAACTTTCTTGAAGCTGGGATTTTCCATCTGCTCCCCCAAAATCTCCAGGCTTTGCACCAGAGGCAACCCTGCGTCGATCATGGTGGACAACTGACGGGTAAAGATGACAACATCCTTGCCGGTTATCTTCGGCTTTAAGAACTCAATATTTTCGAACATGTCCTTTGGGGCTTCTTTCAGCATGGACACCGTTATCCGCATCTTTTTCAGATGCGCTTGCGCCATGGCTTCGCTGGGCATTTCAATCTTGCCCTTGCGTTTTTCCCCATAGGAGTTGACACCCTTCCAGATATAAAACGGCATATCCCATCCCCTCTGTTGCTGAAATTAAACCGGCATTGATACCTTATATCTTAAGATTTTCTCAAAAACAATAGATAGATAGCGTTTATTTATGTCGGCAAAATTCTTGAGTCCTGTCTTTTTTATCGGCAGGAGGTCTCTTTCGACCGCATCGCCGTCCTCTTTTTTTATTGACACTCCAAGCTGGATAATTTAAATAAGCTGATTCATTAATGTGATGTTGCGCCGAGGATGACAATGGCAAAAGCGGCTCCCAAGGACATGACCAGCAAATATACCACCGGCCAGTTTCAACAGATCATTGACAAATGTGAAGGTTGCGAACGCTTGGTTGAGGTCGAGGCAGCAAAATATTGCTCCACCTACACCATGCCGGAAGCCAAATGGCGCCTGGGTCTCTGTAATTTTGCAACCCATGTGAAACCGGAAATCAGCGTGTCCACCCTCAAGATCAACCCCTTGAAAGCTTCAAAACGCGCCGCAACGAAGGGCAAGAAAAAATAACCTTCCTTCTCTTTGCAGAATCTAAAAAAAAGCCCTTCCGGATCCGGAAGGGCTTTTTTTTAGATTACCCCTGTGAGACTTACAGTATGGCCTTGGGATACAGAGCACTCAACAATTTCTCGTCCTCCTTGATCTCCTTGAACCTCTCATAGGCCTCCTGAAAATGGGCAGGCTTGTCCGCACTCCCAGCCACCTTCGCCGCCGCCCGAGCCAACAGCTCTTCAGAACAGTCATATACCGCCTGAAACACTTTGTCGATCACCAACTGCGGCGTTTTCTCATAAGGGGGGATCGTCTTGGTTATGGCAATGACCGCCTGCACCACCGTGGGCTCGGCAATACAGCGAAAAAGATCCGGCACATCATAGATATCGGCAGCTTCCAGCAATTTTTCAATGAGGCCGCCGCTCAACAAATGCAGCAGCCCGCGAACCCGCGCCACATTTGCTTCCCCATCCGGCGCCATGAACAGCTTGATGTATGGTGTGATTTCGTGTGGAGCCAGGACGCCTTTTCGAAAGGCGGACTCAAGCCACCGCAGTTGCATTTCCGGACTCCTGGCAACAAATGGCAGGTATTTTTCATACCATTTCCTTTTTTCCATCACCGCAGCTCCTGCCCCTGTGATCATGATTCCCCCCTTACTCAGGAGAGTCACGCCCCTCCTTTATTTTCCCATGAAATATCATGGCCGTATTACCTCTCCTTACCCCCACAGGCTGTCACCGGCAAGTTTTTTTGTCCCGGCCCCACATATTGCTGTAATAGCAACAACCCGCGATTTTTTCCTTTTTTACGAAGCCGTCACATTTCCATTTGCCCCCAGCGCCAACCGTCCTTACTTTCCTTTCATCAAGGAGGGCCTGCACACGTGAAAAACATCGCCGCCGAAGAACATATCATTACCGGAAAACCATTCTACCTGGAACAGGCGGAAGAATTGCACATCGCCAGAACCGCGTACAACAACGGCCTGCCAATCCTGCTCAAAGGCCCGACCGGCTGCGGCAAAACCCGGTTCATGCAGCGGCTGGCCTGGGAACTCGCCCGCCCGCTCATCACCGTATCCTGCCATGACGATCTTTCCACCGGCGATCTGGTCGGCCGTTTTCTCATCAAGGGCGGGGAAGCGGTCTGGATGGACGGTCCGCTCACCAAGGCGGTCCGGACCGGAGCCATCTGCTATCTTGACGAGATCGTCGAGGCCAGAAAGGACACCACCGTGGTCATCCATCCCCTGGCCGACGATCGCCGGGAACTGCCCATCGAAAAACTGGGGGAAACCCTGACCGCCCCGCCCGAATTCATGCTGGCCATCTCCTACAATCCGGGCTACCAGAGTGTGCTCAAGGATCTCAAGCAATCCACGCGCCAGCGTTTCGTTTCCTTTGAATTCAACTACCCTCCCCCCGAACTGGAGGCCGGTATTGTCCGGGAAGAATCCGGCATCGAGCAACCGCTGGCGGAAAAACTTGTCCGGCTGGCAACCATGACCCGGAGCCTGAAAGACTCAGGACTGCAGGAAGGAGCAAGCACCCGTCTCCTGATCCATGCAGGCAAACTCATCAAAAGCGGAATCCCCCCCCGCACTGCCTGCAAGGCCACGATCACCGAAACCCTGACCGATGACCATGAAATGCTGGCAGCCCTTGAGGAAATAACCAGCTCCATTTTTTAAAGCGCAGGTGATTGCCCTGGACACACGCGAACTCAAAACCAGGTTTGCCCAAGCGGTCCTGCCGGACATCCTCAACGACTGGGAGATCGAAGAGATAACCGAGCCCCTGCAGGATCTCCCCAATGCGGCGCTGCACGAAATATTCCGCCAAATTACCGCGATCTGGCCGGTGAGCCATGCCCTGTGCAATAATTTTCTGCAGGCGGTAACACAGGGACTTACCTGCCTGCACCACTCCCAGCTCGCCGACTGGGTCAAGGCCATCCTTGCGGCCTATGAATCCGGGGGGCTGCACCAGGCCCGGCAACTCCTCGAGCGGGTGGAGGAGACCTTTCTCTGCACGATCCGGGGCGAAACCGGCATCAGCCTTGCCGAGATCACCGGCCGACTGCAACCCTATGCCACCGGGCTTGCCGGGCATCCGCTGGAACTGCTCCCCGGCCCGGAGATCTACACGGATACCGCGGCGGTCTATCTCCCTTCCAGGATCGCCATCTTTCCAAAACAGACGGACAATTTCCTGCTCTACAAACTCATCATCTCCTTTCAGTGGGCCTTCACCGCCATCGGCACCTTTTCGCTTCATCTCCCTGAGGGCTCCCCGGCGATTACCGCCGCCACCCAAAAACACCGCACCGTCTTCTCCGCCGAATCCGCAGGACTCAATGGTTTCTTCAACCTCTTCCCGGAACCTTCCGTTGCAGCCCATCTTTTCCACCTTGGAGAAACAGCCCGGGCCACCTCCTTTCTCCACGAAAGGCTTCCGGGCCTCATGCGGGAAAGCGGTCCGCTCTTCGAGAACCTTGCCAGGACAATCCCCCAGGACCCGCATGACTCCACCGGCGAGATGCAAAGAACCATCCTCCTCCACGCCGCGCAGGGTTCCGGCACAGGGCCTTCCGCAGCCACACCTTTTAGTAGATTATTTCAAGGCGATGCAACCAGCCAGAACTCCGCCTGCTTTGCGGCGGAGGCCTATGACCGGTTCCGCGACCAGGGAAAGGAATCCTGCCCACCCCTGATCTTCCAGGGAGTGCTGCGTCCGGCCGAGGTGCTGGCGGTACAGCGACAAAAAAGAGCGGCGGCCAAGGAGCAATTCATCGAAGCGCTCGCCGCCATCATCAGCGCCCAGCCTCCCCAGGAGCTCCCCCTCGAAAAAGAAGAAAACGAAGCCCTGGGCGCGGAATTTCCTGCACTCGAAGGCCAGACCGCCGCCATTATTCCGCCCGAAGGGGCGGGGAAAGACCTCCCGGACACGAAAAGGCAAGGAGAGAAAACCCTGGAGTTCATCACCATCGACGACAGCCGAATCGACCTTCCGGACCCACTCAAAAAACTGGCCAGGGAGATCGTCGAGGATCTCGGCCAGATCCCACCCCAATACATCTCCAGCGCCAAACAGGCTGCGGGCAAGGGGGTGGCACAGGGAAGCGCTCCCCCCCCGCAGGAAGGCGAGGCCCTTGCCGGAGCCGGTCTCTTCATCTATGACGAGTGGGACTACCGGCGCTCCGGCTTCCGCAAGAACTGGTGTTCGCTTGCCGCCAAAAAAATCATTCCGGTCGCAGGCACTTTTGTCGGCAACACCCTGGAGAAATACCGCGGCCACCTGATCCGGCTCAAACACCAGTTCGAAATGATGCGCAATCAGGAACGCTTTGTCCGGCGGCAAAAAGACGGGGACGAAATCGATCTCGACGCCCTCATCGAAGCGCTTGCCGATATCAAGGCCGGGCTTCCCCCCTCGGAGGAACTCTTTATCCGGCTGGCCCGGGACAAACGCAACATCAGCGCCCTCTTTCTCGTTGACATGTCCTCCTCCACCGAGGGCTGGGTCAACACGGCCATCAAGGAAGCCCTGATCCTCCTGTGCGAATCCCTTGAGATTCTCGGCGACACTTACGGGATCTACGGGTTTTCCGGCATGCGCCGTACGCGCTCCGAGTTGTTTCAGATCAAGGATCTTACAGAACCATACAGCGATGAGGTGAAGGGGAGGATTGCCGCCATTGCCCCCCAGGAATACACGCGGATGGGGCCGCCCATCCGGCATCTGACCAGGCTCCTTGCCGAAAACGATGCCAAAATCAGGCTGCTCGTCACCCTGTCGGACGGCAAGCCCGAGGATTATGACGATTACAAGGGGGAGTACGCCATCGAGGACACCCGCCACGCCTTGATCGAGGCCAAAGCGCAGGGGGTGCACCCATTCTGCATCACCATTGACAAAGAGGCTCACTCCTACCTGCCCCACATGTACGGGGAGGTGAATTATATCTGCATCGACGAGGTCGGGAAACTCCCCAACCGCATCCCTGAGATCTATCGGGGGCTCACCTCCTGACCCCCTGCGAAAAAATCCGGCGCGGATATATCCGGCCGGATTTTTTCTTCCTGATTCCAGAGAACTGTGGCTATGAAAACAACCCCAGAAAACTGAGACAGCCGCCCCCTGATTTTTTGGGGCTGTCTCCTGCCTGACTCGCGCACCCTCCGATTCCCGCCAAGACTGCCACACACACCAGCACGGTGACGATTCTCTTCCCGCGCAACAATAGATTTAAATTTCCCGTCTTTCGCATGAATCTTTCCCTCCCGGGTAAAAAGTTCCTTCCCTGTTACCTTGTGCAAACCGCTGCCACACGAGAGCGGTCTCCCAAGATAATGCGGAGCCGGGGCAGATTCAAATCGAAAAAAAAAGCGATTACCGCCCCGGCAATCGCTTTTTCCTATAGCTACAACGCTGGGGACTTACCGGCGATCCCCCACGAAACGGAGCAGCATGAGGAACAGATTGACGAAATCGAGATACAAGGCCAAAGCACCCATGATCGCACCCTTCCGGATCGCGGCCTGGCCGTTCTCCATGATTCCGCCCGAACCGATCCGGGTAATCTTCTGCACGTCATAGGCGGTCAGGCCGGTGAAAACAATCACGCCGATGGCGGAAACAACCCAGGAAACCATGGAGCTGCCCAGAAAGATGTTCACCACCGAGGCGATGATCATGCCAACCAGCCCCATGAACAAAAAGGAACCCATGCTGGTGAGATCTTTCTTGGTCACCGTGCCATAGATCGCCATGGTAACGAACATGCCGCCCGCGACAAAGAAGGTGGTGGCGACGGAGGCGCCTGTATAGAGCAGAAGGATCGCGGAAATGGTCGCTCCGTTCAAGATGGAATAGACCAGGAAAAGATTGGTCGCCATCATGGCGGACATCTGTTCGATCCGGGCGGAGAGATAGATCACCATGCCGAGTTCGCCGAAAATCATGCCATAGAACAGGATCTTGTTGCCGAAGATTGCCTGTTGCAGGGCCGGAGTGCCGGCGACCACCAGGGCGGTAACCCCGGTTAGACCAAGGCCGATGGCCATCCAGTTGAAGACCTTGGCCAAGAAGAGGGTTGCCGCCTGGGAGCGGGATTGGTCGATAACCAGTGTTCTGCCGTTGTCACTGCTGTACATAATTTCTCCTTGCGCTATACATTTGAAATTGCGAAACACAGAGTTTCATAATAATCATTCCGCCACAATGCGCCGCTGTTCCGCGCAGGCCCTCTTTGCCAAAGGGCATGGCCCAATCACTCTTCCCTCTCGATAGTACGGCTTGCGTTCACAGGACGACGAAAAACCCAACCGCTGAGAGTAAGACCGCGCCCCATGACTTTTGGTTCCAATAATTCACCACAACCGGATGAATGGCACATCAGGACCCTGGCCACCAGGATGCGGCGCCAGCCTGGCGGCAATCCCCGAAATTCCTGAGGCTGCTTCTCGATCAAAGATCCAGGCTCTCACCCGGTTCCGGCAGAAAAACGCCCGGCAAGCCGGATTCGCCCAGAAGACGCCGAAGCTCTCCCGATTTTCGCTCCCGCTCATAATGCGCGACATGCACGATTGCCAGCTTTTCGCACCCTGCCTGCCGCGCCAAAGCGAGGCACTCGGCAAGGCTGCCATGGTTGGCGGTCTGTCCTGCAACCCGATACGCCTCATGCACCATAAGCGTGCAGCCCTTTGCCAGATTGGCTGACCCCACGGTGTACCGCCCATCAGGCTGCGAGTGCTCCGTGGCGGCCACCTGCCAGAGAAATCCGGCCCCTTGAAAAGAGTCGCCATCCTCAAGCTCGCGATACTCCAAAGCATACCGCAGTTTCCCTAAAAAAGAAGGGTAGGCCAGATCAAGGGCCATCTCAATCTTTTCCCGCAAGCCATCCGGCCCGGCAAGCAGCAGCGGCTTAACGCGCCCCATCTCCCAGAATCGCAGGAGCAGCAAGGGAACCCCGAAAAAATGATCCCCGTGAAAATGCGAGATCCACAGAGCCTCAAGCTGGTCCGGATCGAAACAATCAGCAAAATATCGATGGGGGGTGGTAAATCCGCAGTCAAGTAGGATATAATGTTTTTTGCTCCCGCCCACAACCAGAATCGAGGTGTTGAAGCGTTCGGGGTCACAGGCCTCGCCAACCCCCAGCCCTTTTTTTATCCTTTACCTACTTGACCGATAGCATACCATGAATAGCCTGATTGTTGCATGCCCAAGCTGTAAGACCAAGAACAAAGTGGCCGCCGCCAAACAGCACCGCAAGCCGCGCTGCGGCAAGTGCCAGACCGCTCTGCCCATGGCAGATTACGCCGCGCCGGTCGAGCTTACCGACCAGGATGCCGCGCAGGTAATCCGCGAGGCCGACCTGCCCGTTATGCTCGATTTCCATTCGCCGAGCTGCGGTCCCTGCCGAATGCTGGCTCCGGTGATAGAACGATTGGCGCGCCGTTTTTTCGGTCGGGCGATCATCGCCAAGATCGACACCAGCACAAATTCCATCAGTGCCGGACAATACGGGATCCGGGGCGTCCCCACCCTTATTTTTTTCAGAAACGGCCAGGTTGCCGACCAGATTGTCGGCGCCTTGCCGGAAGACGCCCTTGTCGCCAAACTCGACAGTTTCATCCGGACTTAGGATCCCCCCCTGCCAATGAACACCCCAAAAGACAACCAAAGCCCATGGGCCGCATACCAGTCCCTGGAGCCGCAAACCCGCTTCGTCCTGCACGCTTGCGCCTTGACAGGAGAACCGGTCCGGGAATCAGCCCTGATTTCCTGCCTGTTTCCCTCGGCGGCAGAGCAGAAATGGCCCACGCCCACGGAAGGGCATCTCCTGGCCGGACTGGCCGAGCTTAGGCAAAAAAAACTTCTCGAAAAGGACTGCGCCTGCCGCGGGGAAATCCTTGAGCTCGTGGCCCATGACAGCCGGAAGCAGCCGTACTTTCCGGCCCTGGCCTCCGCCATCCGGCACGCCTGGCCAACCCCGCCCCCGGAGAAGACCCCCGACCCGGACTGTCTGTGGCGCCGCGCCCTGCGCGACCTTCGCCTTGCCCTCCTTGCCGCGGACGAAACAGCGTACACCCACAACCTCCTCGCCCTTCTTGCGCTTCAGGAGGAATTCCCGGAACGTTTCCCGGAAAACCCCCTGGTCACTCTCTGCGGCGCCCCCTTTGATCCGCCATGGTTCGCCAAGCTTCCCCTCCATGTCCAGCTCTACGCCCTGCATCAGATCTTCCTGAACGGTCTGCTCCACCTTACGGAAATCATCCTGCCCCGGGAATACCTGCAAGACAATCGCTTCCTCAAGAGACTCTCCGCGAAAAACCGCGAGCCTTTTTCCTCTCTGCTGACCTCCCATCTGCTCATCCGGGGGCAAACCCAGGCCGCCGCCGCCTGGCTGGACAACACCCTGCAACAGGGGGCGCCGCTGGGTGTGCGGGGTTGGCAGCAGTTTCTTGCCGGAGAAACAACGGCAGCCATTCACTGCTACGAAAAAGATCTCGCCAAGATCAGAAAGGCCAACCAGAACGACCAGGCGTATTTCACCGGGGTTGAAGGGTTGTTTTACCTGATGGCCCTGCTCCAGAATGGCGATTACACTGCACACCAGCAGCTCAGGGACATTATCAAGGACATTGAGGACATTCAGCCCCACAACCCCTTTCTGCCCTCCTATTTCCTCCTCCTCGCCCTGGTTGAAGCACGGGAGAACCGGCTTGACCTGGCCCGCGACCGGTTGACGGCGGCCAGCATCCTTCCCCAGCCGCACAGCATCACCACGCTATTCCTGTCCCTTGTCACCTACTGGATCGAAGGAAGGCCCAGCCCGGTCTGCCTGCCGCACCTGAAATCCTTCCGGAAAAAAGCCGCGGCCCACGGCTATCTGTGGCTTGCCCGCGAATACGGATCCCTGCTGCGCCTGGCCGGAGAGCAATCAGCCCCTGCGGCAACCACGGAAGATCTCGCACAGGCCTGCTCCCTTGTAAACGTGATCACCCCGGAAGAACAATGGCAACGCGCCCTGCGCGCCCTCAACTTCAGCTCGGCCCCAACCCGGAATCTCGCCAAGCCGGAGACCGCATCCCGACTGACCTGGATGATCGATTACCGCTCCCAGGAGGGACTCGTCTCCCTGGTGCCGAAGATTCAGAATCTTACCGCCCGCGGCCAATGGACCAAGGGCAGATCCGTGGCCTTACGAAAACTGTTCCGCAAAAACAAGCCCCCGTTCTTGAGCCCGCAGGATCTTCTGGTGTGTGAAACCATTGCCGAGCACAAAGACAGCCGGGGCGTTTTTTTCCGGTTTACCATGCCTGACGCCCTGGTCTCCCTCCTCGGGCACCCCCATGTTTTTCTCGCCGACTCACCGAAAACCCCGGTTGAGATTCTGCAAGGCGAACCGGAATTGCGGGTGGACCAGCAGGGGGAGTCGCTGTTGATTCAGTTCTCCCCATGGCCCGACGGCACGGAGGCGATAGTCCTCCGGGAAACCCCTGCCCGCTTTCGGATTTACCCCATCACCAAGGACCATCGGCGGGTGGCCGAGATTATCGGCCCCAATGGCTTGAGTGTTCCCCGCGACGGCAAGGACGAACTTTTTGCCACCCTGGGCAACATATCCTCCTTCATGACCGTCCATTCCACCATCGAAGGAAAATCCGTAGGCGTGGCCGAGGTGCAGCCGGACGCGCGGATCCACATGCAGCTCCTGCCCTACGGAGCCGGGTTCAGGCTGGCCATGCTCGTCAGGCCCCTCCAGCCCGACGGCCCATACCAGAGACCGGGAGAAGGTCCCAAGACCATCATCGCCCACAGCGGCGGCAAACGCATCCAGACCCAGCGCAACCTGGAACTTGAAGAAGAAAATGCCCGCTTTGTCGAAGAATCATGTCCCATGCTGGCAAAGGGAACCGACCTGGAGCGGGAATGGCTGCTGCAGGATCCGGAGGAATGCTTGCAACTGCTTCTCGAACTGCAGAGCCTCCCGGAGAACGTCCTCATTGAATGGCCCGAGGGGGAACGCCTCACGGTAAGTCCGCCGGCCGAGCTCAATCAGTTTCTGCTCACGGTGAAGGAACGCAATAACTGGTTTGAGATGAGCGGAACCCTGAAGCTCAACGAATCGCTGGTTCTCGACATGCGCACCCTGCTTGAGCTGGCTCAGACACACAGCAGCCGCTTCATCCCCTTGGGGCATGGCCACTTCCTCTCCCTCTCCCGGGAGCTGCGCAAACGGTTGGACGAGATCGCCGCCTTTGCCGAGCTCAAAAAAACCACGGTCCGCCTCCACCCTCTTGCCGCCCTGGCCCTGGAGGATTTCACCAGCGGGGTGGGAGAACTGCACACGGATGAGCGCTGGCAGGAACAACAAAACCGGCTCAGGGAAGCGCAGGAATACGAACCCCGGATACCATCCACCTTCAAGGCCGTGCTTCGGGACTATCAACTGGTCGGGTTCAACTGGCTGGCCCGCCTGGCCAACTGGGGGGTGGGGGCCTGCCTGGCGGACGACATGGGACTCGGCAAGACCATCCAGGCTCTGGCTCTGGCCCTTGACCGCGCCGAGCAAGGACCGACCCTGGTGGTGGCCCCGACCTCGGTTTGCCCCAACTGGGAGGAAGAGGCAAACCGCTTTGCCCCCACCTTCAGGGTCGTTCTCTTCGGCGGCCGTCAGAGGAAAAAAATGCTCGCCGAGCTCGGCCCCTTCGATCTGCTGATCTGCAGCTACGGCCTGCTCCAGCAGGAATCAGCGCTCCTTGCCACCCGCAATTGGGAGACCGTCATTCTGGATGAGGCCCAGGCCATCAAGAACTTCATCACCAAACGCTCGCGGGCAGCCATGCTCTTGCAGGGGAAGTTCAAGATGGTCACCACCGGCACCCCCATTGAAAATCACCTCACCGAGCTCTGGAACCTGTTTCAGTTCATCAATCCAGGGCTTCTCGGCTCCTTAAACCAGTTCAACCAGCGGTTTGCCATCCCCATCGAGCGCGGCAACAACCCGGAGGCGCGGAAAAAACTCAAAAAACTGATCAACCCCTTCATCCTGCGCCGCCTCAAGTCTCAGGTTCTGGAAGAATTGCCCGAGCGCACCGAGATTCTCCTGCAGGTGGAGATGGAGGAAAAGGAGGCCGCCCTCTACGCGGCGCTGAGGCAGCGGGCCCTGGAAAATCTGCGTCAGACAGGCGGCCCGCCGGGAAAACGCTCGCTCCAGATCCTAGCCGAGATCATGAAACTGCGAAGGGCCTGCTGCAACCCGCGCCTGGTCCTGCCCGAAACCGACATCCCCAGCGCCAAGCTCACCATCTTTGCCAAGCTTGTGGACGAATTGCGGGAAAACGGGCACAAGGCCCTGGTATTCAGCCAGTTTGTCGATCACCTAAGCCTGGTTCGCGAACATCTCGACCAACAGGGTGTTTCCTACCGGTACCTGGACGGCAGCACCGCCCCCCGGGAACGCCAGCGCCAGGTCCAGGAATTCCAGGCGGGCCACGGCGACCTGTTTCTCATCAGCCTCAAAGCCGGGGGGGTTGGCCTCAACCTCACCGCCGCGGACTACGTGATTCACATGGACCCTTGGTGGAATCCCGCTGTGGAGGATCAGGCCTCGGACCGGGTTCATCGCATCGGCCAAAAACATCCGGTGACCATCTACCGCCTGGTGGTAAAGAATACCATCGAGGAAAAAATCGTCCACCTCCACCACGAAAAAAGAGCCCTGGCGGACAGCCTGCTGGAAGGAACCGATGCCGGCCATGCCATGAATCCCGCCGATCTGTTGCGGCTGTTGAAGGAAGCCTGAGCAAGCCCACCATGTTGCCGCCCACCCTACAGGATGCCCTGCTCCACTGGTTTGCCCAAAATGGCCGCGATCTCCCCTGGCGGAAAACCTATCTCCCCTACCACATCTGGATTTCAGAGATCATGTTGCAGCAGACCCAGATGGATCGGGCAGTTGCCTACTTCACCCGCTGGCTCGAATATTTTCCCGACATTGCCACCCTGGCCGAGGCGAAAGAGCAGGAGGTCCTGCGGCTGTGGGAAGGCTTGGGCTACTACTCCCGGGCCAGGAACCTCCTCAAGACCGCCGGGCTGCTCTGCCAGAGGCACTGCTCCGCCCTGCCGGAAGACCACGGGGCACTGCTCCAGCTCCCCGGCATTGGCCGCTATACCGCCGGAGCCATCATGAGCCTCGCCTTCAACCGGAACCACCCCATCGTGGACGCCAATGTGGAGCGCCTTTTTTCCCGGCTTTTCAACCTGGCCGTCCCGGTCAAGGAAAAGCAGGCCCACAACTTCATCTGGCAGAAAGCCGCCGAGCTTATCCCCGAGGGCAAGGCACGGTTTTTCAACCAGTCGCTCATGGAACTGGGCGCCTTGGTCTGCCTGCCCCGCTCCCCCCGGTGCGAAGCCTGCCCGATTCGCGATCACTGCGAGGCCTTTGCCCAAGGAGTAGCGAATGAGAGACCGGTTGCGGGCAAGGCGCGGGAGATCATCCCCATCACCATGGCAAGCGGGATACTCCGTCATCAGGGAAAGATTTACATCCAGAAACGCCTGCCCGATGATGTCTGGCCCAATCTTTGGGAGTTCCCCGGCGGAGGCATACAAGAGGGCGAAACGCCGGAACAGGCGCTCGTCCGGGAATATCGGGAGGAAACAGGCTTTACCATCCATGGGCTGGAAAAAATCGCCACCATCACCCACAATTTCACCAAATACCGTGTTACGCTGCACTGCTACCACTGCCGCCTGCGGGGCAATGGCATCACGCCGGTCCTCCACGCCGCCCAGGAATTCCGCTGGGTAACCCCGGAAGAACTTGAGGCTTTCGCCTTTCCCTCCCCCCACCGCCGGTTGATCAACCGCCTGGCCGGAGAACTATAAAAAACCGCCTTGCCTGTACTTTCCAGGCCTTCCTTGTTACTGTATTATTATAAAGAGGCAGGAGTTGAATCGTGCAGAAAGGGAGGAAACCATGCGCCAACGGATGATCCGCATGCTGATCTATATGGCCATTCTGCTGCTCATGGCCAATATCAGTCCGGTCATCGATTCCTTCATGCATCCGGAAATCCCCTATTTTGATCCCGAGCATCTTCTGGTCGGGGGGATAACCGCTGGCATCACCGCTCTTTTGCTCGGCCTGCTCATCTCCCACGCCAATCGCATGGCATCCGTCGCCCATGAACTGAGCCTCCTCAACAAAAAGCTCCGCGAGCAGTCCAGCCGGGACAGCCTGACCGGCCTCTACAACCACCGGTATTTCCAGGAAATGCTTCGCCATGAGTTTCTCCTGGCCCAACGCCACCGGACGGAACTGTCCTGCATGATGCTCGACCTCGACCTTTTCAAGGAGGTCAACGACACC
>PHAW01000353.1 GCA_002841785.1 Deltaproteobacteria bacterium HGW-Deltaproteobacteria-3 | reverse complement strand
CTTATAAGAGACCGCGATGCCTGAACTGCGCAAAGATCCGATCATTGGCCGCTGGATCATCATCTCCACTGAACGGGGAAAGCGTCCCACTGACTTCATCGTGGAAAAAAGCGAGATCAGGGGCGGATTCTGCCCGCTGTGTCCAGGCAACGAGAATACCACGCCTCCGGAAGTTTTGAGCTACAGCAGCACCGATGGCCATCAAGCCAACAGACCCGGCTGGGATCTGCGGGTGGTGCCCAACAAATATCCCGCCCTCATCATCGAAGGCAATCTCAACAAAGAGGGCGATGGCCTCTATGACCGGATGAACGGTATCGGCGCCCACGAGGTCATCATCGAAACCCCGGACCACAACGAATCCTTTGCCAACCTGCCGGCGGATCGCATGATCAAGGTTTTCCTGGCTTACCGGGACCGGTTGCTCGACCTGGCCCAGGATCCGCGCTTCCGGTATGTCATGGTTTTCAAGAATTTCGGCGCCGCGGCCGGGGCTTCGCTGGAACACTCCCACTCCCAGCTCATTGCCCTGCCCATTGTCCCCCGCATGATCAGCTCCGAGATTGAGGGGAGTCTCTCCTACTTCAAGTACAAGGAGCGCTGCATTTTCTGCGACATCATCCGCCAGGAAATCAATCAGGACAAGCGGGTCGTGGCCGAGAACGATCTGTTCCTCGCCATTGTACCCTATGCGCCCCGTTCACCTTTCGAGATGTGGATCCTGCCCAAGCAACATGCCTCCTCCTATCTTGCCATGGATGACGACCATTTCAAGGCGCTCACCGCGATCTTTTCAGAGTGCATGCGCCGTCTGGACACCTGCATTCCAAATGTTCCTTACAACTTTGTCCTGCACGGCGCCCCGTTGCGCTCGCAACCCCTTGAGCATTATCACTGGCATTTTGAAATCATGCCCAAACTGACCATGATCGCCGGTTTTGAATGGGGCTCAGGCTTTTACATCAACTCCATCCCACCGGAAGAAGCAGCCCAATTTTTAAAAGAAGCGGCGATTTAACCCAAAGCTGGGGACAGCAACTCTCACAACCCTTGGCAAGACAACAGGGGGGGGATCAATGAAAAAAATACTGCTTGTTGACGACGAAGACTCCATCCATCTCCTGTACCGCGAAGAACTGGAGGAGGAAGGATACGAGGTCCACTCCCCTTACCCAACTGAAGATCATCAACCCGGATCTCATCATCCTCGACATCAATATGCCCGGCATCAACGGCATCGATGTTCTGCGCCAGATCAAGGAAATAAATTCCTCCCTGCCGGTCATCCTCAGCTCCGCCTACCAGGAATTCAAGCAGGACTTGGCCACCTGGGCCTCCGATGAGTACATCGTCAAATCCTCCAACCTGGACGAGCTCAAGGCCGCAGTGAAAAAACATCTTGCCTGAGAGCTGACACCGGTTGAGCCCACCCTGCGCCGAAATCGCGCAACGGCTTTTCCAGGCGCGGCTCCTTTTTTTCAATCAGCCCGCACCACCCCGCCGGACCCCTTCCCGATGAGCGACATGAAAGACATCCAAGGCCAGCGTGATTATCGCCGGATCAACATCAAAAAGGTCGGGGTAAAAAACATTTCCTACCCGGTAACCGTCCTGGACAAGGCGCGAAAGACCCAGAAGACCGTGGCCACGGTCAACATGTACGTCAATCTGCCCCATCAGTTCAAGGGCACCCACATGAGCCGGTTCGTGGAAATTCTCAACCGGTTCCACGGCGAGATAAACCTGAAGAGCTTTCATCGCATCCTCGAAGAGATGAAAATCAAGCTCCAGGCGGAAGCGGCC
>PHAW01000352.1 GCA_002841785.1 Deltaproteobacteria bacterium HGW-Deltaproteobacteria-3 | reverse complement strand
TTGGGCGAAGAGCGCCCGGATCACGCGCAGTTGCAGGAGATGGTCTTCGTTGCGGGTGTGGTTCTCCCCCACATACACCACCTGTTTGTCACCAAGCTGCTCCATGATGGCGGCAAAGGAAAGGGCCTTGGGCAGGGAGAGACCCATGGGCGGGGCATCAATGACCAGGCGCAGCCCCTGCTCCGTCTCCAGGACGGATTTGTGCGCCACCCGGCCCAGGTTGAGATGGAGCGTGCCGTATTTGCCGTAATGGGCGAGCTTCGGAGCGGCTGCCGCTGTTTCCGCTGCACTGGCCGAAGCGATGAGCACCGCCACCTGGCCGGGGGCCAGGGGATTCTCCCGCGTCTCCAGGGTAAAGCCGGTGGCGGGCTGGGGCTGGCCGACAAAGATGGAGCGGGCCAAGGGGCTGTTCGTACCGAGGAAAAGCACGGCTTTGCCGGCCAGATCCTTGTCCGTGGCCTCGTTGGCGGGTTTGACCGGGCACTCCATGGCGGCAAGGAGTTCGATGAGCGGGGCATAGATCCGGAGGTCCTCTCCCTCCGGGGCGATGGCCAGCCTCTCGCGGGCGCCGAGAAAGCGCGACCAGGTAGGCGGCAGTTCCTCGGAGGCCAAGGTCCGCATCAGGTCGTAGTCCGGATCACCGATTACCAGCGAGGGATAATCGGTCAGGCGGATGCGCAGTTTGGTTTCGTTTTCGGTCAGGGTCACTTCCCGCCGCTCCTTGCCCTTGGCGGTGACGATATCCAGGGGCAATCGCAGCCGGTAGGGTTTTTCCTGGAGTTGCTTGATGGTGAGCCCGAGTTCCAGGTGGTCCTCTTTCTCCGTAATGGCTCCGGAGCTGATTTCCAGGCGGGGGAGATCGGACCGGTTGAGCCATTGACTGAAAAAGGGCGCAAGGTTTTGGCTGGAACTTTTGGAAAAACTTGCGGCCAGATCCTGCCAGCTCGCCTGTTGATGACGGAAACGCGCATACACATCGCGAAGCCCGGCATAGAATGGAACATCTCCGATCTCCCGGAACAGCATGTGGAAGAGCATGCTCCCCTTCTCATAGCCCACCGCCCGCGCCGTTTTGTTGCCGGAAGCAAGATGGCTGCCGGCCCCGCTGAAATCCGCGAGGATCATGGTGTTGTCCGGCCCCACATAGCTCTGGTAGGTGATGAGCTGCTGCTTTCGGAATGCGGCATCGGCCCCTTTATCCGCGGCAAAGGCCTGATCCGC
>PHAW01000351.1:1986-2940 GCA_002841785.1 Deltaproteobacteria bacterium HGW-Deltaproteobacteria-3 | reverse complement strand
GGACAATGCGGTGATCATCACCAACGCCATCGCCTTTATCAACATCCACACCCCGCACAAGGCCATTTTCGGCATCGATTTCTACGAACATGCCACCAAGAATCTGATCATGACCAACCTGCGGGCCATTATCGGCCAGATGGACCTGGATGATGCCCTCAGCTCCCGGGAGCAGATCAAGGTGAAACTTATCCAGGCCATTGCCAATGATCTTGAGGATTGGGGCTTAACGGTCAAGAGTATCGAGATTCAGGACATCAAGCCATCGAGCACCATGCAGGCCTCCATGGAACGGCAGGCCGCGGCGGAGCGGATCCGCAGGGCGGCCATCACCGAGGCCGAAGGCGAAAAACAGGCCGCCATCCTGACGGCGGAAGGCCAGAAGCAGAAGGCCATCCTGGAGGCGGAGGGCGGCCTGGAGGCTTCACGAAGGGAAGCCGAAGCCCGCATCGTTCTGGCGCAAGCCACCAAGGATGCCCTGGCCCTGGTGCAACAAGGGATCGGCAACGAGCAGTTGCCGGCCCTCTACCTGCTGGGCGAGAAATATATTGGCGCCTTGCAGGAGCTGGGTCTTTCCGGAAACGCCAAGACCGTAGTTCTGCCCGCGGATCTGCCCGCGGCGCTCCAGGGGATGTTTGGCCTCAAGATTGGGAAATGACCCGCCGGGTGCTCGCTGCGATTTCAGGCAAATACAGTTGACAGCACCAGTGATCAGCGTGGTACTTAAAAGAAGCAGGCATCAAAAGGTGAAAGTGCGGGAAGTCTTTTCATAAACCCCAACAGAGGAGACAGCCATGTCAGGAAGCGTCTACAAGATCATCGAGGTGGTGGGAACCAGCACC
Source organism: Deltaproteobacteria bacterium HGW-Deltaproteobacteria-3 (assembly GCA_002841785.1). Classification (GTDB taxonomy): domain Bacteria; phylum Desulfobacterota; class Desulfobulbia; order Desulfobulbales; family Desulfurivibrionaceae; genus Thiovibrio. The sequence goes on along the minus strand of PHAW01000351.1, from coordinate 2,098 downwards.
GAATCCTGGGAGTCGGCGGCCCAAACGGCAATCGACACGGCGAGCAAGAGCCTGAAGGATCTCCGGGTCGCCGAGGTCATCAAGCTGGACATGAAGATTGAAAACGGCAAGG
>PHAW01000351.1:0-1939 GCA_002841785.1 Deltaproteobacteria bacterium HGW-Deltaproteobacteria-3 | reverse complement strand
TTGGGAGGCTTGCTGGTGCTGCGCCGCCCTTCCCTGCTGTGGTTGCATCTTGGCGCCGTGTTTTGGGGGGTGGTGATCGAGTTGGCGGATTGGATCTGCCCGCTTACGCCGCTGGAGAATTTTCTGCGGGAAAGAGGCGGCGAGGCGGGCTATGCGGGAGGATTCATCGAGCATTACGTGGTCCGGCTTCTCTATCCCGAGAACCTGACCATTGAGCTGCGTTATTTGCTGGGCGGGGGGCTGATCGCGGTGAACCTGCTCATCTACGGCTATATCTTCTGGATACGCCGCCGCAGGAAGCCCTTGGCTTAAAGCATTACCAGCCTTTCCTCCCCAATCCCCACGAGCGCCCTAAAAATCCTCCCCATTGCTTGCCCCAGTACGTTCATTTCTTTGCTTGCCCAAAGAAACGAACCAGCAGCGAAGCGGCGAAGAAAGGGCACCCCGACACTCGCCGTGTGATCAAGTCACACTGCTGTCCCGCCGCAGGCGGGATACCCGGAGTTTATGCCCCGCATGGGGTACTCCTCGATGCTGCCGGGGCTTTGCAAACTCGGCTAACGCCTCAAACAGTGCAAAGCCCTTTTTCGGCAGCCTCTCCGGTGCTCGGCTGCGTGCCAAAGGGGAAAAAGCCACAAAAAAGCCCCCTTCCTCGGAAGAAGAAGGGGGCCGAGGGAGGGTGCGGAAACCAGGGATTACTTCTTCATCCTGGCAACGGCCATTTGCGGCATGGCAGTCGTTGCACTTCAGGGCCTCGCTTGCCGGGGCAACCATGTGGTTGATCCGCCAGTACATGACGGTGGGGGCAAAATCGTAGCTGCCGCTGTAGGCCAGGCCCGAGGCCTCACTGCCGGCCCTGGCCGCTTTGTCCCAATCAAAATTCTTCCAGTAGGCATCCTTGTCTTCCTTGTTGGTCGGCCAGACCTTGGGGATCAGGAAGTACTTGTTTTCCTTATCGTAGATCTGCTTCCCGGTATGCACCTTGAAGGGATAGATCTTGGCGGTCTTGTCCTTGATGCTGCCAACCGGCGCGTTCAACTCGGTGACCTTGGCCGGATCGATCTTCTCGCCGCGCAGATAGACGGTGGCATTGCCATTATACCACTTGTAGGCGGGAACCACGCCTTTCTCCCACTTGAAATGGCCTTTCTTCTTGTCGTAGCCGTCGCGTTTCTCCGTGCCGAACACCTGCTCGTCCACCTTGATGTCCTGACCGGCGGTGGACCAATCCCACTCCACCTTGGTGGGCATGACCTTGGCAAAGGTGGGGATATGGCAGGTCTGGCAGGCCACGGTGGCGGCATGCGAGTTCAGCTTGGCATTTTTGTGGAGCTTGGTGTCATGGCACTGGGTGCACTCCAGATGATTTTTCCCGCCGGGCGTGACGATCATGGAGTTGCCCTTGATCTCATGCTTCTGGGTGGAGTGGCACTCGGTACATTGAAAATTCAGGCCGTCGGAGCCCATGTGCACGTCAATGGCCTTGGTGGGATTAGCCATGGAGGAATCGATATCCCCGTGCTTGACGTTGTTGCCGCCGCCGCCAAAGCCATGGCAGGCCACACAATTTTTCTTGGCAGGCTTGCCGACGCCCTGGGCCACAGCCACCAGATTAACGGGTTTGGCGTCCAGCTCCGGGTTGCCGGTGAAGCCAAAGGGCATGCCAGCGGCGGGAGGCGCCTTCTTGTAGGTGCCGGTGGTGTCATGGCAGACCAGGCAATCCACCTTGTTCTTGTCGGTGAAATCGAAATTGGCATCCTTCCAGCCGTAACTGATGTGGCAACTGGTGCAACGGGGCCAGTTGGAATCAACAGAGATGCAAAAATTATTGATGGCGTTCTTCTTGCCCAGCGCGACCTTGCCCTTCTTGCCGGAGATCTCCTGCTCGCTGGCCCAGGTCCAGTGGGTGGTTTTCATGATATCCGTTGCCGCGTCCGCA
>PHAW01000350.1 GCA_002841785.1 Deltaproteobacteria bacterium HGW-Deltaproteobacteria-3 | reverse complement strand
CATCACCCTGGAGGTCTTCCGGGATCTGGGCTTCGCCTTCTGCGCGGTGATGATCCTCATCTACATGCTCATGGTGGGGTGGTTCAAGGATTACACCGTACCGCTCGTAGTGATGGCAGCCATCCCCTTTTCGCTGATCGGCATCCTTCCGGCCCACTGGGCTTTCGGCGCCTTTTTCACCGCCACCTCCATGATCGGCTTCATGGCCGGAGCAGGAATCGTGGTGCGCAACTCCATTATCCTCGTTGACTTCATCGAGCTGCGGATCAGCCACGGCCTGCCGCTTAGGGAAGCGGTGGTGGAAGCCGGGGCCATCCGTTTCCGGCCCATGCTCCTTACCGCCCTGGCCGTGGTGGTCGGGGCCTCGGTGATCCTGGCCGACCCGATCTTCCAGGGACTGGCCATCTCACTGATGTTCGGGGAGATCGCCTCGCTGCTCATTAGCCGCATGGCGGTGCCGGTCCTCTACTTTATGCTGCACACGCGCCGCCGCTCGCAAGCGGCAGACCACCCCGCCAAGGAGAGCTCATAAAGGTTCCCCGAACTCGGCTTCCTGGGCGGCCGCCGCTCTGATCATCAGCGCAACCCTCTATTCTCTGCGGACCGCAGCGACTATTTTTTTTTGCGGGCGCAAGACAATCTTGAGTATAATTTTTACTGGCAAATAGCTGGAATTTCTGGTATCGGGGCTATGCAGGATTTAATTCGTTCGGCTCCCGTAAAATCACCTGGTTACAAACACCGGCCCCACGCATTTTTTCGTTGGGGCCACCCCAACCATTCTGTCGACCGCACCCGGAGGAAACCATGAAAAAAGTTGCCTTGACCCTTGGCCTGCTGCTCGCAGCGGCGATAACCGGTTGCGACTCAGGCCCCTCGCAGCAATCCGCCCCCGTTCAAACCCTTTCCATCAAGGGTTCCGACACCATGGTCCACCTGGTCAGCTCCTGGACGGAAGAATTCATGAAAGCCCATGCCGATATTGACATCTCCGTGACCGGCGGCGGCTCAGGCACCGGCATCGCCGCCCTGATCAACGGCACCACCGATATCTGCGCGGCTTCCAGGGGAATGAAAGAAAAGGAGCAAAAACAAGCCGAACAAAAAAAGATTTCCCCGGTGGAAATCCCGGTGGCCCGCGACGGCATCGTCCTGATCGTGCATCCTCAAAACCCGGTGAACGGCCTGACCATTGACCAACTGCGGCTGATCTACACGGGCAAGGCAA
>PHAW01000093.1 GCA_002841785.1 Deltaproteobacteria bacterium HGW-Deltaproteobacteria-3 | reverse complement strand
GACCTTCAACGGCAAACCGGCCCAGGTCGGTCCTTTGGCCAATGTTTTGTGCATGTACGCCGCAGGGCACGGGCCGACCAAAACCTACACCGACGGTCTCTTGAAAACGGTGAGCAGCCTGGCCGGAGCCACGGTGGGGATTTCCGCCCTCCATTCCACCATCGGCCGTCATGCCGCGCGGGCGGTGCGCTGCGCCGTGCTGCACGATTCCCTGCTCGGTCAGTGGCAGGCGTTGATGGACAACATCGGCAAGGGGGATTATACGACCTTCAACCAGCCGGTGTTTCCGAAAGGCGAGCAGCGGGGGGTTGGTTTTCATGAGGCTCCGCGCGGGGTCTTGTCCCACTGGGTCGTGATCCAGGACGGCAAGATCAAGAATTATCAGTGCGTGGTTCCTTCCACCTGGAACGCCGGGCCCAGAAACAGCAAAGACGCGCCAGGACCGTACGAGGCCTCGCTGGTAGGCAATCCGGTGGCTGATCCGGAGAAGCCCCTTGAGGTGTTGCGGACGGTCCATTCTTTTGATCCGTGCCTTGCCTGCGCCATTCATCTTCTGGACCCGGCGAGCCGGGAAATCGTCACCGTCAGAACCACTGTCTAGATTGTTGTTTGGAGTGAGTCCATTAAAAACAGGCCGCCCCGGCTATCGGGACGGCCTGTCTTATAAGGAGGAGTATGCTGCAGAATATTCTGGTGCTTGGCGTGGGGAACGTATTGCTCACCGATGAGGGGGCGGGTGTCCGGGCGGTGGAGCAGCTCCAGCACCGCTATGTTTTTCCTCCCCAGGTGGAGTTGATCGATGGCGGCACCATGGGGCTGGATCTTCTGGGGTATCTCGATGACAAAACCCATCTGTTCATCGTGGATGCAATTGTTTCGACCCAACCTCCCGGTTCGGTGGTCATTGAGAAATTGCTTGATCCTCCGGCCTATTTCAGGCAGAAGATTTCTCCCCACCAGATAGGGCTTTCCGAGCTTTTGGCCGTTGCCGCCATGCAGGATTGCCTGCCTCCCGCCATCACCCTTTTCGGCATTGTTCCCCTGGATCTGTCCACCGGCATTGGGATGTCGCCGGAGGTTGACGCCGCGGTTGACCAGGTGGTTTTGGCCGTGGTGAAGGAGCTGGCCCGGATGGGAGTCGAGGTGGGTGCGGCAAGCCGTTGATCCGCCTTTTCAGGATTGGGGGCTGATTTCCGCCGGGTGGCTCTTTGGGAAAAAAACTTGATCATGGCAACCAAATAGTATTCTATGAAACACCGTGTCTGTGCAGAAGATGGCAGGGCTGGTTTTTCAAGGAGAAAGGATGTCCACGATCACGGTTTTTGTGGCGGATGATCATTCCATCGTCAGGGAAGGGCTGCGGCAGATGTTTGCCAAAAGCAACACCCTTGCGCTGGTCGGCATGGTCAGCGGCCTTGAATGCATCCCGCTTGTTAAAAACGATTCTCCCAATACGGCAATCGTGATTCTCTCGATGTTCGCCCGCGAAATCTATGTGCATCAAGCCTTGTCCACGGGCGCCCTTGGCTATGTGCTGAAAACCGCCCCCTGGTCCGAGGTTCTTGAAGCGGTGCGGATGGCGGCCCAGGGCAAGTATTTTCTGAGCCGGGAGATAAATTCCGACCTCATCCGCGGCTACCTCCACAATGAGGACCGGAAATCCGCCGAGTCGAGCCGGTACGATCTGCTCTCCGACCGGGAACAACAGGTATTCCGCCTGGTTATCGAGGGCAACCCCACCAAAGCCATAGCCGAACTTCTGTGTCTGAGTCCCAAAACCGTGGAAAAGCACCGCTCCAACATCAGCAAAAAACTCGGGATGAGCGAACCTCTGGCCATGCTCAAGTTTGCCATGAAGATCGGTGTGGCTGATCCCGATCTCTGGCCTGACTTGTAAGGGACTTCCGTTTCAGAGGGGTCGTCCGGCTCCTGGTTGCGCCACTCCGCAAAAAAATAGTCATTGCGCTTTTCTTGTCTGGTCAAGAGGGCCGGGGATCGGTATAGTTGTTAAAGCCCTTGCGGCAGGGGTTCGAGTGGGCTTGCCATTCCGCCGTTGTGTGTCCCGAGCCCATGGACCTGTCGTGTCTCCAAGCCGGGAATGAATCTTCCTAACCTCTTGGTGGTATGTGAGCGATTCCGCAGAGCCGCACAATTCACACATCAGGCCTGTCCCTGTCCGGTGGTTTACCTGGTTCCTGGTAGTGGTCTGGACCCTTTTCATCTGCGGGCTTTCTTTTCACGAAATAAAAGGTATCAGGCAGATCACCCGGGAAATGGCCATCAGTGAAATCCGGGCTTACTGCAACAAGGACCGCGCCTTGCGGACCTGGGCTGCTACCCATGGCGGAGTGTATGTGCCTGTCGACGAGCGCACTCCGGCAAATCCATATCTCGCGCATCTTCCCGAACGTGATCTGGTAACGCCCTCCGGCAGGGAGCTCACCCTGATGAATCCTGCCTACATGATGCGGCAGGTGGGAGAGGATTTTGCAAGCCTCTATGGGGGGAGCGCCCGGATGACCAGCCTCAATCCGTTGCGTCCGGAGAATGTGCCGGATGCCTGGGAGCGCCGGTGTCTTGATGAGTTTGTCCATTCCCGGCGGCCGGAAAAGATCGAGTTCAGCCACATTGGCGGGGTGCCGCATCTGCGGTTGATCCAAGCGGTGCTGGTTAAACAAGACTGTCTCCAGTGTCACGGCCATCAGGGGTATGTGGAAGGGGACCTCCGGGGCGGAATCAGTGTCAGCCTGTCCATGGTGGAAGCGCTGGCCATCGAGGAAAAACATATCGTTTCCCATCTTGTCAGGGCCGGGTTGACCTGGTTCATCGGGGTGACCGGAATGCTGCTCGGTGGCGGCTTTCTGCGGCGGCGTGTCGCGGAGCGCGATGCGGCCCAAGAGGCGTTGCAGCGATCCCGTGATCGGCTTGCCCGGAAAAGCGAGGAGCTGGAGGAAGCCAACGTCGTGCTGCTGACGGAGATTGGTGAGCGCAAAAAGGTCGAGGCCGAGATACTGATCAGCGAGGAAAAGTTCCGCACCGTTGCGGATTTTACCTACGACTGGGAATACTGGCTGGATCCGTCGGGAAATTTCCTCTATGTCTCCCCTTCCTCGGAGCGGATCACCGGATATCGACCGGAAGAATTCAGGAGAAATCCCCGGCTCTTCCTGGAGATCATCCATCCGGACCACAAGTTCCAGATGGAAAATCATTTCCGGCAGCCCGTGTCGGAGCGCAGGGTGTGCATGCTGGAATTCCGGATTATCACCAGAGACGGGAAAAAACGCTGGATCGGACATACCTGCCAGCCCGTGTATGGCCGTTCGGGCGAGTTTTTGGGCAACCGGGCGAGCAATCGGGATATCACCGGCAGCAAGTGGAACGAGAAAACCCTCAACAAGTTTGCAATGGAATTGGCCCACAGCAACAGGGATCTGCAGGATTTCGCCTATATGGCCTCCCATGACCTGCGGGAACCGCTGGTGCTTGTGCAGGCTTTCACTGAAAGACTGCGGACCCGCTATGGGAATAACATCCCCGAAAAAGGTTTGGAATATGTCCGGCGGATTGAAGCCGCCACCGAGCGGATGCAGGAGCTGATTTCCGGGGTGTTGGCCTATTCGCGTGTTTCCGCCAAGGCCCAGCCCCTTGAGGAGATTGACCTGGCAAAGATCGTGTTGCAGGTGATTTCCGATCTGGAGTTGCGGCTCGTCGAGACCGGGGGGCGGGTAGAGGTTGCCGATCTGTGCAGGATCAAGGGTGACCCTCTCCAGATGAGGCAGCTTTTTCAGAACCTTATAGCCAATGCCCTTAAATACAGCAAACCGGATCTGCCTCCCCGCATTGTGGTTTCCAGCCGGAATATCCCCGGGGCTGATGGTAACGGCGCGGGGAATTTCTGTCGTATTGTGGTGGAGGACAACGGCATCGGCTTTACCGCGGAATCTGCGGATAAAATCTTCTGCCTTTTCCAGCGGTTGCATGGCCGGAGCCAGTACGAGGGAACCGGCATCGGCCTGGCGGTGTGCAAGCGGATTGTCGAGCGGCACGGTGGCACCATCAACGCGGAGAGTTCTCCGGGCGCGGGGGCGCGATTCATCGTCACCCTGCCGGTGCGCGGCCCTGAGATTGACGATCTTGAGCAGCTTGTGTGTCAGGATTAAACGGCCGGGCAAGCCGGAAAATGAGCAGAGGCGCGTTCCGGCCTGGAATAAGCCCCGGTCTTTGTGTATCATGAGTCAATGCATGAAATGTCACTGGCTATAAACATTGTCGAGCTTGTTTCGGAAAAGGCGCAGGCCGCCGGGGGACAAAAGGTCACCACGGTCGAACTTGAGGCCGGCACGCTTTCCGGGGTAATGGTCGAAGCGCTGGGTTTCTGTTTTGACGCTGCCGCCCGCAATACCCCGGCGGAAGGCGCCCGTCTCGTGGTTCGCGAGATTGAAGCGCGCGGTGCCTGTATGGGCTGCGGTCACACTTTTGTGCTTGAATCTCTGCTTGCCCAGTGCCCGCAATGCGGCGGGTATGCGGTGGAAACTCTGCAGGGGCGGGAATTGAAGGTTGTGTCCCTCACCATTGACGAATACGACGAAGAATAAGGGGAGCCATGTGTGATTCCTGCGGCTGCAGTCAGCCGGCGAACAGTGTAACCATCACGAGGCTTGGGCAGTCGGGCCCAGGCGCGGCAGGCCAGCACCATTCGCATCGACCGCCTCGGGCCCAGGGCCGGGTTGTTGCGGTGCGGGAGGCGGTGCTGGGGAAAAACGACGGAATTGCCGCGCATAACCGGGATTTTTTCCGGAAAAGAGGGGTCGTGGCCCTCAATCTGGTCAGTTCTCCCGGCTCGGGCAAGACTACAATCCTGGAGCGGACCATCCGGGAGCTGCGGGGCGAGATTCCCATGGCGGTCATCGAAGGGGATCAGCAGACCATGCTCGATGCCGAGCGGATCGATGCCACCGGGGTACCCGTGGTGCAGGTGAACACCGGGGCCGGGTGCCATCTTGACGCGGACATGGTGCATCAGGCCCTGCACCGGATGGAGTTGGCAAAAAACTCCCTGCTCTTCATCGAAAATGTCGGCAATCTGGTCTGCCCGGCCATGTTTGACTTGGGCGAGGCGGCCAAGGTTGTGATCATCAGCGTCACCGAGGGGGAGGACAAGCCTCTCAAGTATCCGGCCATGTTCGACGCGGCCGGCCTCTGCTTGATCAACAAGACCGACCTGCTTCCCCATGTTGATTTTGACGTGGCCCGCTGCCGGGAATATGCGCTGCGGGTGAACCACCGGCTGGAGTTTTTTGAGATTTCCGCCAGAACCGGCGAGGGTATGCCCGCTTGGCTGGCCTGGCTGCGCAGTCAAATCTGAAGGATGCAATGCCCACCGAGCGCTGGAAGATATCGGTCAGCGGCATTGTCCAGGGCGTCGGCTTCCGGCCCTTTGTCTACCGTCTGGCAAAGGAACGGTCTCTGGCAGGCTTTGTGGCCAACACCTCGGACGGGGTTGCCATCGAGGCCCAAGGGCAGGTGGCGCAGCTTGATGCTTTTCTTGCTGCCCTGCGGGGGGAAGCGCCTCCCCTGGCCCAGGTCGGCGAGATCGCTTCCGTTTCCATCCCTCTCGGCGATGATGGCGAATTTGCTCTCCTCCATTCGACAGTCTCCGGTCCGGTTTCCACCCTGATCTCCCCGGATGTCGCCGTGTGCGATGCCTGTTTGGCCGAATTTTTTTCCCCGGCCGACCGGAGGTACCGCTATCCCTTTATCAACTGCACCAACTGCGGTCCCCGCTATACCATTGTCGAACGCATTCCCTACGATCGTCCCCATACGACCATGCGCGGGTTTACCATGTGCGCACCCTGCCAGCGGGAATACGATGATCCCGCCAACCGGCGGTTCCATGCCCAGCCCAATTGCTGCCCGGATTGCGGCCCGCAGCTCGATTTCGTTGCGGCGGATGGCCGATTGGTGGCCCAGCGGGATGAGGCTCTCCGCGAGGCACTCCTGCGGTTGGCAACGGGCGGGATCGTGGCAATCAAGGGGGTGGGCGGGTTTCATCTGGCCGTGGACGCGGCCAATGCTCAGGCGGTAAGCCGTCTGCGGCAGAGGAAGGGGAGGGAGGCCAAGCCGCTGGCGGTGATGGTTGTCGATCTGTCCGCGGCCCGGAAGATTTGCCGGTTGGAGGGTATGGAAGAGCAGGCGCTTGCCAGTCAGGAGCGGCCCATTGTCCTGGCCGAAAAAAAAGCGGGGCATGGGCTGGCGGAAGAGGTCGCGCCGGGATGCGACCAGTTCGGCCTCATGTTGCCCTATGCGCCGCTCCACTATCTGCTCTTGCAGGGGGTGGTGCGCACCGTGGTCATGACCAGCGGCAACCGCAGCGAAGAGCCGATCTGCATCGAAAACGACGAGGCTGTGCAGCGTCTGGGTGGGATCGCTGATTGCTTTCTCATGCATGACCGGGGGATTCACCTGCCCTGCGATGATTCGGTGGTCGGACTCCAGGCAGGGATGATCCGTCAGATCCGGCGCAGCCGGGGGTTCGCCCCAAAGCCCATCGGGCTTGCGGAAACCGGGGGGATGGTTCTCGGGGTGGGGGCGGAGCTCAAGAATACCGTCTGCCTGCTCAAGGGAAATCACGCTTTTCTCAGCCAGCACATCGGGGATCTGAAAAATCTCGAGGCCTACCGGGTTTTTCAGCACAGCATCGACCAACTGGGAGCTCTGTTTGAAATCAGGCCGTCTCTGATCGCGCATGACCTGCACCCGCAGTATCTGTCAAGCCGCTGGGCCACGGAGCAGAATATTCCCACACTGGCGGTGCAGCATCACCATGCCCATCTGGCAGCCTGCCTGGCCGAGAACCGACAGGAAGGCCCGGCCATCGGCATTATTCTTGACGGTACGGGGTATGGACCGGACCGGACCATCTGGGGCGGCGAGGTTTTGTTGGGGGACGCCCGTGGCTGCCAGCGGTTTGGCGCCCTGGAAGCCTTGCCCCTGCCGGGCGGTGATGCCGCGGTGCAGGCTCCTTGGCGGATAGCCTTGAGCTATCTCCATGCCGCCTACGGCGCGGAATTGCCCGACCTGCCTTTTTTGGCGGGCCACGAGTGCGGGGTGATCCTTGAGATGGTGCAAAAAAGGCTGAATTCCCCCCTGACCAGCAGTTGCGGCAGGCTCTTTGATGCGGTGGCCGCCATGAGCGGGGGCAGGCAGATCATCCACTATGAAGCCCAGGCCGCCATCGAGCTGATGCAACTTGCGGGCGGGGAGCTTGGTGAAGAAGTATTTTCCTGCGAAGTCTATGAGGAAGATGCTATAGCTGAGTTGAGCAGCGTGTCTGCTCGTACGAAACTTATACCCTCTGGGTGCATGCTGAAAATCTCGGTGCGTTCCTTGATCCGGGAGGTGGCGCAAGCCGTGCAGGCCGGGATGGCGCAAAGCGAAATCAGCCGCAGGTTCCATGGTGCGCTGGTTGCGGCTTTTACCTGGGTGGCCGAGGAAGCGCGACGGAGGGAAGCGATCAATACCGTGGCCTTGAGCGGCGGCGTTTTTCAGAACCGGCTGCTCCTGGAGGGGATGCTTGCATCTCTGGGGCGGGCCGGGTTTCGGGTGTTGGTTCATAAGGAACTGCCCTGCAACGATGGGTGTATTTCCCTGGGGCAGGCGGTGATCGGCCGCGAGGCGTTAAGGAAAAGGTGGTGGAGATATTTCAGGAAAACGGCCTGCTCATGGGGCATATTGACTACAGCGGCACGGTCAATACGATCTGCCTTGAGTATGTGCCGGAGATCGCAGTGGGCCAGTACACCGTGGTGCATGCCGGCTTCGCCCTGTCGGTGCTGGACGAGGAAGAGGCGCAACAGAGTTTTGCCGCCTGGCGGGAATTGACCGAGGCCGTGGCGGCCCAGGGCACGGATATCTTCGGCAATCCGCTGGAGAAATGAGAAAAGAACAACGCAAGGGCGCAGAGGCGCAAAAAAAGAAAATATCGATGGTGTCATGCACACAGAGGCACGGACTCAATGGTTTTGTCGATACATCCCCTTTACGTCCCTGCGCCTTTGCGTTGAATTGTGCTTTTGCGAGGTTTTTTCATTCCCATGAAATATGTCGATGAATACCGCGATCCGGCCCTGGCCGTCCGCCTTCTTGAGGAAATCCGCCAGACCGTGACCCGGCCGTGGGTGGTCATGGAGATCTGCGGCGGCCATACCCACGCCATCATGAAAAACGGGTTGGATCAGTTGTTGCCCCCCCAGGTTGAGCTGGTGCATGGCCCGGGTTGCCCGGTCTGCGTGACCCCGGTGGAGACCATCGACCGGGCCGTGGCCATCGCGGCCAGGCCCGAGGTGATCCTTGCCAGTTTCGGCGACATGCTCCGGGTGCCGGGCAGCAGCTCAAGTCTGTTCATGGCGAAATCCGCCGGCGCCGACGTGCGCATGGTCTATTCGCCCCTGGAAGCCGTGGCCCTGGCCCGCCAAAACCCTGAGCGGGAGGTGGTTTTCCTGGCCGTCGGTTTTGAAACAACGGCGCCGGGCAATGGCATGGCCTTGTTGCAAGCCAAACGCGAGGGGTTGACGAATTTCAGCCTGCTGGCCAGCCATGTTCTCGTGCCGCCCGCCATCCGGGCACTGCTCTCTTCGCCATCCAACCGGGTGCAGGGCTATCTGGCACCGGGGCATGTCTGCACGGTCATGGGTTGGCAGGAGTACGTCCCTTTGGCCGAGGAATTTAAGGTGCCCATCGTGGTCACCGGCTTTGAGCCCCTCGACATCCTGGTCGGCCTGCTCATGGTGCTTCGCCAGCTTGAGGCGGGGCGTCATGAGGTGGAGAACCAGTACGGCCGGTCGGTGAGCCGGGGCGGCAATCCGGCGGCGCAACGGATCATGGCCGAGGTCTTTGCGGTGAGTGATCGTCCCTGGCGGGGGATCGGGATGCTGCCTGCCAGCGGCCTGGTGATCAGGGAGCATCTTGCCGCCTATGACGCCGAGCGGAAATTTGCCGTGGAAACTATCAGGGTGCGGGAGTCCGAGGCATGCAAAAGCGGCAGCGTGTTGCAAGGGCTGATCAAGCCCGATGGCTGTCCGGCTTTTGGCCGGGAATGCACCCCGGAGCATCCTCTGGGGGCGACCATGGTCTCCGGCGAGGGCGCCTGCGCCGCTTATTATACATATCACAGGACATCCCATGCCTAATCTGAATCCGGAAGATTTCAGTTGCCCCCTGCCCGTCATGGAATATGAAACCATCCAACTGGCGCACGGCAGCGGCGGGCGTCTCTCCGCCGAGCTTGTCAGCCGGTTTTTTCTGCCGCGCTTCGGCAATGAAACCCTGAACCGGCTGGAGGACCAGGCGGTGGTTGATTTTCCCCAGGGGCGTTTGGCCCTGACCACCGATTCCTTTGTGGTTGATCCCCTTTTTTTTCCAGGCGGCGACATCGGCGATCTGGCGATCAACGGGACGGTGAACGATGTCTGCATGAGCGGCGCAACCCCACGCTATCTGGCCGCCGCCTTTATCATTGAAGAGGGGTTGCCCATGGCCACCCTGCATCGGATTCTGCTCTCCATGGAAAAGGCGGCGAAAAGCGCCGGGGTGCAGATCGTGACCGGGGATACCAAGGTGGTCAACCGGGGTTGCTGCGACAAGCTCTTCATCACCACCACCGGGGTGGGGCTGGTGCCGGCGGGAGTGAACATCTCCGCGGCCAATCTCAAGGCCGGGGACAAGGTCATCCTTTCCGGCACCATTGCCGATCACGGCATGGCGATTCTGACCTCTCGGGAGGGGCTTTCCTTTGCCTCCCGGGTGCAGAGCGACACGGCCGCCTTGAACGGCCTGGTGGCCCGGATGCTGCAAGCCTCCCCGGCTATTCATGCCATGCGCGATCCCACCCGGGGGGGAATCGCCACCACGCTCAACGAGTTTACCGCAGCCTCGCGGGTCGGCATCGTGCTGGAGGAGGCGGCCATTCCGGTGCGTCCCGAGGTGCGGGGCGCCTGCGAGGTGCTGGGCATCGACCCCATGTATGTCGCCAACGAGGGCAAGCTGGTGGCCGTTGTTCCGGCGGAGGTTGCCGACCAGATGGTGGCCGCCATGCGGAGCCATCCCTTGGGTCGGGAAGCCGCGATTATCGGCGAGGTCGCCGCGGAGAACCGGGGAATGGTGGTCATGCGCAATGCCTTGGGGGCGCAACGGATTGTCGACATGCCGGTGGGCGAGCAGCTCCCCAGGATTTGCTGAATGTGAGCCCGGAGAGAACAATCCTTAGAGCAATAAGGGCGCGGCGGCAGGCAGAAACATGGAAAAACGCAGATGATATGTTGACTTTTTTTTAAGCAAACAGGTATAAACCTTCAGGAATCAGGATTTCTGTTCTCAATTTTTGCAAAGGGAGGTGAGTTGGTGCAGAAGCGAATCGTAACAATGTTGACAGCAATGTCGCTGATGCTTCCTGCGGCCGCTGTGGCGGCCAGCGGGGACGCGCTCTTTTTACAGAGCTGCGGCGCATGTCACAAAAAGGGAGGCAAGGCGGCGATTGTGAACCCTGCCGACAAAGCCGGCACGGTGTGGGAAAAATACTTTGCCCGGGGACGTCATCCGGTTGATATGGGCATGAGTGATGCAGACCTGCAGGCGGTGGTGAAATATTTGGTGAAACACGCGGCGGACAGCGATCAGCCGGCAGCCGCGGTTATTCCCAAATAATTCACTGGCGAAAAAAGATATTCACTGGGAGGAGGAGAATAAGTGAAAAAGATTTTATTGACCGCAGGTGCATTGCTGGCCTGGACAAGCTGCGCCGTTGCCGGGGCAGGTGGCCAGACGGTAGCCATTCCGGTAGAAGACTATAAGGCGATTTTGGAGCGTCTGGACACTCTGCAGAAGCGTGTTGACCAGATGGAAAAGGCAGAGAGCCCTTCCGGCAAGGCAACGGCAGCCGCCATGCCGAGCAAGCTGGCCAAGGATCGGACCAGGGCGGATTTTTTCAAGTTGAAGAACGACGCGAATTTTGGCGGCGCGGGCTCGGTTGAGCATAACGACAACCACTGGACCAACCGGTTCCGGCTGAATCTTGATTCCGAGATCCGGAAAAACCTGCTGTTCACCGGCCGGATCACCGCCTACAAGAATTTCGCCAACAGCGACAACAACACGTTTGCCAATGATTCCAATGCGGCCCATCTGCCTGGGGACAGCGGCTTGAAGCTGGACCGCGCCTATGTGGACTGGATTCCCGAGGGCATGCCCGTCCCGCTGGCTTTCACCTTTGGTCGCCATCCCTCTTCCGAGGGGCCGCCCTCCGAGCTGAAGGAGAACCGGCTCCGCCAATCCACCTATCCCTCCCTTCTGTTTGACGGGGAGGCGGACGGCGTGGTGGCCACTGTCGGTCTTGAAAGATATCTGGGCTGGAAGAACTCAGGCATCCGTTTTGCGTGGGGCAAGGCCTATCAGGATACCAATACCTCTGTGAGTTACATGGACAATGCCGGCGGCATGTATGACGACACCAACATCTACGCCATGTTTTTTGAAACCGAAATTCCTGGGGTGCGGGACAGTCTCTTGGTCTTAAGCGCTCTCCAGGCTTCGGATCTCGTGGGTGATGGTACCTATGTCGGCGGCACCGGAAAGGCGGATATCGGCGACATGACACTGTATGGTCTCCATGTCCAGGCCAATAACCTCATGGACTCCGGTTTTGACCTGTTTTTCTCCTCGGGCCTCAACAAGACCGATCCGAGCGGTAACACAGTGACCGATGCCTATGGTCGCCCCACAGGCCTTATGAATACCGGGGCCAATACCGATGAGCATTCCGGTTGGGCGATCCACACCGGTTTGCGCTATAACATTCCGTATAAGCCGTGGAACAACCCCAAGATCGGCTTTGAATACAACCACGGCAGCGATAACTGGTTCAGCTTCACCTGGGGCAGCGCCGAATTGTACAATAAGCTGGCCACCCGTGGCGATGCCTACGACTTCTACTACATCCAGCCGTTCAATGATAATCTCTTTGGTCGTCTGGGCTACACCCATATCGACTACAATTACACCAACAGCGGTATGCATCTGGGCGATTTTGGCGATTCCACCGCCGAGCTTGACAACCTCTACTTTCTGCTCGACGTTCGCTTCTAACGCGCGGGCAAGAGTGATTTGTTCTACGAGGGTGGCCGTCCGGCCACCCTTTTTTTATGCTTTTCTCCAGAGAAGGCAAATCGTTCCCGCGGTCTGAACCTGCTGCAAAGATGTCGCGAACCCGCTTGCGCATGGCCGATGAATTGAATAGATTGATCAAGTACTGTGCGCATCGCTCTTTACGGGCAATCTGACAGGAGTTTCGCCATGGGTATCCATTCACTGTTTTCT
>PHAW01000349.1 GCA_002841785.1 Deltaproteobacteria bacterium HGW-Deltaproteobacteria-3 | reverse complement strand
GGCATTTTCCGGCCAGCCTTCGGTGCCGTCCGCGACCTTGCTCATGATGTTGTAGAGCTGGAGCCGGTCGAAGGTGCGCCGGGCGCGGGCCAGCAGGGGTTTGATCCGTTCGACCGTATACACCCGCTCGCAGAGGGCGGCGAGAATGGCGGATTGATAGCCGCAGCCGGTGCCGATCTCAAGCACCGTTTCCTTCCCGGTGAGCTGGAGCAACTGGGTCATGAGAGCCACCACATAGGGCTGGGAAATGGTCTGCCCATGGCCGATGGGCAGGGGGAAATCGCCATAGGCTTGGGCATGCAGGGCATCGGAGACAAAAAGATGGCGGGGAACCACCTCCATGGCATGGAGCACCGCCGGATCATCGATGCCCCTGGGGAGCAATTGCTCCTCGACCATGCGGGTCCGGAATTTTTCGTACTTGTTACTCCGCACGCGGTCCACTGACGTCAATGCCGCTTTCCTTGAGTTCCTCTTCGTTGTAGGCGCGATAGAGGCAAGTGGCAACCGTGTCCCCGGCAAAGGTTATGGTCACCACATCATAATTTTCCGAACCCAGCTTGGCCCCGATGTAAGGGGTTTTTCTCAGAAGGCTTTGCTTCACCTCACGATAGACCCAGATCTCGCCTTGCTCTCCTTTCTGTTTGTGATCGGGGGCGCCAAGGGTGGCCAGCACCTCCTTCTGGGTCAGGTTGGGCGTAATCAGGCAGATATCCGAGGAAAGATGGCGCACTGGCTCCCGGTAAAAACAGCCTGAACCGAGAAACCCCAGCAGACAGAGGCACACGACAAAACGCACGGGGAAACCACATCTCATTTTTCTCTCCTCCGAGAAAAGGGTTGGCGCAAACGCACGGACGGGGAAAAAGTAGCGCGCTTGGCTTTATTTTGCAAGAAACCGTCCGCCGGGTTGTCCCCGTCCGGCCACACTGCAATTGTTTTTTTGCAACGGATACGGGAGAATGTCTTGACCATCCGTGAAGATATATAATAAAGTTGTAGCGTTATCCATACTTTTTTTCTTGACGGGCCAGCAGCCTGAACACCGACCCCACTGTAAGAACGGCAAGTGCAGCAATGACTTAACCGCCGTGGCGGAACAGCTCCAAGGCACGGCGGGCAAGGCTGCGGCCCCGTTTTTCCTTGGCGCGGTCCTGGGGCAGCAAACACCCGTCTACAATGAACACAGCTCTGCTCTCCACGAGGATGAGGAAGAAGAGGCTCTTGCCTTGGACGAGCTGGAGGCGGAAGCTCCAGGCGCGAACGAAGAAGAGCTCGATTTCGCAGGAGCGCCCCTGGACGAGGACGACCTGCAGGACCAACCCCTGCCATCTCTCGGCCTGGAAAATATCGATGTTTCAGACCTTGTGCCGCCCCGGGAAGAGGAAGAAGAGCTGGTGCTCTCCCTGGGAGACGAGCACACGGAGGCGAGCCTGGCCCAGGAGGCAGAGGATTCCCTCATGGGGATGGATCTTCCCAGCCTTGAGCCCGACGACCTTTTCGGGGTTGACGAACAAGAAAACCTCCTCAGCGATCGCGGCGGCGAAGCAGAGCCCTCCTCCGCCGCGGAGGACGAGGAGATTATCGACCTCTCTTCCCTGATGGGTTTTGAGGAAGCACCGGCGAACCCGGCTCCGGCCACAGAAGACCGGGACGTTCTGGATCTTTCCTTTGGCGATGAACCGGAAGAGCTGCATTTAAGCCTGGACGATGGCGAGCATACGCCAGCCCCGGCCGAGGCGCCCAAAAAAACGGCAAGCACGCTGGCCGATATCCCGGACCTCGGCCTGACCCTGGAAAACGATGAGCAATAAGGCACACGAAACGCCCACGGCGGGCGGACCCGCCCCCACGCGCCAATACGCAGGATTCCTGGCCCGCGGCATGGCCATGGGCATCGATATCCTCCTGATCCACCTGCTCTATTTCTGCTGCCTGTGCGCGGTGGCCGCAGTTCTGTGGGCGCACGCCCCTCACTGGCTGGCCCTGATTCCCTCCCTCCTCATGGGCCTGCTCCTGTTCCTGCTTTCTTTTCCCCTCTTCGTGACGGTATATTTTCTGGCGCTCCATGGTTGGCAGGGGCAGACCCTGGGCAAGATGTTTTTGGGCCTCAAGGTGGTGCGAGACGACGGCGGGGAGGTGACTCCGGGCCTGGCCTTTCTCCGCTTCATCGGCTTTTGCCTCTCGATCCTTCCCTGCGGGCTCGGGCTTAATATATGATAGCTACTTTTTTGCCGGGATAGCTCAGTCGGTAGAGCATCGGACTGAAAATCCGAGTGTCCCTGGTTCGAATCCTGGTCCCGGCACCAGTAAATCAAAGGCCTGCAAGGATTTTTCCTTGCAGGCCTTTTTTTTTGCGGACCGTCCGTGGGAGAGCAATCAACGCTTTTCGGCAAACAATACTCCTGCACCTTTGATGGCAGCACGGTGCGCAAGGCGATGGAAGGCGCGGCCCAGGCCGCCGTCCACCACCTGCCAGTGGGAGTTTTTTCTCTAGCGCGGGAGGGGGGCAGGGGGTATGCTGCCTGCGCATAACGTACAGGCAGCGGACCACCCCCTATGAAGCCACAGCCCACAACCACCCTTTCCCACATCTTCACCCTGCCGGTCATTGTCGCCGCCCTGGGCTATTTCGTCGACATCTACGACCTGGTGCTCTTCAGCATCGTCCGGGTGCCGAGCCTCAAGGGGCTGGGGTTTTCCGGCCAGGCGCTGATCGACAACGGCGTCTTTCTTTTGAACATGCAGATGGCCGGGATGCTGATCGGCGGGATTCTCTGGGGCATTCTCGGGGATCGCAAGGGGCGGCTCACGATCATGTTCGCCTCGATCTTCCTCTATTCCCTGGCCAACCTGGCGAACGGTTTTGCCACTGATGTCGGTCGTCAATAGTGGACACCAAATTGTTACGCAGCTCGTTGTAGTTCGTAAAACCGGCGCTCGAAGGCGGCCGGGGAAAGATAGCCAAGTT
>PHAW01000348.1 GCA_002841785.1 Deltaproteobacteria bacterium HGW-Deltaproteobacteria-3 | reverse complement strand
GCTGTAGGGCTTCTCCTTGGTCACCGGCACGGGGATGGCGTGCTTTTCCGCATAGGCCATGAGCTTGGTCCGGGAGTTGAGGTCCCAGATCCGCCAGGGGGCGATAATGGTCAATTTCGGGTTTAAGGCCAGGTAGGTCAGCTCGAAGCGAACCTGATCGTTGCCCTTGCCGGTGGCGCCGTGGCTTACAGCATCCGCCCCTTCCGCCTCGGCAATCCGCACCTGTTCCCGGGCGATGACCGGTCGGGCCAGAGAGGTTCCCAGCAGGTAGGAACCCTCATAGATGGCGTTGGCCCGGAAGGCCGGGAAGACATAGTCGCGGACAAACTCTTCGCGCAGATCGGAGATGATCACCTTCTCGGCGCCGGTGGCCATGCCCTTGGCCCGGACCTTGTCCCAGTCTTCTTCCTGGCCCACATCGGCGGCAAACGCCACCACCGGAACCTGATACTCTTCCCGCAGCCACTTGAGGATAACCGAGGTGTCCAGCCCGCCGGAATAGGCGAGAACGATCTTGTTTATGTTGGCAGCCACTTTGTTCCCCTTCATGTAAAGGACACAACGCAACGGCGCAGAGACGCGAAGTTATGAAATCGACGGATGTCCTTTTCTTCGCGCCGTTGCGCCATTGCGTTATATTTTTTGTTATTGTTTCTTTCCCAGGTGCATGGCCAGAATGGCCTTGTGGATATGGAGTTTGTTCTCGGCCTGGTCAAAGGCGACGCATTGTGGCCCCTCCAGCACCTCCTCGGAGATTTCCTCGTCGCGGTGGGCAGGCAGGCAATGCAGAACAATGGCCCCCGGTCTGGCCTGGGCCACCAGGGCGGCATTCACCTGGTACGGCCGGAATACCCCGATCCGGGCTTCCTGCTCGGACTCCTGGCCCATGCTGGCCCAGACATCGGTATTGAGCACGTCCGCCTCCCGCACCGCCTCGGCCGGGTCGCGCACCACCCGGATGGGCCGGCTTGCCACTGCCTGGGCTGCCGCAAGAATGGCTGGGTTGGGGTCATACCCCGCCGGGCAGGCCAGGGTCAGGGCAAAGCCGAAACGGGCCGCCGCCTGAATCCAGGAGTTGGCCATGTTGTTGCCGTCGCCCAGCCAGGCAATGTGGAGCTTTGCCACCTCCCCCTTATGGCTCATCGACAATGGCCTGGCCATAGGTGCGGACCACCATGCCGTCCACATAGCGGGCCATGACCCGGGCCATGTCCTTGAGGGGCTCGTTGCGGGCCAACTGGGTGTCCCGGCCGGAGAGATAGATCACCTGACCGCCCAACCCGTACATGGCCGATTCAAAGGAGACCCTGGTCCGGGTGGAGGGCTTTTCAAAGATGAGGGCCACGGTTTTTCCGGCCAACTGCTGGTGGCGGACCCCTGCCTTGGCTTCTTTTTTAAGCAGCAGGGCCTTTTCGATGTAGGCGGTAAGCTGTTCTTTGCTGAAGTCCTGTAGTGCCAGTAGATGCTGTGTCATGGTTTCGTTCTCTCTGCCAGTCTCTCCCTCGCTGTACCGGGAAAGATCTCTTTCTGCTCAGGGTGTCCTGCCACCACCACGGCGCGGGGCAGGATCCAGGAGGCCGGCTCAAAAAAAATGTCAGTCCAACCATTGCCAGAGGGAAACGGACACTGCCACCTTCTGGTTGGGCCAAACTACAAGTCATACAAAAAAACTTTTTTTTTGCAAAGGGATTTTTCGTCGAAAAACGATGGGGCTACCGGCTCAGTTCGGCAAAGACCTCGTCCAGGGCCTGGATCAGCCGGTCTATCTCGGCGCGGCTGATGATGAGCGGCGGCAGACAGCGCAGCACCTTGCCTCCGGCAAAGTTCAGGAGCACCCCTTTTTCAAAGAGGAGGTTGACCATGGTCGGACCCTTGTCAAGCCACGGTTCGGTCAGGGGCAGGCCCTGGATCAGGCCGAGCCCCCGGGCAGGGGTTGCCATGGCCGGATATTTTTCGGCCAGCCCGGTGAGGCTCTCGGCCAGATAGGTTCCCTTGGCCTGGACCTCGGCAAGAAAACCGTCTGCCAGCATGATCCGCACGGTGGCCACCGCGGCGGCGCAGACCACCGGGTTGCCGCCGAAGGTCGAGGCGTGGCTGCCCGGCTCAAAGGCCTTGGCCACCGATTCCGTGGCCAGCATGGCGCCGATG
>PHAW01000347.1 GCA_002841785.1 Deltaproteobacteria bacterium HGW-Deltaproteobacteria-3 | reverse complement strand
CAGTATCGAATCGGTTCTCCAGAAGGGCAGGCAGAAAAAGGGCACCGTGCCCGTGGTGATGATGACCTATGAGGCGGAGGAAGCCTCGGTGCGCAAGGCCCTGGCCGAGATCGACGCCCTGGACATCTGCACCGACAAGACGGTGAAGATCCGGATCATGAAACCCCATGCGGAATAGCAACGGCATGAAATATCTCATTCTGGTCGGTGACGGCATGGGCGATCTGCCCATTGCCGAATTGGGCGGCAAAACCCCCTTGGCGTATGCCAAAACCCCGGCCATGGACAGAATTGCCAACGAAGGCGAACTCTGCCTCGTCCGCACCGTGCCCGAAGGGTTTCCCCCTGGCAGCGATGTGGCCAACCTCTCCCTGCTCGGGTATCTCCCGCATGAGTGTTACAGCGGCCGCGCCCCCCTGGAAGCGGCCAGCCTCGGCGTTTCCCTGGCGCCCGATGAAATTGCCTTCCGCTGCAACCTGGTTACCCTGCGTTTCGAAGCAGACCGGGTCTACATGGAGGATTACAGCAGCGGCCATATCTCCAGCCAGGAGGCAAGGGTCCTCATCGAGGGACTCGAGGCGGTTGCCGGTACCGACCGGTTGCATTTTTATCCCGGAGTCAGCTACCGGCATCTGCTTGTGCACTCCGGCGAGCTTGGGCCGTTGGTCACCGTGCCGCCCCATGATCATACCGGCCGCGAGGTGACCGAGTTCTGGCAGCGCTACAACAGCATCCCGCATCTGCGGGATGCCCTGAAAAAGGCGGTGGATTTTCTCGCTGACCATCCGGTGAATCGCGAGCGGCGGGCAGGCCGGCATAATCCCGCCAATGGTATCTGGCTCTGGGGAGAGGGCAAGGCGCCGTCCATGCCGTCCATCAAGGAGCGGTTTGGCGTTGAAGGGGCTTTGATTTCCGCGGTCGATCTGCTCAAGGGCATCGGCGTGTATGCCGGTCTTGAGATTATCAGTGTGCCCGGCGCCACAGGATATCTGGACACCAACTATGCAGGCAAGGCCGCTGCCGCCATTGAGGCGCTGCAGGAAAAAGACCTGGTCTTTGTGCACGTTGAAGCGCCGGACGAAGCCGGGCATCAGGGCAGTCTCAAGGACAAGCTCCAGGCCATCGAGGATTTCGACGGGAAGATCGTGCAGCCGATTTTTGCAGCGCTGCTGGCGAGCGGGCATGATTTTCGCCTGGCCGTGGCCATGGATCACTGCACGCCGCTTTCCCTGAGAAC
>PHAW01000092.1 GCA_002841785.1 Deltaproteobacteria bacterium HGW-Deltaproteobacteria-3 | reverse complement strand
GTGCGCGCGCAGCAGGGATTCCAGCCGTTTGCTCAGGTTCTCCCCGGTGTCGATGCGGTTGGGGCAGCCGCTCTGGCCGAAACAGGATTCCACGGTAAACCCCTGTACCTCGTTTTCCTGGTGATGCTGGTAGCGTTGCTTGCAAGCCGTGACATGTTCCATCGTTATCCTGGCGGCTCCGGCTTGTCGCGCCTCGGTTTCCCCCCTTTTTTGCCCCCGGGCGGGAACGAAAAAAGGCACCTTGTCCACTGCCTGTTCAGCATCCTTGTCCCACTGCATGGTTCACCTCAAAGTATGGTTTCCGGGCCGAGAATAGCGCGGAAAGCGGCAAAAGGCCTTGACCCAAGTCAAGTCCGTCGGATTGCGGGCCGATCAGGCCGGGGTTTGCCGTAAAAAATCGAGAAAGGTGCTGCAGATGGGGGAGGGGTGCCGGTTTTTCCGGGTGATCAGGTAAAATGGGCGGGAGAGGCGGATGCTGCTCAAGTCCACCGCCACCAGGGAACCGCGTTCGAGGTCCTCGGCCACGGCCCGGCGGGAGAGAATGGCGATGCCGACCTCTGCTTTGACGCCCTGGCGGACAGCCTCGGTGCTGCCCATCTCGGCCACGATCCGCAGCCGGGAAAGATCCAGATGTTTTTCGAGCAATTGGGTTACCACCCGGCGGGTGCCGGAATCCCGTTCCCGGATGATCATCGGCTCGGCGAGCAAGCGAAGTGGCTCCACCGTTGCTTCCCTGGCGAAAGGATGGCTCGGATACACGATCAGGACCAGCTCGTCGTCGAGGATTTCCCGCCATTCCAGGGCCGGGTCGCTCCAGCGGGCGCCGACCACGCCGAATTCGGTGTCTCCGGCCAGAACCCCGTCCGCCACCGTGCGCGAGTTGCCGATGGAGAGGGTGATCTGGATGGCGGGATGGAGCCGTTTGAATGCGCCGATCCGTTGCGGCAGTACATAGGCCCCTGGAATGGTGCTGGCCCCGAGGGCGAGATGGCCGGCCATCTCGCCGCGATAGCCGGCCATGGCCTGCATGGCCTCCTGGCGGAGGCGAATGATCTTCTTGGCGTATCTGTAAAGGATCTGCCCTGCCTGGGTGGGCAGGGCTTCGCGGCCCAACCGGTCCACCAGCCGCTCTGCGAGCAGCTCTTCCAGGCTGCGGATATGTTCGCTCACCGTGGGCTGGGAAAGAAAACTGGCCTCGGCGGCCTTGGTGAAACTCTTCAGCTCAACGACCTTGCAGAAGACCTCGAGACGATGAATATCCATGGAAAATCTGGCCCTCTCGACTATTGATTTGAATAGGTATGGCCGATATAGTCCATTTATGGCCTCAATGCAAGGGCTCTGGAGGCTTTGTCTTGCAACTCTTTGTTTTTTCTGGTGTGTTGTCGCATCCGCTGCATGAGCACCCGCAGCCGGTTTTGCTTCCGCCAAGCTGGCGGCGGATGCGGCGGCCGATAAAAAACACGCAGGCTGCGATGATCAAAAAGATGATGATGTTCTGCCACATGGCGTCCCTCCTTGGTCTCGTTTTGGTTCAGCCGGCAAACCCCAGCGCCCGCCCGCCCTGATAGACCAGGGTGGCCAGGGAAAAGGCGAAGGCGGTGTTGAAGCAGATGGAGAAAAGCCCCCATTTCCAGGAGCCGGACTCGCGGGAGATGCACACCACCGTGACAAAGCAGGGCGCGTAAAACATGACAAAGACAATAAGGGACATGGCCATCAACGGGTTCCAGTGCGGATCCTTGGCCAGGGTCTCGGAAAGGGAGGCGGTCTCCTCCGGATCGGTCTCGCCCAGGGAGTACGCCGTACCCAGGGTGGCGACGATGACCTCCTTGGCGGCAAATCCGCCGACCAGGGCGATATTGGTCCGCCAGTCAAAACCGGGCAGCCAACTGACGGATTCCATGGAGGTGCCGATCCGGCCGGCCAGGGAGTGGCGCAGGGCGCTGCCTGCCTGATCGCTGTCGATGGCGGCCAGCTTCTCTTTCAGTTGCAGGGTCTCCTCCGGCGTCTGGGCGGACAAGGCCGCTACTTCCTGGCGCTGGCGGGCGAAGTTCTCTTCTTCCGTGGCCGGCAGCCCCGGGAAGGTCATCATGGCCCAGATCAGGATGGAAATGGCCAGAATGGTGGTGCCGGCCTTCTTGATATACTGCCAGGTTCGTTCCCAGGTATGGATGAAAAGGCCCAGGAAGGTGGGAAAGCGGTAGGGCGGCAGCTCCATGACAAAGGGGGTGGAGTCGCCGCGCAACACGGTGAGCCGCAGGAACTTGGCGGCGATGAGCGCCACACCCCAGGCCAGCAGGGTGAGGAGGAACATGAGCTGGGCCTGGTTGTTGGAAAAGAAGGTGGCGGTAAGCAGGGCGAGCACCGGCAGCTTGGCCCCGCAGTTCATGAAGGAGACGGTGAGCAGGGTGGCCAGCCGCTCGCGGGGGGAGCGGAGGGTGCGGGCCGCCATGACCCCGGGCACGGCGCAGCCCCCGGCAATGCCGCCGGAGACGATGTAGGCCATGACCGAACTGCCGTGCAGCCCGAAGATCCGGAAGACCCGGTCCATCATGAAGGCGACCCTGGCCAGATAGCCGGAATCCTCCAGGATGGCGATGCCGAAGAACATGAACATGATCAGCGGGACAAAGCCCAGCACCCCGCCCATCCCGTCGATGACCCCGGAGATGAGCATGGATTTGAGGTGGCCTTCCGGCAGCAAGGCGTCCAGGTTGCCGGAAGCCCAGCCGAAAAAGGTCTCAAGCCAGGCGACGGGCAGTTCGCTGAAGGTGAAGGTGAATTTGTAGAGGCCCAGCAGAACACCCAGCATGATGAGCGGTCCCAGAAAGCGGTTGGTCAGGACCTTATCGATCCGGTCCGAGGTATACAGCCGGTCGATGTCGAATTTATGGGTGATCACCTCCTGGCGGAGCACGGATTTGATGTAGCCGTAGCGGTGGTCGGCAATGATGGCCTCCGGATAGGTCTCCATGGTCTTGTGCAGGTGGGCGGCGACTCTGTCGACGATCTCCTGAAGCTCCGTGTCCGCGGCCGGGTTGTGCGCGTGCCCTTTTTCCCGGATCTGGCTGTCGCCTTCCAGGTACTTGAGCGCCAGCCAGCGCGGGGCATAGCTTTCGGTCATGAACGAGGCTGCGGTGATGCGTTGCGCCATGGTCTGCAGGGCGAGATCTACGTCTTCTCCGTACGAGATGTACAGGGGATCCCAAAGCTTGTTTTCCTTGGCCAGATCCAGGGCCGCCTCCATCAGTTCGGCGGTGCCTTTGCCGGAACGGGCGATAATGGGGATGACCGGCACCTTGAGGAGGGCGGCGAGCTTTTGCGCATCAAGGCTGATGCCGCGATCCTGGGCCACGTCGATCATGTTGAGGGCGATGACCATGGGCACCCCGAGTTCGAGAAACTGGGTGGAAAGATAGAGGTTGCGTTCCAGGTTGGAGGCGTCGGTGATATTGATGACCACGTCGGGCTTTTCCTGCACCAGATAGTCGCGGGCCACCACCTCTTCCACCGAATAGGCGGTGAGGGAATAGGTGCCGGGCAGGTCGATGATCGAGGCGTGCTCGCCGGAGGCAAAGGTGTAGGCGCCCTCTTTTTTTTCCACGGTGACGCCGGGATAGTTGCCCACATGCTGGCGGGCGCCGGTCAGGGTGTTGAAGAGGGTGGTTTTGCCCGCGTTGGGGTTGCCGGCCAGGGCTATGGTGATCGTTGACATTACTGCTTCTCCTCGGGGTTGGCGGCTTTTTTTCGATATGGCTCGCGGTGTTGTTGCGCGAGGCCGGGGGCCACGCTGTGAAATATTAAAAATCAACGATTAAGAAGTCAATATTTTTTTTAGGTTATAGAATAAAATTAATATAGCCGAACTTTAAGCGTGGCGGTGGCCAGCCATCTGCGGCAGGCGTGGCGGTAACTGGCAAGAATCATCCGGATAGGCGGTATTCCTGGTGGTTTGCCCGCCGCCTTCCGGTGGCGTGGTCTCGCCGGTGGCGTTGCGGAGCAGGCAGCGCAGGCAGTCCCGGAGCGTGCATAGCCCGCAGTTGTGGAACTGGTACAGGGGAATGTTGTGGTGCCGGGCCGCATTGATTGCCTCCCGCCGGCCGGCATGGGAGATCTTGCCGGTAAAGAGCACCACCCCATCGCTGTTGCGGAGCTTCTGCTGCATATCCCGTTCAAAGGTGGGAAACACCCGCAGGGAGATGCCCAGCCTTTTAGCTTCTTCCCGGTAATGGGGGGCAAGGCGGTCCATGCCGCCGATCACGACGATGCACATGTGCATTCCTCCGGCAACTGAAGTTCGATGGTAATCAGGAAAAAAAGCCCACAGGATGGTGAGACCAAGTCACATAGGCTGATTTCTTCTCATACGACTTAAAATTCCACTGCCAGTTGCGCCACCACCTGATGCGCGTTTTCATCCGTGCCGCCTTGCGCTGTCGCATAGTCCTGATCATGCCGGTATTCCAGGGCCAGGGTGGCATGATCGTAAACGCCGATGCCGACGGAAGCCAGGTAGCGGTGTTCCGGCAGGCCGAGGGCCAGAGACTCTTCGGTCCGCTGATAGCCAAGCGCCAAGGTGATCTCCCGTTCAGACACCTCGGTGGTGTAGTCCATTTCCAGTTGCCAGGCCTTGGGCCGGGCGCCGCGGCCATTGAAATCCACCTCGCCGGACTGGAAGGAATCAAGGGCTGCGATGTATTCCGCCATGAAGCTCCAGCCGTGGCAGCGGAATCCACCATGCAACGCCAGGGCTTCGGCGAATCCCTCCACCGTGATGCTGGTCGTGGCGATATGGTCCCGGATGGTATTGCTGTTGCCCAGGTTGTTGAGCCAGCCCGCACCCAGGTCGAGCTGCCAACCGTCCTTTTCCAGTTTGTAGCCAAGGTTGGCGCCGAAGGAATTAATGGTATCATCCTTCCCGGTTTCATCCACCTCGCCGTTGAAGGTATAGAGGGAACCATACCATCCGGCTTCGTCAAATCCGGCAAGCAGGGCGGTGTCCCGGGTTTCCGCGAGCTCCAAAGTGAGCGGGTCGGAAACCATGGAGCTGGCAAAGGAGCCGAACGGCACATACATCTTGCCGACCGTCAGATAGAAAGGGGTTTTTTCCGCATCGCTCAGGGTAATGGTCCCCTCATCGATAATGAGGTGGTCGTCTTCTTCCCCCTCTTCGTAGAGCGCGAGGACATGGGCGCTCACCCATTGGGAGATTTTCGCGTCAAGACCGAGCTCCACCGTGGCCAGGCTCACATCGCTTGTTTTTTCTTTGAGAAAATCCTTGCCGGCAAAGGCCTCGACCTCAACAAGGCCGCTGAACTTTACCCGGGCCGCCAGTTTTTCTTCCAGGCCGTCCCCTTCGGCAGCGCTTGGCTGTGTGCCGGCTGGCGTGCTGTCGTGCTCGATCTGGAGAGCGGTGGTCTTGGAGTCCTCTTGGGCGTGTGGTATTGCCGGGGCAGTGATCAACAGGAAAAGTCCTGCCGCGCCGATGCATTGTTTTTTCATTTCCGCTCTCCTTCTTTGGGTGCGCGCGTTTGTTAGTAGTTTATGATTAAGTTCGGTATGTCTAACTCATGTTGTTTAAAAAAGCCCCATGCCGAGTCATCTCTCCATGAAGAGGTGGGGATGGGGTTTGCTCAGGCGGTGGGCCGGGCGGGGAAGATTACAGTTCTTCGTCCGGGCCGGCGATTTCCACCTCGATGTGATCCGCCTCGTTGTTGCGCAGGGTCAGGGTGCCGCCCATGATTCGGAGCGCCACCGGATCGTAGAGAGGGGCTCGGCCCATGATGGTGATGCGGGTGCCAGGGACAATGCCCATGTCGCGGATGCGCCGTCCAAGCTCGCCGCCGACCTTGACAGCGGTAATGGTGCCGGTTTGGTCTTTTTGCATTTTTCGGAGCAGAAGTGTTGGCATCGGTGTTCTCCCGGGTGCTGGGTTTTGATTGCGAGTGACGAGCGGCAATAATAAAAAGCCGAGGTTAAGATGTCAATATCTTTTTTAGGATACAAAATAAAATTATGCAGCCCAAACTTTAGGCGGCGCAGCCCGGGTTCGGGGGGTGGTCTGCGGGGAGCAGGTCGTGAGGTTTTCGGGAAGGAAAGAGGTTCCAAAAGAATGCTGCCGCACATGGCGTCGCCCCACTCCCTTGCTCAGAGTGGGGCGACGGAGAATAACCGGAAAGGTGGTTCGCGCTATTCCCGGGTGTTGCGCATCATGCCCAGGGCGTTGGGGTGGTGCAGGTCCGTGTCCATGTCCACGGTGTGGCAGACCTTGCAGTTGCGGTTGGCGCCCAGCGGATAGGGGTTGGCCTGATACTGCCGGGGGCCGAAGTTTGGTGGCGGGATACTCGGCATGGGGGCTGCCGTGGCAACCGGCGCAATGGATGCTGCCCGCATCGTCGTGCCGGTTGCGGTACAGGGCGTCGGCCCCGGTGGTCCAGACATTGAAGGCGCTGTCCGTCTCCGGCGGTCCGAAGTTGACATGGCAGGTCAGGCAATCCGGTTGCTGCAGCCACGGGGTGCGCGGCTGGATCCCGGCAAGGGGTGTTGCTCCCTGTGGGGTGAGGTGCTGCATGAGCCGCTGGGCTCCGGGTTTTCCCGCCTGTTTTTCCGCCAAAAGCAGGGCCAGGGCGTGGTCTTCCAGGGCGCCGTGGCAGGTGGTGCAGTCGAGCCCGGCCTCGTGGTGGACGCCGCGGAGGAAGCGGGTGGCGCCCTGCGGGCTGCTCGGATGGCAGAGAGCGCAGGCTTCGGCGCCCCGGCCGCCGAGAAAGTTGGCGTGGAAGCCGTGGATGGAGGCGGAGAGGTTGAGCAGCCCCGCTTTACCGGGGGCGTTCAGCATTGGGTCCGGATGGCAGCTCTGGCAGAGGACGGGCTTGCCTGCCTTGGCCTGGGCTGCAAGTTTGGTCTTGTGAAACCGGTCATGCATGGTCAGGATGTCTTGCGCCGCGGCGGTTGAGATTCCGGTGTTCCCCCTGCGCCACCCTCCGCCATGGCAGGTCTTGCAGCCCATCTCGGTTGCAACCGGGGCCACCATGCGGGTGGCGGCAAGCAGGGTGTTGGTGGTCTTGTCCCTGGCCTCGATGGTAAAGCTCGGATAGGGCTGGTATCCCCCCTGGGCAGGATAGGGAACCACCGGAACCTTCTCCGCGACAAAGGATCTGCCCGCTTGCTTGAGCTGCATAACGCCGGAAAGCCCCTGGCCGGAAAGGCCGATATTGTCTGGCAGGCTGCGGCCGAACAGGGCAGGCAGGTCTTTCCAGAACCCCACCTGCCCGGCCGGTTTTTCAAAGCCCGGCTCCACGCGGAAGGAAAGCGCCACTCCCTCGGTGACCACCTCCGGGATTGGCCCGCGCTTGATAAGCTGGGCAAAAAGATCGTTTGCCGGGGGCATGAGGCTGAAAGTGCCGTCCGCATCGCTTATGCTGTGCATGCCGAGGCTGTTCCAGGCAAGGAGGACGTAGCCGTCCTGCTCCGGATCAAAGGGCAGCGGGGCCAGCGGGGGGGCAGACAGTTGCGGGGGAGGCGTTGTCTGCTCCTTTCTGCCATGCAGCCCTTCAATAATATAGGCGGCCAGGGCGTGCCGCTCCTGGGTGTTGCCTGCAAAAAGCGGCATGCAGCGGATCAACCTGCCCTGGCCGCTGATCTCCGCCTCCATGGCGTAGACCGATTCATACTTGGCGCTCATCTTTTTGATGTCCCGCATGGGGCCGCCTACGGAATGGCAGGGGGAGCACATGATATTGAAGAGTTGCCGGCCAACCACCAGCCGGTTTTCCGCGGAGATCTCCTTGTCGATCCATTTGGCCGAGGCGAGGATCCCGTTTTCCTGGACCGCTTCGAGATCTTTGACCAGGATGGAGTTGGCGTAGATGTGGCCGTACAGGGTGAAGGGCCGCCGACTGCCCTCTCGGATGTATTCAAAGGCGCCCATGTAGGTGATGCCCAAGAGCAGCAGCACCACGGCCAGGGAGCGGGTGGCTGTTTTGGGCAGCCGGATCACCATGAGCAGGCCGCCGAGGAAAAGAAGCGGCGAAGCCCAGAGAAAAACGGTGAGAAAGGGGGCCAGTTCCGGGCTGAAGTTTGCAATCCACGCCCGTTGCGGCTCGGGCAGGGCCTGAACGTACCACCAGGCCGAGGCCAAAAAAAGCAGGAAGGGGGCGAGGAGCCAGGCGGCGCAGTAGCGGACCATGCGCAACCGAAACACTTCTTCCTTGACCCCGCCAGCATGAGGCAGAGGAAGGTGCGGAAGAAAAGGGCCGGCCAGAAGGCGGGATTGAAGATGCCGTCCCAGAAGTTGCCGGTGGCCAGCCATTCGCCCGGGGTAAGCATGAAGCCGATGATCCCGTTGATGGCAAAGAGGGAGAGCCAGGCGAAGATGAAGTAAAGCCAGCCTATGAGCAGATGGCTGCGCCGCTCCATGCGGCCGAAGGTCTGGTAGTAGATGAGGATGGCCACGATCTCCCCGAGAAAAAATACCCACTCGATGGCCCAGCCGAAGACGAAATTGTGGATGAGAATGGAGGTGGCGGCCGGGGCGATGAGGGCGATGGTGAACCAGATGCCCACCCCGGTCATGGCGCCCAGCACCAGGGTGAGGAGCAGGAAGAACTTGGTGTGTTGCCGGGTGTAATCGAGGATGGCCTGCGACCCTTCCCGGTAGCCTTTCATTTCGGTCAGCACCAGAAAGAGGCCGCCGCCGATGGCGAAATGGGAGATGTACACATGGAGGATGGCGATCAGGGCGATGAGCAGGCCGCCGCCGGAAAAATCCAACTGCCAGACCGGATAGTTCATCAGCGCACCTCCTCAGGGACCCGGGCCGCGAGCCTGAGCATGTAGACGACCACTGCAACCCCGATCACCAGAATGGCCAGGAAGAGAAACATCGGCGACCACTGCGGCACGACCTGCAGGTCGGCGGGATGGAAATAGGGAGCCAGATAGGCCTGCCGGGCCAGATCCCGCACCAGGACCATGAAGAGGATGGTTGTCCCCGTGGCGGCGGTGGCCGGCCAGACCCGTTCCTTGGTGCCGTAGTAGAGAGCGAAAAAGGCCGCAATCAGGGAGGCGGTGAACAGGGCGGTATGCAGGGGGGCGCCGCCGACAAAGAGCTGGTGCACGTTTTTGGGCAGGGAGAACAGAAAGGGGATGCCGGTGCCGATTTCAACTATTGTGGCGTAGGTGAACCATTGCATCCCGCCGCGCAACCGTTTTTCGGCCCCGGGCACGCCTTTTTTTTGCTGAAAAAGGGCGAGGATTGCCAGGAAAAGGCCGCCCATGGCCACGGAGGCCACGACAAAATGGAGGTAGCGGGCAAGCAGGGTCGGGTCGGCCAGGTTGAGGAGGGTGCCGTCCGGCCTCTGAAAATAGGCGCTCCAGTTATGGGGCGTCTGCATCAGGGTTATATTGTTGACAAAGAAAAAGGCGATGATCAGCAGGAGCAGGATGCTCGTGGTCAGGGCCCGTTTCCGGGTGGCCCGTGGCAGGTCGCCGCCCATCTTATACAGATAGGCGCTGTAGTAGGCGAGAATGAGCAGCCCGATGATGGAAAGCCAGTAGGCGCCCATGAGGATGGAGCTGGTATAGATGAAATGGCCGTAAAGCACTTGGAGAAAAAGCAGGGGCGCCACCCCGAAGTTCACGGCAAAGGCGATGGTGTATGGCAGGATGGCCGCGATATCCCGGCAGGGGGGCGGGTCGGCGGGCTTGGCTCGCATTTCCCTGGCCAGGGCGATTATGGCGCTGCCCAGCATGGCGTTCATGAACACAAGGTGGGCGAAAAAGGTCAGGATAAGAAGGAGCTGGAAAACCCCCCAGGGCGCCGGAATGGTGTCTGGAGTCGGGATGAGATGGGCTGGATCCATGGCAGGTCTCCTTATGGGTTAACTTTCTTACGTATAGCACAAAAAAAATGTTTCCAGGGGAAAAATACGACAGAACAGGGGCATGCCGGGAATAGTGAAAAAAAGCCTGAAGTGAAAAGAAGATAAAACGAGATAATAGCAGTAATATTGAGATATGAAGAGAAAAGATGAAGATTTAGCGGTTAATGAAATGATATTTTCTTCTCCCCTTCCGGTTCTAACCACATGGAATTTTGCGTTTTTTGCCGTCGGTGGGGAAACGGGCGAGATATCCGGTTTTTAGAGGGTTTTTGGGAGATTTTCGCCCGTTTACTTGGGGTTATGGGCTGTTGAAAACTTGACGGACAACGGGTGGGAAATTCCGTGAGACCGGTTTTGACAGGGGAAGGGTTTTCCTTTAAAAAAACGGGCAGAAATTATCTCAGCGGTCTCAATTCGCTTTAATCGGTTGTTTTTTTGTGACTGAACCAGGGGAAAAAGATGCTTTGGCAGCGAGTTAAGAGTGTTTTGTCCCAAAAAGTTTCCGACAGCGACTTCA
>PHAW01000346.1 GCA_002841785.1 Deltaproteobacteria bacterium HGW-Deltaproteobacteria-3 | reverse complement strand
TGGGAACACTCCTTTCCGTGAAAAGCCGGGACTTGCGCCCCTACTCTTTTTTCTCTTCCCTGTTCCGGATGATGTAGATCAGACCGCCCAGAACCACGAGGGGATAGACCATACCCTTATAGATGGCGTACTGGATGCCGTCCGCCAGGGCCACATAGGAATCCTCGGGCAGATCGGGCAGGCCGAGGCTGGCAAACGGCACCCCGGCCAGATAGAGAACCTGGGAACCGCCAAGCTCCCGCTCACCGTAGACATGCTTGACATAGCCGCCCGCCCGGTGCTGCTGCACCTCGGTGGACTCAATGTCGGCCACGGGAAAATCGTAGTACTTTCCGGGCTCCATGGCCAGCCGCCGCTTGGCCTCAAGCCGCAGCTTTTCCACCGGCCCGAACAGGGATGCGCCGGTGGGACAGGCGGCGCAGCAGGCAGAAATCCCGCCTTTGGCCAGGAGATGGGAGCACAACTGGCACTTGACGATCTCCGGGAAGGGCGAATCCCACTCGAATTTTGGGATATTATAGGGGCAGGCCACTTGGCAGTATCGGCAGCCGATACAGGCCTTTTTATTGTAGGTCACCACCCCGTTTTCTGAATCTTTCAGCAGCGCCGAGACCGGGCAGGCCGAAACGCAGGCAGGGTCGATGCAGTGCATGCAGTGCCGCTTGATGAAGGCAAACCCCTCCAGCGAATCCTTTTGTCCTTCAACGCCGTAGCGCTTGATAATATTCAGGGTCTTGTCGGAAAGATCCTGGGGGTCGTCCCACATCGGCTCGCTCGGGCTGGTGTGCTCCACCACCTTGTTGTTGGCCTGTTTGCAGGCATGCTCACAGACCTTGCAGCCGATACAGAGGGTGGAATCGTACAGGATGCCGATGGCATTGGGGGGCAAATCCTTTCTCGCCCGTTTGGCCTGAGCCGGGTTTTGCTCCGCGGCAAGCAGCAGGGTGCTGGCCGCCACCCCTTTCAAAAAATCCCTGCGTCGTATCTTCATACCCTATTCTCCCTCTGACGAAGACCCTTTCCCTGTCTTGCCAAGGTTCTTGGCAACCGCCGCGCCGGCCCCCAACGCCACCCCGGCCACCCCGGCTGCCAGTGCCCGGATACGCAGCTCCGGGGGTGATGTACTTCAGGTCGGCCTGGGCATGGAGCGGAAGATGAAACCCCACCCCTTCCTCGGTGCAGCCAAAGCAAGGATGTCCGGTGCCCACCGGCCAGGCGCCTGGGCCAATATCATTAAACAGGACGGCCGGACAATTGGCAAAGGTCATCGGCCCCTTGCAGCCGAGCTTGAACAGGCAATACCCCTTCCGGTGCCCCTCGTCGCCGAAGGCGAGGGCAAAACGGCCTGCGTCAAAATGGGGCCTGCGCTCGCAGTTCTCATGAATGAGCCGGCCGTAAGCGAATTTCGGCCGGCCTTTTTCATCCAGGGCGGGCAGTTTTTTAAAGGTCAGGAAGTGGATCACGGTGGAAAGAAAATTGTAGGCATTGGGCGGACAGCCGGGAATCGTCACCACGGTCTTGCCCTTGAGAAACTCGGGCGCGCCCATGGCGCCGGTGGGGTTGGGCTCCGCCGCGGCAACTCCGCCCCAGGAGGCGCAGGAACCGATGGCGATCACGGCGGCGGCCTTGGCTGCGGTATCACGCACGATCTCGGTGAACGGCTTGCCGCCGATCATGCAATACACCCCGTTGTCCTTCACGGGAATGGCCCCTTCCACCACCAGGATGAACTTACCGGAATTTTTCGCGATCG
>PHAW01000345.1 GCA_002841785.1 Deltaproteobacteria bacterium HGW-Deltaproteobacteria-3 | reverse complement strand
GGAGGTCGCCCTCTCTCCGGTGGCGGTGCACAAGTTCACCCACACCACCAGCTCCGCCTTTCTGCTCGCCTCCCTCTTTGTCGTGGGCATCTCCGCCCTTTTTCTCCTGCAGGAGCGGCATCAGAAAATGGCCAAGCGCAGCATGGTGGTCGCCGCGGTTTTCGGCTTCATCGCCTCTCTCTTTGTCGGCCTCACCGGCGACGAGGCCGCCTTCAGCGTGGCCCAGAGGCAACCAATGAAACTGGCCGCCATGGAAGGGCTGTATGTGGGGCAGGATAAGGCCCCCCTCGTCGCCATGGGCATCATCAACGCCAGCAAGAAACCGGGCGACGACCTGCTCGCCTTCTATCAGGAGGTGAAAATCCCCGGCCTGCTTTCGCTCCTGGCCAACCGGGACCCCAACAGCTTTGTCCCGGGGATCGACGATCTGGTCTTCGGCAATGCCGAACGCAATATTGTCGGCGCCGAACAGCGGATGGTCACCGGCAAGATCGCCCTGGCCGAGCTGGCGCGATACAAGTATGCCAAGGATACAGGAGATGAGGCGGAAGCCGCCGCAGCCCTGGCCATTTTTGACCAGCACAAGGGGGATCTCGGCTACGGCTACCTGAACAGCCCGGTGGAGGCCGCGCCTCCGGTGGCCACAACCTTTTACAGCTTCCACATCATGGTGGTGCTGGGCACCCTCTTCCCGGTGATCTTCCTGCTGGTGCTCTACTTCGCCTTCAAGGGCACCCTGGAGTACCAGCGCTGGCTCAACCTGATCTGCTTCTTTTCCATCTTTCTCGGCTATGTGGCCAGCCAGGCCGGCTGGGTCGTGGCCGAGGTAGGCCGGCAGCCCTGGGCCATTCAGGGTCTGCTGCCGGTGGGCGTGGCCGTCACCAACATTGCCGCAAGCAACGTGCAGACCACCTTCTTCATCTTCCTGACCCTGTTCACCGCTCTGCTGCTGGCGGAGATTCGCATTATGATGAAGCAAATCAAGATCGGACCGGAGGCTTAAAACAATGATAGGAAATCTGGATCATTCAACTCTGCAGCAACTCTGGTGGCTGATCACCTCCGTGGTGGGGTCGCTCTTTCTCTTCCTGACCTTTGTCCAGGGCGGACAGACCCTGATCTTTACCCTGGCCTCCACCGAGGAGGAAAAAACGCTCATCATCAACGCCATGGGCCGCAAGTGGGAACTGACCTTCACCACCCTGGTCCTCTTCGGCGGCGCCCTGTTCGCGGCCTTCCCGCTCTTT
>PHAW01000344.1 GCA_002841785.1 Deltaproteobacteria bacterium HGW-Deltaproteobacteria-3 | reverse complement strand
GATATTGTGGGATTACGCCCACTGCCACGGCATCCGGATCATCGGCGATATCCCCATCTATGTGGCCCTGGACAGCGCCGATGTCTGGGCGCATCAGGACTGCTTTCTCCTGGATCGCGAAACCGGGCGGCCAACCCATGTGGCGGGCGTGCCCCCGGATTATTTCAGCGAGACCGGGCAACGCTGGGGAAACCCTCTTTTCAAGTGGGGCGGTGACGGGGGAGAGATGAACCAGTCCTTGCTCGCCTGGTGGGGGCAGCGGTTTCGACATATCTGCCGGACGGTGGATGTGGTCCGCATCGATCATTTTCGCGGTTTTGAGGCATACTGGCAGATCCCGGCTTCGGAGGAGACCGCGGTTAACGGGGAATGGGTCACGGGGCCTGGCCTGGCATTTTTTTCCGAGATGAAACACCATGCCGAGGATCTCGGGGTTATCACCCCGGAGGTGGAGCTGCTCCGCGACACCTTGGGTTTTCCCGGGATGAAGGTGTTGCAGTTCGCCTTTGATTCCGACGAGCACAACGCCTATCTGCCCCATAACTACACCACGGTAAACTGCGTGGTCTATACCGGCACCCATGACAACGATACAACCCTGGGCTGGTACTTCAGCGATACGGTAAGGCAGGCCAGCAAGGCCAAGGCCTTGCGCTATACTCGCAGCCAGGCGGGCAGCCCCATCCACTGGGATTTTATTCGCCTGGCCTATGGTTCGGTTGCCGGGCTGGTCATCGTGCCTCTTCAGGATGTTCTCGGTTTTGGCAGCGATTGCCGGATGAACATGCCCGGCACCTCCGAGGGCAACTGGCGCTGGCGGTGTGCCGCCAGATTTTTGAATGATGAAACGGCAAGGGCGTTGCGGGATGAGGTTGTGTTCTATAACCGGCTGCCT
Organism: Deltaproteobacteria bacterium HGW-Deltaproteobacteria-3; assembly: GCA_002841785.1. Lineage (GTDB taxonomy): Bacteria > Desulfobacterota > Desulfobulbia > Desulfobulbales > Desulfurivibrionaceae > Thiovibrio. The sequence goes on along the minus strand of PHAW01000344.1, from coordinate 1,818 downwards.
GCCCGTCCTGATGATTCTTGCCGGAGGGAGCAATGAGATGAAGGTTCTGGGCGTGATCGGGAGTCCGCGGAAAAAGGGCAATACCGAAACCTTGCTCCGCGCTGTTCTCAAAGGGGTTGAGGCGGCAGGAGGCGAGATTGAGGTGGTCCGCCTGTGTGAGCTGCGCATTCAACCGTGTATCGGCTGCGGCGGCTGCGACAAGACCGGACAATGCGTGCTGGAAGACGACATGCAGGAACTGTATCCAAAGATCCTCGCCTCCCAGCGGCTGATCCTTGCCTCCCCCATCTATTTTTACGGAATCACCGCCCAGGCCAAGGGGTTTGTCGACCGCTGCCAGGCCCTGTGGAACAGGAAGCGTCTCCTGGCCGAAAAGGGAGAGTGGTGCAAGGACCCAGCCCGCAAGGGTTTTCTGGTGGCGGTGTCCGCCACCCACGGGGAAAGGGTTTTCGAGGGCGCGATTCTTACGGCCAGATATGGATTCGACGCCATGGGCATGGGGTACGGCGGGGACTTTCTGGTCAAGGGCAAGGATGGCCGTGGGGACATGGCACAGGATGCGGGTACCCTGGTCCGGGCGGAAGAGGCGGGCAGAAAATTTATGGATTGAAACAGGATGGTTGCGAATTTTTCCCCCTTTCGGAAGGGTGGAGGAGAGGAATAAAAGATCGCACAGCATGGCCCCTTCGTCTAGCGGTCTAGGACGCTGGCCTCTCACGCCGGTAACACGGGTTCGAGTCCCGTAGGGGTCACCAAGTGAGAAATCAAAGGAGTTCCGTCAATCGACGGAACTCCTTTTTTTTGCTGAAAATTTGTCATGCGGAGGAATTATCCTCTGGCAGAGTGGTTAGAGAATCTCTTTGCGGAGCCTGGTGTGCAGATAGAGGCTCTCCAGCTTTTCCCTGGCCCACGGGGTTTTGCGCAGGAATTTGAGGCTCGATTTGATGCTGGGGTCCTTGGTAAAGCAGTTGATCGCGATCTTTTCCCCCAGTTTTTCCCAGCCGTAGTGTTGTTCCACCAGCCGGGTGAGTACCATCTCCAGGGTGATGCCGTGCAGCGGGTTGCTTGTCTGGGTTGTGCTCATGGTGCGTCCTTTGTTTGTTCGTCTTTTGTCCGGGGCAGAGGCGTCAGAGCCTCTGTTCTCGTCTATCCTTCACTATTCATTTGCCCAGGCAGTTTGTGGTTTTCTTTTGTACCTCCTGGAATCTCCAGCCCATAATACGCTGGGTTGATCCTTTTTGCCAGAGGGAGACGGAGAAACTGTTTCGTGATTCCTTGCCGGAAATCAACGCCAAGGAAATCTCTTCAGCCCCGGCCGAAAACGCGGGATAAGCTGTATACGCATTTTTTCGTTATTGACAATCAGCCGGGGGCATTTCTTATCCTGCTAGTTTGTATGGGCAGCAATTTTCCTTCATTCAAAAACATGATATTCGGAAATATTGGGGAATTGTCGGGGGAAACCTATCAATAATATTCCCTGTAATACAACTACTAAAGTGTGATAATGTGATCGTGGATTTAGATATCGTATGGCAGATGTCCACAAAGGGACTCCCGAATATGGTGATATTTAGAAGGTCTATCACTAGAACAGGGAGTGAAGAGGTTGTAAAAGGACTTGAGAAAATACTTAAGCGCGATTTTTTGCTCAGTGTTTAATAAAAACATCTAACTCGGCGTTCAAGCGGGATTGCCGCAAAAGCGCGGCAGTTCCCCTAACTAGTCTCAAATAAGGTTTAAGCCCCCGCCTTTAGGCGGGTAGATTTATCACTCCCACTTGGTTGTGTATAATGCCTTAGACGAAGGAGGCATTGT
>PHAW01000343.1 GCA_002841785.1 Deltaproteobacteria bacterium HGW-Deltaproteobacteria-3 | reverse complement strand
AATGCCTCCTTCGTCTAAGGCATTATACACAACCAAGTGGGAGTGATAAATCTACCCGCCTAAAGGCGGGGGCTTAAACCTTATTTGAGACTAGTTACCCTGCGGCAACCGTTGTAATCGCGGTTTTTTTTGCGATTTCAACAATTTTTGGCTTTCTTATCAACCAAAAATCTGCTTAGCATCGTACCTGCAGCTCTGAAACGATAATGCAATACGTTGGAGCGGCGCAGGCCGCTCCTGTAGTTTCCCCATGGCCACGCAGCCGAGCACCGCAGAGGCTGCCGAAAAAGGGCTTTGCACTGTTTGAGCGCAGCGAGTTTGCAAAGCCCCGGCAGCATCGAGGAGCACAGGATATCCCGCCAGCGGCGGGACAAGTGGCGGGGTGCCCTTTCTTTGGTTCGTTTCTTTGGGCAAGCAAAGAAATGAACAACACCGGCGTTGCCGGAATACCTGGCTGAAATTCGATGGGAATCAAAATATACAATGGCAGCAGCGACATGAACCAGCCCGACCCCTGGAAATTTTTTGAAGCTATCTACTGCATTTCCGTTGCCGATCGTATTGATCGGCAAGAACAGGTGCAAAAGCAGTTCGCGGCGGTGGGGTTGGGAGAGCGGGTGGAGTTTGTCCTGGTCGCCAGGCATCCTGAAAACCGGGAACAAGGCATCTTTGAATCCCACCTGCTCTGCCTCAATAAAGGGCTTGCGGCCGGAGCGCACCATATCCTGATCTTTGAAGACGATGTCTTCTTCCGCGACTTTGCCCCCCGTACCCTTGCCGAGGCCTGCCTGCACTTGGAGAGCCTTGCGCGCTGGGACGGCCTGTTTCTCGGCGGCATCACCAGCACCAGCCGCAAAACCGGGGTGAAATCCCTGGTCCGCATCCAATACCGCTGTCTATCCCACGCCTATGCCCTCAACGCCCCCTTTGCCCGGCGCATCGTCCAAGAGCAGTGGCGCGGGATCCCCTATGACGGCCTGCTGCGGAAAACCGGTGGCGATTTTTTTGCCCCCTACCCCATGTGCGCCTTTCAGGGGCTTTCCGAAAGCGACAATCAAACCGTGGCAAGATGAACGAGAGGTATCAGAACCATAAACCGCTTTTTCTCGCCCTGCCCCTGGCTGCCTTTCTCGGGCTGGGTGCGTTGGCCTGGACGCTGTGGTAACCAAATGATCAATTATCGCCTGCTCTTCCTTGTTGTTCTCCTGATCGTCGGCTGCGCCATGGTCGGCAAAACGCGCCTTGCGCTGGACACGGATCTGGCCCGTTCTTTGCCCGCCGGCGAGCGGGTTATCGCCGATGCCCTGGAAATCTTCAACCACCACCCCATCCACGACCAGATCGCGGTGGACCTTGCCATCAACGCTGATGATCAGGATACCCTGGTGGAAGGCGGGGTCCTTCTTGAACAAAAGATGCAGGAAAGCGGACTCTTTGCCCAGGTCGGCACCAATGCCATGGGTGAGCTGATCCCACGCCTTGCCATGCATGCGGCCCGGAACCTGCCGCTGCTCTTTTCCCGCGAGGAGCTTGCAGCCATCGCCCCCCAGCTTGAGCCCGAACGGATCAAGGAACGGCTGGGCAAGCTTCATGACGATTTGGGCAGCCTGGAGGGGATCGGTCAGGCGGAGTTCATCGGCCTGGACCCTCTGGGCCTGAAGGATCTGATCCTGGCGAAGATGGCGCTGCTGGCCCCCTCCTTGAATGCGCAATTTTACAAGGGGCACCTGCTTTCCGGCGATGGCCGCCATCTCCTGGTCACGGCCAGGCCGCTGGCCGCAGGCAGCAACACCGCCTCCGCCCTGGCCATTGCCGATTTTTTTGAACGCACCGCGCCGGAGCTTGCCCAACACTTTGCCGCCAAAGGGATGCAGGTCACCCTGACCCCGGTGGGGGCCTATCGGGCGGCCCTGGATAATGAACGGATGATCCGTCATGATGTGCAGTTTGCCCTGCTCCTTTCAACCGCGGGCATCGCCTTGCTGCTTTTTCTCTCTTTTTCCCGGCCCCTGCTCGGGCTCATGTCCCTGCTGCCGTCCTTTGCCGGCACCGCCGCGGCCCTTCTGGTCTATTCCCTGTTCAATTCCTCCATCTCGATCATGGTGCTCGGCTTTGGCGGGGCGCTCATTTCCATTACCGTGGATTACGGCATCGCCTATCTGCTGTTTCTGGACCGGCCCCATGAATCCTCGGGCAAAGAGGCCGCGCACGAAGTGGGGGTGGTCGGGATCATGGCCATGGTCACCACCATTGCCGCCTTTCTGGTTCTCTGCGGCAGCGGCTTTCCGATCTTTACCGAACTGGGGCTCTTCTCCGCCATGGGCGT
>PHAW01000091.1 GCA_002841785.1 Deltaproteobacteria bacterium HGW-Deltaproteobacteria-3 | reverse complement strand
CATGATTTTTCCTCCCTAAATTTTTTACCTGCAAATTAACAGTTAGTGTAACTCACTCCCGGCCAGGGAGTTATTCCTGCAAACTTCGTTTAATTTTCGATCTCAGCCTGTACTCAAACAGTTGCTGGTATTTTCTGGAGCAGAGGCTACTTTCCGGGCCGCCACCCGTTGATTGAGGAGTTTCTCCCCTCCAGAACATTTTCCGCCAACTCTCCCCGGCCACCTCCTTTTCTGTGCATTCGCTTGTTCGGCAATGGGCTTTTTTTCACACTGCATCCCATGTCGGCAATATCAATGAGCAAAGTGCGTGCCACAACAAGTCGATCCACCTCATTTTTTAGAAAAAATTCAGTTTCCCATAGAGAAGCAAGGAGTTAGAGTTTTACAACTACAGATTTCATATCTATAGCGGACATATGATGTTACAGGTTATTTAACACGCTGGGCTATTTTTGATCTATCTCCCGTGCCACAATGGACGCAAAACGATCCACACGCCAACAATAAAACAAAATCGCCCATAAAAGCCAAAAAATACACAATTACATGGCGATACGACACTCAGTCGCCATACCATTACCGCATTACCTCCCCCAGGCCGCTTCAACACATGTCTGTTTTTTATTTATCAAAATCAATGAGATAGACCAAAAACGGCGCAACATACGCCTCCTGAGACACCAACACCCGTCGGCATGACTCTCCCTGGGGGGATCAAATCTCCATCATTTCCGGACACAACTCAGTGGAATAGAGCGACGAACAAAAAAAGGGAAACAGCAGGAATACCGACACCCTCACACCCCGGACTCTTTTACACATGGACGCAAGGGCACACAAATCGGCAGGACAGAATGGAAGGCGAGAGCTCACCTATTATTTGACAATACGGATTGTAATACGACCGCGAGGGGGCCCAGGATTTCCTGAACCAAGAACCTGTTGTTGACAGGTCCGCGAAGAACAGCAGAAAAGAGGCAACCCAAACAAAAAAGCGGAAAGCCCAAGCACCCCGAGGCTTTCCGCTTCAAAAAAAACAGAGCAGACCACAACCCCTTTCGCCTGCTCGCAATCGCGGCAGACGAAAGGATTGAAACACCGAGAAAATCAATGCTTGCCGGAAGCCTTGCCCTGGGGCGCGGGACCGGTCAGTTTATTGTATCCCTTCACGCCCGCCATGGTGAAATCCGCCTTCTGCTCGGCAGCTCCGGCTGCCATCTCAAAGAGTGTGTCATGACACATGTCACAGGAAAGACCGGCGTCCATGGTATGGGTTTTATGGTAAAACACCACGCCCTTCACGGGTTTTGTCCAGATAATGGGCGCCTTCGGCCCATAGGTATCCTCATCGTAGGCTTCCTCGCCAAAGGACTGGCTGGAAAAAACCAGGAGGCCGATCACCGCCGCCAAGCCCACCATATTCATTACGCTCTTATTATTGCGTTTCATTACGGCCCTCTCCGCTGTTTGGTTAATCATTCATGTAGAACACGTTGGGCATGGCGCCGGTTTCAGGACGAAGAACCCAAACAACCTTCTCAGGCGTATGGATCAGCTTGTACGCCTCACTGTCGTAATTGGTGAGATCCCCGAATACGCGAACGTCAGCCGGACAGGCAGCGGAGCACGCCGTCGTGCTTTCGCCCTTGGACAGGCGGGTGTCGAAACAAAAATTGCACTTGTCAACGGCCCGGTTCTCTTCCTTAAAATAACGGGCATTGTAGGGACAGGCAGCCATGCAGGTCTTACAGCCGATGCAGCGCTTGTAATCCATCATGACGATCCCGTTTTTCTTGTCCTTGTATGTTGCGGTGGTGGGGCACACCCGGACACAGGGCGGACGATTGCAATGGTTGCAGAGCACCGGCATGAAGACCCGCTCTTTCGCTCCCCTGCCAATCGCCCGCTCCTGCTGGAGAATGGTGGTGCGGTAGCCGTAGGAAGGCACGTTATTGGTTTTCACACAGGCTTCCATGCAGCGCTCACAGTCGATACAGCGATTCTGCCGCATGACCATGGTGTAATGGGGGCTGTACGGAAAACTTCCGGCAACGGGCACCGGTCCCATGGCGCTCTCGGCCTTCCGCGCGGAGGTCAGGGAAAGCACGGACCCTCCGACAAAAACACCGGTTACCGCCAACCCAAAGCGAAGGAATCGGCGGCGCTCCTCGGAAGGAAGGTTTTCAACCCCCTCATTCTCGAGTTTTTCAAGATCATCTATCTTCATTCTCACGTCTCCTCAGTTATTTCAGAAGGGTGCTCGACCTCTTCCACCCTTCGGGAATCGGACAACCCGAAAGGCACTTAAGCAATTAATCTCTGGATTAATTGCCGATGGGCAAATTTGGCCCATTGTAATTTGACAAACCCGCATGTCAAGATAATTTTCAAGATCTCCGGTCAAACATTTCCATGTTTCCACGCTATTTCGGCTTCTACATTACGGCCATTTTCCCAGGCACCGACAAAAAACGCCCTCATGTCCGCCTTTCAACAAGCGTATTTTGTTTTTTTTTGCTATTACTTTAGAGTAAGTCAAGAATGATTCTTAACAATAGCCCAAAGCACACGCGCCCACGCATCAGCAATGGACACAAAAAAACAGCCCTCTTCTTCCGTCGTTCAGGAAGCGGTTTTCACCGTAAATGAAAACTGGCAAATCACCTCCTTCAACGAAGCGGCGGAAAAACTCATGGGTCTCACCGCCCAAGAAACCATCGGCAAGAGCTGCCAGGACGTTTTCAGCGGCTCGGACAGATTCGTTTCCATGTGCAAACTGTACGGCCCATTGGCCGCGGGCCGCGCCATGCACGGGCTGCGGGTCGTGCTGCCCAAGCCAGACAGCACGGAATCAACCATTCTCCTGGTAACGGCGATTCCTGTTCCCGACAAAAACGGCAAACTCTCCGGCGCAATCATTACTGCCCGCGACGCCAACGATCCGGGCCAGATCTATCCCTTGGTCATGGACAGCATCGCAGACGGCGTCTTCACCGTGGACAAACGATTCCGCATCACCTCCTTCAACAAGGCGGCGGAAAACATCACCGGCTGGACCGCCCAAGAAGTAGTCGGGGTCTCCTGCAATACCATTTTCAAGTCCAATATCTGCGGCGCGGACTGCATCCTGGCCCAGAGCGTCAACGAAGGAAAATCCATCATCAACCGTTCCATCTACATCAAAGGGAAAAATGGCCGGACCATTCCCATCAGCATCAGCGCCTCGCCGCTCATCGATCCGGAAGGCCAGGTCATCGGCGGGGTTGAGACCTTCCGAGACATTACTTCCAGCCTGCAACAGAATCTCATCCTGGACAGCATTGCCGACGGTGTCTTCACCGTGGACCGGAACTGGTATCTGACCTCTTTCAACAAGGCGGCGGAAAGTATCACCGGCTGGAGCAAGGATGAGGTTCTCGGCAAGCCCTGCAGCTCCATTTTCCATTCCAGCATCTGCGGAGAGGCCTGCATTCTCGCCCAAAGCGTGGAAAGCGGCAAGCCCATCGGCAACCGCTCCATCTTCATCAAGGGCAAGGACGGGGAGACCATCCCGATCAGCATCAGCGCCGCCCCGCTCACCGACCCGGACGGCGACGTGATCGGCGGGGTGGAAACCTTCCGCGACCTGACCTCGGTCATGACCAAGGATCTGGTGCTGGAAAGCATCGCCGATGGGGTGTTCACCGTGAACCGCAGTTGGAAGATCACCTCCTTCAACCGGGCGGCCGAACTGATTACGGGCTGGAAACGGCAGGATGCCATCGGCAAGTCGTGCAGCGATGTGTTCCATTCCAGCATCTGCGGCGAAAACTGCGCCATTGCCCAAAGCCTTTACAGCGGCAAGCCCGTGGCCAATCGCTCCATCTTTGTCAAGAACATCGACGGCAAACAGATCCCCTTAAGCATCAGCGCCGCGCCGCTTCTTGACCACGAAGGCAACGTCATCGGCGGAGTGGAAACCTTTCGGGATCTGAGCGTGGTCACGGAACTGCGCAAGCAGCTTTCCCGGCGCTACACCTTCGGCGAGATCCTCAGCAAGAGCGCCTCCATGCAGCGGATCTTCAGCATCCTGCCCGAGATCGCCCACAGCGAAAGCAATGTCCTGGTCCTCGGCGAATCGGGCACAGGTAAAGAGCTGGTGGCCCGCGCCATCCACACCTCGAGCCGGCGCAACAAAGGCCCCTTCATGGCGGTCAACTGCGGCGCCCTGCCGGAAACCCTGCTTGAGTCCGAGCTTTTCGGCTACAAGGCCGGCGCCTTCACCGACGCCAAGCACGACCGGCCAGGCCGCTTTGCCAGCGCCGAAAAAGGCACCCTGTTCCTCGACGAAATCGGCGACATCCCTGCCTCCCTCCAGGTCAAGCTCCTGCGGGTTCTCCAGGAAAAGGTGTATGAACCCCTGGGCTCCAACAAACCGGTCAAGGCCGACGTGCGGATCATCGCCGCCACCAACCGTAACCTGCAGCAGCTTGTCCAGGAAGGGCTTTTCCGGGAAGACCTCTTCTATCGCCTAAACGTGGTGAAGATCCTCCTCCCCCCCCTGCGGGAACGCATGGAAGACGTGCCCATGCTGGCCGAACATTTCATCAAACAATTCAGCAATCAGCAGGGCAAGGATATCGTCGGGATTTCCGATGAAGCCTTAAGCATTCTCATGCGCTACGGCTTCCCCGGCAATATCCGCGAGTTGGAAAACATCATCGAGTACTCCTTCATCCTCTGCCATGGAGGCTTCATCCGGCCGGAACATCTCCCCGAACCTTTTGCCCCCAAAAGCCAGGACAGTCCGCACTCCGGCCCCATCCCTCTCCACAAACCGCTGCCCCTTGAGGAGATCGAAAAACAGGCGATCTTTCAATCCCTGGAACGGAATCACTGGCGGCGGATGAACACCTGCCGGGAGCTGGGCATCTCCAAGGACACCCTGCGCCGGAAGATCGAGCGATACGGACTGAAGAATCCCTTTGGCGAGGACCTTGGCGACTGACCGTAGCCTTGCGCCGCCACTCGTTTTCGACACAACATGGATGAGGGGCCTTCGAGGGTTCGCCGGACACCATACTCCACCGATGCACAGGTACCCCCCGCACATCGCGGCCACACATAGGCCGACGATTCCCGCTTAATTCCCGCTTGAGACTTTTTCACACGACCCGCAGGCGTGGGCTTGGCCTTCTTACCCCAAGATCCCGATGGTTTTGCGAAAGCGGACCAGCGTGATGCCGAAAAAAACCGCCCCTATCACAACGAGAATGGCGCATTGCGGCCATACCACATCGAGGCCTGCCCCCCGATAGAGAATCGCCTGGGCCAATGAGACAAAATGGGTGGTCGGCGCTATCTGCATTATACCTTGAATCCAATCTGGCATGCTTTCGCGCGGGGTGACGCCGCCGGAGAGCATCTCCAGCGGCATCAGGACAAGCATTAACAGCAGCCCGAACTGCGGCATGGAGCGCGCGATGGTGCCCATGAAAATACCCATGGAGGTCGTGGCGAACAGATGCAGCGCGGTGCCGGCCAGAAACAGGACGAGTGAGCCTTCAATGGGCACGGACAAGAGCCCCTGCACCACAAAAATCAAAGAAAAAGCACAGGCAACAAGCACCACCAGCCCCATGGCCCAGACCTTGCTCGTCATGACCTCACAGGGCGTCACCGGCATGACCAGCAGATGCTCGATGGTGCCGTGCTCCCGTTCACGGATCAGAGCGGCGCCGGTGAGCACGATGGAGAGCATGGTGACGTTGTTGATGACCTCCATCACCGCCCCGAACCAGGACTGGGTCAGGGACGGGTTGAAGCGCGCCCTCAAGGCCAAATCCACCGGCGGCGCCGCACCCCCGCGATAACGCTGGACGAACTCGGTCACCTCGCTGGTGATCATGGTCTGGATATAGCCGCTGCCGGTAAAGGCCTGGCTCATGCGGGTCGCATCGACATTGAGCTGAATCGTCGGTTGCCGCCCTGCCAGCAGATCGCGCTGAAACTCCGGGGGGATGTTCAAAGCAAAGGTATCAAGACCACCATCCATCCTGGCATCCATCTCGCCCTGGGTAATCATCACCGGCGCGAGAAAATGGGGGGGATAAAAGGCGTCAACGATCCGCGCCGACAGCGGCGAGCGGTCTTCGTCAACGATGGAGATCGGCGCCTTGTTGAGGGTCTCCGGCATTGCCGTGGCGGCCGAGTAGATCGCCGCCGTGAAGGCAAAGAGGATCAACCCCAGCATGATCGGGTCACGACCCAGGCTGCGCAATTCCTTGATGCCCAGATGACGAATGGTGTCGAAACGCATATTCAGGTCTCCTGTTTTCGCAACAACAGCGCGCATAGCCCGATCAGCACGGGAACGGCCAGGATGAGCGGCAGGAAGGATGCCTGAAGGTCCGCAAAACCAAGCCCCTTGGAAAATGTGCCGCGGGCAATGACCAGGAAATACGTGGTGGGGTAGATGGCACCGATCATCCTGCCCACCCCCTCCAGTGAGGAGACCGGGTCGGTCATGCCGGAGAACTGTACGGCGGGCAGGATGGTGAGCACTGCCGTGCCGAAGATCGCCGCAATCTGGCTGCGCACAAAGGTGGAGAACAGCAACCCCATGGCGGTGGCGGAAATGACATACAGCAGTGCCGCCGCCGATAAGGCAAGAAAGCTCCCCCGCATCGGCACGCCGAAAACAGTCACCGCAAGCAAGGCCATGAGCAAAAAATTCACCATTGCCAGCCCGATGTAGGGCAGTTGCTTGCCGAGCAGAAACTCAAGCCGCGTAACCGGCGTGACATAGAGGTTGACGATGGAGCCGAGCTCTTTTTCCCGCACCACGCTGAGCGCGGTGAGCATCGCCGGAATCATCATCAGCAGCAGGGGAATCACCGCCGGAACCATCGCCACCAGGCTCTTGACATCGGGGTTGTAGCGAAAGCGCGTTTCGATGTTGACCAGACCAACGGAACGGGACTGGCCAAGCTTGCGCGCGGCCAGGTCGGCCAGCCAGTGGGCATGCATCCCGCTCACATAGCCCTGGATGGTTTCGGCCCGCTGCGGCATGGCGCCGTCGATCCAGGCCCCGATCGCCACCGGGGTGGAGCGGTCCAGATCGCGGGCAAATCCCGGAGGTATTTCCAGGGCCAGGCTGATCTCGCCGGCCCGCATGCGCCGGTCGAGATCGGCGTAATCGACAATTGGCGCATGCTCGATGAAATAACTCGAACCGGCAAGATTGAGCGCATAATCGCGGCTGGTCGAGGTCTGGTCGCGATCGAGTACGGCAAAGGCCAGATCCTCCACATCCATGGTGATGCCGTACCCCATGATCAGCATCAGAATGACGCTGCCGAGCAGCGCCAAGGTGGCCCGAATCGGATCCCGGTGGAGTTCCATCCCCTCGCGCCGGCTGTAGCTGAACAGGCGGCGGAGGCTGAAGCCGATTTTTTTATTGGGGTTGGTTATGCCGCTGGGCGGCGGCACGGGAGGGACCATGGCCGCGGCTGTCGGCGGCTCAGGAGTCTTTCTCCCGGGCGCCGCATCTTCCAGATACCCGATAAATGCCTCTTCCAGCGTTGATGTCCCGCGTTTTTGCATGAGCGCGGCGGGCGTATCGCTGACCAGCACCTGCCCGGCATGCATCAGCGAGATGCGGTCGCAGCGTTCGGCTTCGTTCATGAAATGGGTGGAGATGAAGATGG
>PHAW01000342.1 GCA_002841785.1 Deltaproteobacteria bacterium HGW-Deltaproteobacteria-3 | reverse complement strand
CACCTCGGTGCTGATCACCGGAGAATCTGGCACCGGCAAGGAGTTGGTGGCCGAGGCCCTGCATGCGGAAAGTCCGCGCCGGGACATGCCCCTGGTCAAGTTCGACTGTACCTCCATTCCGGAAAACCTCATGGAAAGTGAGCTGTTCGGCCACAAAAAAGGCGCCTTCACCGGGGCGGATCGCAACCGGGAGGGGAGGATTTTGCAGGCGGACGGCGGCACCTTGTTCCTCGACGAGATAGGCGATATCTCACCGCTTATGCAGTTGCGTCTGCTGCGTTTTCTCCAGGAGCGCACCTTCTATCCGGTGGGGGAGGACAGGCCCGTCACCGTGGACGTCCGGGTGGTGGCCGCCACCAACGCCGATCTGAAGCAAAAGGTGCAGCGGGGAGAGTTTCGGGAGGATCTGTATTACCGGCTGCGGGTGATTGACATTACCCTGCCGCCCTTGCGGAACCGTGAAGGGGATCTGCCCATTTTGGTGGATCTGTTTTTGGCCCGGTTCAGCAAACGTCTGAACAAGAATATTACCGGGATTTCCGACCAGGCCTTGCAACTGCTGGCCGACTACAGTTGGCCGGGAAATGTCCGGGAGCTGGAGCATGTCGTGGAGCGGGCCTGTGTGCTGTGCACGGACGACACGATTACCACGGGCAATCTTCCTGAAGAGGTGAGAAGCTGGAACCGCGTTGCCGCCACAACTTCGGGGGGCAATGGAGAGGACCCCTCGCTTGTCAAGGATTTCGGAGGAGGTGCTCCTGTTTCGCGGGAGAGCGAAAAGGAGCACCTTTTGAATATCATCGCCCAAACCGACGGCAACAAAGCCAAGGCTGCCAGGCTGCTTGGCATTGACCGCAGCACCCTGTACCGGAAGATGAAGGCGTACGGTCTGGAATAGCAGAGTGTTGCGCATGCAACACTCTGCTACACATGCAACAGTAAAAGTGTGGCGCCGCGATTCCGGGCGCCACACTTTTTTGTTTTCCCTCTCCCTGCCATTCCCTGCTGTGCCATCCCGCTGATAATCGCTGCAGATAGTTGCTAACAAGCTGATATGCATTGCTTTTTATGGTTGTATCTCCCTCCTGCATCTAATTCCTCCTTTGTTTTTTATTTCTATGTAAATCAAATAGTTAGCAATAAATAATGGAAAAAGTTCCCTGGTGCATGAAGTGTGTTGGCACACCCCATGCAATGTACCCTGATCAAACGAAACAAGAATCATGATAAGAGCGAAAAAACAAAATCATAGGAGGCTCACCATGAAGAATACA
>PHAW01000341.1 GCA_002841785.1 Deltaproteobacteria bacterium HGW-Deltaproteobacteria-3 | reverse complement strand
CAGGCGATGCTCAATATACTCGCCAACCAGGGGGAGCATGTCGTCGAGGTACTGGCCGATCTCCTTTTCCGTTGCCGTGGTCAGGGTCTGGCAGAACAGGCATTTTCTCTCCCCCCCGCCCGTGGAGGGCAGACCGAAATCCTCCAGCACATGCCGGGTGATCGTCTGGTCGTCAAAATCCTCATACACCGGGAAGGTGGTGTTGATCCCGAACCGGGCCGACAGCTCCCGGATCTTGTCCATGAAAACCGGGGTCTGCTCGGGGTAATGTCCCTGCTTCTTGGTGTAGCCGGCCACGAAATGAGGGACGAAATGCTCATGGCAATAGACGATGGCCCGGGCGTGCATCCCGAGCTTGCAGGCCACGCAGACAAGATTTTTCCCGTTGTAGCGGGGCATCATTTCCTCATAGCGGTCGAGCCACAGCCCCTGAAACATCCGGCCCATGTCAAGCTCCACCATATCGGCCTCCGGAATCTTCTTGGGGTCGGAGGCATTGGCCAGCAGGATCTTGTGCGCGGCGAGAAAGCGGTTTCTGGGAAAATCGGCAAAGCGGCCCATGCCGTTGAGCATGTGGAGCAGGTGGATGCGCACCGGCCTGGGCAGGCCGGGATGATGCCCGGCGCTGGCCAGGGCATAGAGGGCGAGGGAATCCGTCCCTCCGGAATACAAGATCGCCAGTTCCTGCTGCATGGTCATTCTCCTTTGCGTACCCGGTATTTCAAAAAGACTTCCCCGGTTGGCGCTGCCTCGCACGAAACCAGGGCCAGCGGCAAAAACGGCTCTCCCAGCGGCCCAGGGCCGCCGCACAGGGAAGATGCCCCCTGATCTCCGGAAATCTTCGGGGTCAGGGTGAGGAGAATCTCATCGACAACCCCTTGCCGCAGGCAGGCGTAGTTCAACCCGCCGCCGCCTTCGATCAGGACCGAGGCCGCGCCGAGTTGCGCCAGATGGGCAAGGGCCGCGGCCAGGGAAAGCCCCCCTCCGGATGCAGACGGCAGGGGTACGACCTGGGCCAGCGCGCCCAGCCTGTGCCGCAAGCCGGCAGCCGTTGCCGCGCCGGTAAAGATACGGGGAGGCTCCCCGTGCTGGAAAATTTTTTTCCCCACCACCGGGATATCGCCGGACTCGGTGATAAACCCCCTGATCCGGTTGGGCAAAAGACACCCCTCCGGTCCCCGCATCTCCGGATCGCCCTGGCGCAGGGTTTCCGCGCCCAACAGGCTGGCATCGCTTGCCGCCCGCATCCTTTCGAGCAACCCGCGATCAAGCGGG
>PHAW01000340.1 GCA_002841785.1 Deltaproteobacteria bacterium HGW-Deltaproteobacteria-3 | reverse complement strand
TTTAATCGGTTGTTTTTTTGTGACTGAACCAGGGGAAAAAGATGCTTTGGCAGCGAGTTAAGAGTGTTTTGTCCCAAAAAGTTTCCGACAGCGACTTCAGGCTGTGGATCGAACCCTTGCAATGCGTCCAATTCGATGCCCAGAGCGTCGAGCTGGCTGGTCCTGATCCGTATTTCTGTTCCTGGGTCAGGGAGAACTATCTGGCCGATATTCAGGACGCCTTGCAGGATGCCGGCTTTACCGGTGGGGAGGTGCGCCTTTCGGTTGGCGCAGCCCAAAAAGAGCAACCCCTCTTGCCGGAACCGGAAAAGAAACAGAGCCAGCTCCGTTTGCCGAGCATGCCCGTGGCCCGCTCCACGGTGCGGGCCCTGCATCCGCGGTATACCTTTGACGAATTCATGGTCGGCGAGTCAAACGCCATGGCCTACGCTGCCTGCGAGGCCATGGCCAGCGGCGATTCCGCCTTGAGCCCCTGCCTGTTCATCGAAGCGGGGACGGGCTTGGGCAAAAGTCATCTGACCCATGCGGTGGCCCATCATGTCACCAGCCATTCTCCCGGAACCCGGCTGCATTATGTCACCTCCCAGCAGCTCACCTCCGAGATGGTCCGCAGCATCAAGAATAACACCATGGATCATTTCAAGGAAAAATATCACAACCAGTGTGATGTGCTGCTGATGGAGGATGTGCAGTCCCTGGCCGGCCGCACCAAGACCCAGGCCGAGCTGGCCGAAGCCCTTGATGTCCTGATGGATTGCGGGAAAAAGGTTATTTTCACCGGGGCGGTTTCCCCGCGCAATATCCCGGATATCGATGACGGCGTACGTTCCCGGCTCTCCTCCGGGCTGATTACCACCATCAATCCTCCGGACCGGCGGACCCGCTGCCTGATCATCGAGCGCAAGGCCCGCAACAACAAGCTGACCCTCACCGGGGAGATCATCGAGTTTCTGGCCGACCGGATCCAGGGCGATATCCGGCGGGTGGAAAGCGCCATCATCGGCCTGAAGGCCAAGGCCTCCCTGCACAAGACTCTGCCGGATCTGGACATGGTCAAGGAGATCGTCGCCGGGATCATCGGGCAGCGACAGGAGTTGTCCTCCGTGCTGATCCGAAATTTCGTGGCCGGCCAGTTTGATGTTTCCATCGAAGAGCTGCAGTCAAAGGCCAGAAAAAAAACCATCGCCTTTCCCCGGCAGGTCTCCATGTACCTGGCCAGGAAGCTCACCGAGGAAGCGCTGTCCGAGATCGGCAAGGCGTTTAACCGCGATCATTCC
>PHAW01000339.1 GCA_002841785.1 Deltaproteobacteria bacterium HGW-Deltaproteobacteria-3 | reverse complement strand
GGTGGTGCAGTCCATGGCGGACGTGGCTGCCGTGGCTCTGCCCTATCCGGTCTTTGCCAAACCCGTGGCCGAGGGCACCGGCAAGGGCGTTACCCCGGCATCCAAGATCAGCAATAGCGGGCAGTTGCACACGGTCTGCGCGGAGCTTTTGGAAACCTATCATCAGCCGGTCCTGGTGGAGGCGTTCCTGCCGGGGAGGGAGTTCACCGTGGGCATCGTGGGCAACGGCCCGGCGGCCCGTTCCATCGGGATCATGGAGGTAATCCTGCTGCCGCACTCCGAGCCGGAGGTCTATTCGTACCACAACAAGGAGTTCTGCGAAGAGCTGGTGGAATACCGCAAGGTGGACGATGCGGAAGCCCGGCAGGCGGAGGCAACCGCCCTGGCCGCCTGGCACGGGCTGAATTGCCGGGACGGTGGCCGGGTGGATCTGCGCTCCGACGCCAACGGCATCCCGAATTTCATCGAGGTCAACCCCTTGGCCGGGCTGCATCCCGAACATTCCGACCTCTGCATCATCGCCACCAAGTACGGCATCACCTACCAGGAGCTGCTCAACGAAATCGTGGCCGCGGCCATTGCCCGGCTCGGGCTTGAACCATGAAGCACCTCACGGTCGGGATCATCCACAACGAGCCGATCCCCCAAGGCGAACCGAACTGGGAATCCTCCGCCGATGTCCTGGCCCAGGTGGAAGCCATCGAGGCTGCGCTCGCCGAGCTGGGCCAGCCCCGGGTGCGCATCCCCTTTACCCGCGATCTGTCCCGCTTTGTCAGCCAGGTGCAGGCGGCAAGGATCGACATCGCCTTCAACCTCTGCGAATCGGTGGACGAAGACCCGCTCCTCATCGGGCATCCGGCCGCAGTCCTTGAGCTGCTGGGGATCCCCTTCACCGGCTCCTCGGCCATGGCGTTGCTGCTCTCCACGGACAAGCTCACGGTGAAACGGCTGCTCTCCGCCTCCGGGATCCGCACTCCGCCCTTTTTCCTTTACGAGGGCGCCGAGGTGCTGCGGCCAGCCGGGCTCCATTTCCCGGTGATCCTCAAGCCCCGCTTCCAGGATGCCTCCATCGGCATCGAGCAGGAATCAGTGGTGGAAAAAAGCATTGATCTGCTGCCCCGGCTGGAAGACCTCTACGGCCGGTACGGTGCCATTCTGGTGGAGGAGTTCGTCGCGGGGCGGGAGTTCAATGTCTCGCTCTTCGGCTATCCCCAGCCCCGGGTCATGCCCCTGGCGGAGATCGATTTTTCCGAATTTCCCGCCGACCTGCACCGGATCG
>PHAW01000338.1 GCA_002841785.1 Deltaproteobacteria bacterium HGW-Deltaproteobacteria-3 | reverse complement strand
CATCCGCGGCTACCAAGAGGTGAAGGTCAACAACGAAACCCAGCACATCATCCTTTCCGGCATCATCCGGCCGCAGGATGTCGCCCAGGACAACTCGGTACTTTCGACCCATGTTGCCGACGCCCGGATCGAATACAGCGGACAGGGGGTTCTCGGCGACAAGCAGCAGCCGGGCTGGCTGGCCAGGGCACTGGACAGTGTCTGGCCATTTTGAGGACAAAGGCTAAAGGCTAAAGGTGAAAGAAGCGACCTTTATCCTTTTACCTTGCGCCTTGCTCCTGTTGACTAGGCAAAATATTCCGTTCACCCCAAGGGAGACTCCATGAAAAAAAGAATATTTCCTTTAAAAATGGCGCATTACAACACCTTCCTCTCCCGTGGCACGCTGCTTGCTAAACTTTCAAGGTACAGGCTCCGCAGAATACAGGCCGAGGACAGCTCCATGCAGACGACCCAAACACAACCAGAAAACAACCCCGCGCGGATTTCTTCCAGCACCACGCTGCTCTTTGCCGGCGCGCTGCTGCTCGGGCTTCTCCTCAGCACCGGAATTGCCCACGCCGTTCGCTTAAAAGACCTGGCTTCGGTGAAAGGGGTGCGGAACAACCAACTGGTGGGCTACGGCATCGTGGTCGGCCTGAACGGCACCGGCGACGGCAACAAGGCCGCCTTTACCGGCCAGAGCCTCAATAATATGCTCAACAATCTCGGGGTCAAGGTTGACCCGGAAGCCACCAAGGTGAAAAATATCGCCTCCGTCATGGTGACCGCCACCCTGCCGCCCTTTTCCAAGGTGGGCCAAAGCCTCGATGTCACCATTTCCTCGGTGGGCGATGCCACCTCCCTGCAAGGCGGCACCCTGCTTGTCACCCCGCTCAAAGGGTTGGACAACAATGTCTATGCCATGGCCCAGGGCGCGATCAGCACCGGAGCGGACCCCGCAGCCCGTGGCCCGGCAAGGCAGGCAAGCCACCTGACCGTGGCCCGGATCAGCAACGGCGCTTCGGTGGAGCGGGAAGTGCCCATGAGCTTTGCCAACAAGGAAAGCATCACCATCAGCCTGTCCGCCCCGGATTTCACCACGATCTCCCTGATGAAAACCGCAATCGACACCTATCTGGGCGGCCCTTACGCCACCGCCCGCGACGGCGCCTCGGTGGACGTGGCTGTTCCCCCCAAATACCGGGCCCAGGAAATTGCCCTGCTGGCAGCCCTGGAAAACATCGAAATCAACCCGGAACAGCGGGCCAGGGTGGTCCTGAACGAACGGACCGGCACGGTGGTC
>PHAW01000090.1 GCA_002841785.1 Deltaproteobacteria bacterium HGW-Deltaproteobacteria-3 | reverse complement strand
CGCAAGCAGCAGACCGATCTGGTGCCCGTGGACCTGAACCTCTCCCTCAAGCATGTGCGCAAGATTGGGGAGAACACCTTTGACAAGTCGGTGAAGGTGGTGGAGCATCCTGCCGCGGAACCGGCCTATGTGCTTGCGGACACCACCGAGATGGAGCAGGTTTTGCTGAACCTCTGCATCAATGCGGTGCACGCCATGACCATCATGCGCGAAGATGCCCAATGGGGCGGCACCCTCACCGTGACCATTGACAAGATCACGGCGGATCCGGTGTTTCGGAAAAAACACCCCGAGGCAATCGGGAATGCGTATTGGCGCATTTCGGTGAACGACACCGGAGTGGGCATGGATACCAAGACAGCGGCCAAGATCTTCGATCCCTTCTTTACCACCAAGGAACCAGGCAAGGGCACCGGCCTTGGCCTGGCCATGGTCTACAATATCGTCCGCCAGCAACTGGGCTTTATTGATGTCTATTCGGAACAGGGGCTTGGCTCCACCTTCAACGTCTATCTCCCCGCCCTGCTCCGCTCGGGAGACTCGCTCGCGGCCGGGCGGAGCCTTGATATTGTCGGGGGGGCAGGGTTGATCCTGGTGGTGGATGACGATGAACTCGTCCGGAGCATGGCGGAGGATGTTTTGCTGGCCGTGGGCTATTCGGTTCTCACCGCAAGCAACGGCCAGGAGGGAGTGGAGATCTACCGGCAGCATCAGGCAGAGATACAGGCAGTGCTTCTGGACATGGCCATGCCGATCATGTCCGGCAGGGAGGCTTTTATCGAGATGCAAAAAATCAATCCCGCGGTAAGGGTGCTTCTTGCCTCGGGATTTCGCAAGGACAACCGGGTGGAGGAGATCCTGCGTCTCGGGGTAAAGGATTTCCTGCAAAAACCCTACACCATTACCAGCTTGGCCGCGGCCATCAAGAGAGTGATCGAGGCGTAACCGCTTACACGCTCAGGCGCATGCTGATATCCATGGCCCTGGCGGAATGGGTGAGCGCCCCCACCGAGATGAGGTCAACCCCGGTTTCGGCAATCTCGCGGACATTGGCGAGATTCACCCCGCCGGAGGCCTCCACCAGGGCGCGGCCGCCTATCAGGCCCACGGCTTGGCGCATCAGGGCAGGGGCCATGTTGTCGAGCATGATGATCTCCACCCCGCAGGCCAGACATTCCTCGACCTGGGCAAGGGTTTCGGTTTCAACCTCGATCTTCAGGGTATGGGGCGCCTTGTCCCGCAGGATGCGCACCGCCTGGGTGATCGAACCTGTTGCCGCGATATGGTTGTCCTTGAGCAGAATGCCGTCGGCCAAACTGAAGCGGTGGTTGTGCCCACCGCCGGCTCGGACCGCGTATTTCTCATGGCGATGCCGCTCAGCCTCTGCACCAGATTGAGGGCCAGCCGTTCGGCGCTGAGCAGATCCCGCACCGGACCCTGCGCGGAAAAGATGCGCTCCCCCGGATGTGCTGTTTCGCCGTCTTTTTTCATGGGCGTGCAGGCAATCCGCGAATTGCGCGTGGTGAAAACAAGGGGGGCGATTGCATCAAGGCCGGCCACCACGAATTCTTCCTTGGCGATAAATACAGCCGTACCCTCCTGCATGGGCCCAAACACGGAATCGGTGGTGATGTCGCCCAGGCCGATATCCTCTTCAAGAAACTGCTGTATTTGCCGTGCCGCCTGCGTATCCATATTCTCTCCCGGAGTGCCCTGTTTTCGCGGTGCGAAAAACTCTTGATAGCTGCCCGGCGTGGTCCGTGTCAAGAAGAAAGGGGCTGACCCTGGGAGATTCACGGTGTGTTGAAATCGCAAAAAACCGTGATTACATCGGTTATTGCTTCATAAGGTAATGAGTGGTGTCTCGGACCTGGGACTTTTTGAGGGTGTTGCAAGAGATCCACTGTTTGCTGGCATATTCTCCATCCCTGTGGTACAGAGAGATTCTGTTTGAGTAAAGCCAATGACTTCGGGAGGTTGGATGCAGGAGTTTTCCGTGCTCAATATTTTTTTACTGGTCCTTGGCGGCGGACTGGCCGGATTTATCAATACCCTGGCCGGAGGCGGCTCCTTTCTCACCATTCCCCTGCTTATCTTCATGGGCTTGCCGCCCACCGTGGCCAATGCCACCAACCGTCTCGGCGTTTTCATGCAAAGTCTCACCGCCACCCGGCAGCTCCACAGCCATGGGGTGTTTCCGGTCCGTTTCAGCCTGATTATCGCCATCCCCGCCGTGCTCGGCAGTGTGCTGGGCACTTACGGGGCGCTGGTGATCAGCGATGATGCCTTTAAAAAATACCTTGCCGTCTTCATGGTGCTCATGACCCTGTCCACCTTTCTCAAGCCATCCGCCATATTGCCCAGGCCGGTGGGCAATTACAGCTTGCGGCGCTGGGCTTTGCTCTGGCTTTTGTTTTTCGGCGTCGGACTGTATGGCGGCTTCATCCAGGCCGGCGTAGGCTTTTTGATCATCGCCGCCATGGTTCTCACCGGCTACGACCTGGTGGCGGGCAGCGCCACCAAGAGCTTTGTCATCTTCCTGCTCACCTGTGTCTCCCTGGCGATCTTCTGGGCAGGCGGCAAGGTCCAGGTGGTGCCGGGGGTGGCCCTGGGAGCGGGAAGCATGCTGGGAGCCTTCATCGGCTCCCACGTCACAATCACCAAGGGCAATGACTTTATCCGGAAATTCGTGGTGGCCATGGTGATCCTTTCCGCCATCTTCCTCCTGGTCAAATAAATGTTCACCTTTCTCCATGCCGCGGATATCCACCTCGACAGCCCCTTGCGCGGCCTGGAGGCTTACGCAGATGCGCCGGTGAATCAACTCCGCCAGGCAACGAGAAGGGCGTTCGATAACCTGATCGGCTTGGCCATTGCGGAGCGGGTCGCCTTTGTCCTTTTGGCCGGAGATCTCTACGATGGCGAGTGGAAGGATTACAACACCGGCTTGTTCTTCATCGACCGGCTCTCCCGGCTGCGCAAGGAGAATATCCGGGTCTTTCTGGCCTCCGGCAACCATGACGCGGCAAGCCAGATCACCAAATCCTTGCGGTTGCCGGATAATGTCCACCTTTTTTCCACGAAGCAGCCGGAAACCATACTCCTCGAAGAATTGGGAGTTGCGGTGCATGGCCAGGGCTATGACAAAAGAGTCCTGGCCGAGAATATTGCCCGCAATTATCCCCAAGGTCTCCCGCACCATCTGAACATCGGTCTGCTCCATACCTCGCTCACCGGCAGACAGGGCCATGAACCCTATGCCCCGTGCTCCCTCGACGATCTTAAAACCAAAGGCTATGACTACTGGGCCCTTGGCCATGTCCACCTCCGCGAGGAAGTGAGCCGATCGCCCTGGATCGTTTTCCCCGGCAATATCCAGGGGCGGCATATCCATGAGACCGGAGCAAAAGGGGCCACCCTGGTGCGGGTGGAGGAGGGGCGCATCGCCGCCGTTGAACACCGCGACCTGGATGTGCTGCGCTGGTCCCTCTGCCGGGTTGATCTCGCGGACTGCGCCACAGTGGATCTGGCCATTGATGCGGTCCGGCACGCCATGGAAACGGAACAGGCCAACGGTGACGGAAGACCCCTGGCAATCCGGTTGCAACTGGTTGGAAAAAGCCCGCTCCATGCCGAGCTCCACCGTGATTCCGCTGTCCTGACCGAAGAATTTCGCGGGCTTGCCGCAGGGATTGGCGAGATGTGGCTGGAAAAAGTGCAGTTTGCCACCCAGCGGCCCGTGGCCCTTGCGGCAGACCTCGGCGAGGAAACACCCATGGCGGAGCTGATCCAGGCCATTGAATGCCTGAATTTTGAGCCGGCAGCGCTCATGGAACTGGTGCCCGGGATCGGGGAGCTCCAGAAAAAACTGCCCCCGGAGCTCCTGCACGAGGGCGGGCTTGTTCCCGCATCAATTTCCGAGGCAAGCGATCTGCGCGAAGAGATCAAGGAAATGCTCATCGCCAGACTGCTGGGGCAGGGGGGGCGCCGGTGAAGATTACCCGCCTCGAACTCAAGGCCTTTGGCCCGTTCACCGACCGCACTCTGGAGCTTGGCCCTGGCCTGCACATCGTCTACGGTCCCAACGAGGCAGGGAAAAGCAGCACCCTTCGGGCGCTCACGGTTTGGCTCTTTGGATTTCCGGAACGAACCCTTGATAATTTTCTCCATGCCAATGACCAGTTGTCGGTGGGCGGATGCCTGGAGTCGGAAGATGGCCGGAAGCTGGCCTTTTATCGGCGCAAGAAGAGAAAGGCCGACATCCTTGACCCGCAGGGTAATCCCATTACGGCGGAGACGCTTGCTGCCTTTCTGCCCATCGCCGAGCAAGCGGTTTTTGAATCGCTGTATGGCCTGACCCACGAAGATCTTATCAAAGGCGGCAAGGATATCCTGGCGCAAAAGGGCGAGGTGGGCCAGGCCCTGTTCTCGGCAGGGGCCGGAATCTCTTCCCTGCGCGGGGTTCTCGCCGGGCTGGAGAGCGAGGCCGAGGCGCTGTTCACGGCGCGCGGCACAAAACGGGAGATCAATGGGGCCCTTGCAGCCTACGATGAGACGAAGAGGATCGTGCGGGAGGCCTCCCTTTCCAGCCGGGACTGGCACGAGCTGAACAATGGATTGAGTGAGGCGCAGGAAGCTCTCCGGGCAATCGAAGTCCAACACGGAGAAAAAGATCGGCGGCGGCGGCAACTGGAACGCATCCGGCAACTGCTGCCCCAGCTTGCCCTGCGCAATGTGCTCCGGCAGCAACTTGCCGAGTTGGGCCAGGTTGTGGAGCTACCGGATAATTTTGCCGACCAACGCCAGGAAATCCAAAGAACGCTTCACACCTTGGCCCACAAAGAAACCGTTGTTGCGGCCAAGCTCACGGAGATGCAGGGGAAGATGGCGACTGTTTCCGCCCGTCAGCCGGTGCTTGCGGCGGAAGAAGCCATCGAGGAGCTGCACCAGCGGTTGGGTGAATACAAAAAGGGGAGGGAAGACCGGCCCCGCCTTGAAGGGATGCGGATCAGCAACAAGGGGGAGGCTGCCGATTTTCTCAGGCTGGTGCGGCAGGATATCTCTTTGGAGCAGGTGGAGACCCTCAGGGCTGCTTCCGGCAGAAGAAAGATCATCGGGCATCTGGCGGCCAAACATGAAGGTTTGCAGCAGGGGCTGGGCCAAACCGAAAAAAGGCGGCTGGAGATCGGCGGGGAACTGGGGAAGATCGTCAGGGAGTTGGCCGGATTGCCGTTGGCCAAGAATACGGCGGGACTGAGCCAGGCCTTGCGGATGGCAAGAAAAGCCGGGGAGGTCGATGCTGATCTGGCGGACAAGGCCAGGAACAGAGATGAAAAAAGGCGCCATTGCCTTCAGGCCCTGGAAAGGCTTCCCCTCTGGTCCGGCAATCTCGCGGATTTTCTGGCCCTGCCTCTCCCTCTCCCGGAAACTGTCCGGAAATACGAAGCGCTTTTTAATGAGCAGACGGCGCGGCAGAGGGATGTCCAGCAGGAACAGGAACGTCTGCAAAAAAGGCTGGCCGAGGTGCAGGCCGACATCCGCCAACGGGAAACCTCTGGAATCTCGCCCACGGAAGAAGAGCTTGTCCTGATCCGGACCCAGCGCGACAAGGGCTGGGAGCTGCTCCGCCGCCAGTGGCTCAAGGGCGAAGACCTTGCCGGAGAAGATGTTGCCTTTGCCCAGGACCTGCCCCTGCCCGAGGCCTATGAAAAAAAGGTGGCCCTGGCGGATACGGTGGCGGACCGTCTCCGTCGCGAGGCAGACCGGATCCAGATCTTCGCGGCCCTGCGGGCAGAGCAGCAGAGCCTCGAAGAGTCCCTGGCCGAATTGGAGAACAATGCGGCCTGGCTTCGCCTGACTTTTACGGACATGGAGAGGGAGTGGCGCAGCCTGTGGCAGCCCTGCGCAATCATCCCCCTTTCTCCGGCAGAGATGCTGGCCTGGCTTGGCGAGGCCGCCACTCTCCGGCTCAGCGCGGAGGAATTGCAGGCAAGGGAAGTCGAACTGGAAAGAAAAAGCTCGGAGCGGGAGAAAATCAGCGCGACCTTGCTCCGGGAGCTTGCCGGACTTGGAGAACGCCCCTCGTTCCAGGGCAAGGAGCTTGAGCCGCTCCTGCTCCAGGTTGAGGATGGGCTGGAACGACTCACGGCCATTGAAGACAAGCGGCAAAGGCTCCTTGACAAGAAAGCGGCCCTGGAAGGGGAACACACCCAGGCGGAAAATGAAAAAATCCGCTTCACGGAAGAGCTTGGGCTCTGGCGGCAGGAGTGGCAGGAGGTGGTCGGCAGCCTTGGCGGCAACCGGCAGATCCACCCTGCCGAAGCCGGGGATGTGCTGGAAAATCTGCACAACTGTTTTGCCAGACTGAAAGAGGCCAATGAACTTCGCAAGCGGATTGAGGGGATCGACCGTGACGCCGGGCGATTCGAAGAGGCAGCTCTGGCCCTGGCCAGAGAAATTGCGCCGTCACTCATCGGGCAACCAGCCGGGCAGATCGTGGCGCAGCTCAAGGCCCTGCTCAATCAGGCGAGAAACGACCGAACCCTCCACGCCCGCTATGCCCAGGAAACCCAAGAGTCCACCGAGGAAAAACTTCGTTTAACGGAAGAAACGCTTTTGGCCCGGCACCAGATGGCGGAACTCTGCCGCCTGGCCGGCCGGATTTTACCGGAGGAGCTGGAGGCGGCGGAGAAACGCTCGGCCCAACACCGCAGTCTCACGGACCGCCTCGCGCAAACCGAGAGAATCCTGCTTGAGGGAGCCGGTGGCCTTTCCCTTGCCGAACTGGAGAGTCAGGCCGCGAAGATTGACGACCCGGACGCACTCCCGGATGCAATCGCCCGGCTGACCCAGGAAATCGAGCAGGAACTGGCCCCGGAAGGCAAGCAACTCTCCGTGCTTATCGGCGAAAAGAAAAACCAGCTCCGGCAGATGGACGGCAATGCCAGGGCCGCCGAGGCTGCGGAGGAGGGCGCCAGGCTGCTCGCCACAATACGACGGCTGGCGGAGCGCTATGTGCAGCTCAAGGTGGCGGGGTACGTCCTGAATAGCGAGATCGAACGGTTTCGCAGCGAAAATCAGACCCCGGTGCTGGCCATCACCTCCCGGTATTTCAGCGAACTTACCCTGGGCTCCTTTGCCGGATTGCGTGCCGATGAGGATGATCAGGGCGATCCGGTCCTGGTCGGCACAAGGCCAAACGGCACCAGGGTTTTGGTGGAACGGATGAGCTCCGGCACCAGGGACCAGCTCTATCTCGCCCTGCGGTTGGCCTCATTGGAATGGCGGCTTGAAGGGCATGAGCCCATGCCCCTGATCCTGGACGACATCCTGGTGAACGCCGACGATGCCCGGTCCAAGGCCGCCCTGAAAATCCTCGGGCAGTTGGCCGAGAAAACCCAGATCATCCTCTTTACCCATCATCGCCGCATCGTTGACGAGGTCCTCCAGCTTGCGGCCGGATGCACGCTTTTGGTGCATGAGCTGGGCACATGACCCGGTCCGTGCATTTCTCCGGAACATTTATCCTCCCGCGCGTGTCACAGAAGCGTGGCAGGGCGCAACAATTGTTGTTCATATTTATGTAACGGTTTGCCCCCCAGCGCACTACTCAACCCAAACCAAGGAAGGAGGCTTCACGCCATGGCATCACAACCCGAACAATCTCCCGCAGGTGGCTACAAAACCGAAGTCGTGCTTGTTATCGGCCTCTGCTGCCTGATCATCGGCTTTCTCTCCGGGATCGTCTTCAGCATCTACAAGAGCCCGGCAAGCGGGGGAGCGGCCACGGTTGCCACGGGACAACCGGAAGCCCAGGCAGGGAAGCTCTCCGCCGAACAGGCCCAGCACCTGTTGCAGCTCGAGCTCGAGGTACAAAAAAATCCTCAAAACATCGAGGCCTGGACCAGTCTCGGCCATCTCTATTTTGACTCCGACCAGGCGGACAAGGCGATCAACGCCTACAGCAAGTCC
>PHAW01000089.1 GCA_002841785.1 Deltaproteobacteria bacterium HGW-Deltaproteobacteria-3 | reverse complement strand
AATGCCTCCTTCGTCTAAGGCATTATACACAACCAAGTGGGAGTGATAAATCTACCCGCCTAAAGGCGGGGGCTTAAACCTTATTTGAGACTAGTTACCTGAGCCGGAGTATCCCCACAGATTCTGCTGACGAGCGATTTTTCTTTGTTGTCCTCCCGCCCCCCCTCTCTCTGTTGTTTTCTTGTTGATACCATAATGGTATCATGCTAAAATGACCTATGCGGATTATTGCTCTATCTACCCTGCGGCATTTCTGGAAAAAACATCCAGACGCCGAAATGCCGTTGCGAAATTGGTATGCCGAAGCGAGTCGGGCGAACTGGCGGACTCCAGCCGACATCAAGGCGGCTTATCGAAACGCCAGTTTTACCGCTAACAATCGGGTGGTGTTCAACGTCAAGGGGAACGATTACCGTTTGGTGGTTGCCGTGCACTATGATCGGGGCCAAATGTATGTCCGCTTTGTAGGTGCGCACCGTCAGTACGATACGATCAAGGCGGAAACGATTTAAGGAGGCATGCATGGATCTGAAGCCTATCCGTACCAAGAAGGATTATCAGGCAGCTCTTGCGGAAGCAGAACGCCTGTGGGACGCCCCCGCCCAATCGCCCGAAGCCGACCGGCTGGACGTGCTGGCGATGTTGATCGAGGACTACGAGCGTCAGCACTACTCGATACCAGACCCTGACCCCATTGAGTTCCTGCTCCACGTCATGGAAAGCCGCGGCCTGACTCGCAAGGATTTGACGCCCTGCATCGGCCCCCGTGGTCGAGTATCGGACATTTTGAACCGCACGCGGCCTTTAACGCTGGAGATGATTCGGCGCTTGGTGGATAAATTGAATTTGCCCGCCGAGGTGCTGATCCAACCCTACGAATTACAGGGGAAGGCCGCCTGACCTCCTCCCCGAGCGCAAATTGGAGACGCTCATGATTTCATGTGTTTCCCCACAACCATGGCTGCCCCGTTTTTACCCCACATGACAAGGAGTCCGGAGTGAAAGACCTTCGGTGGAAACAACGCAATTACACCAATGCGTTGCAAACCCTCAGCAGGGCGGTGGAATTATCCAGACAGCGTGATTTGTCGGAACTGGAACAGCAGGGGGTGATTCATGGCTTTGAGTTTACCCACGAACTTGCCTGGAATGTGTTGAAGGATTATCTTGAAGAACAGGGAGTTGTCGGCATCGTCGGTTCCAGGAATGCAACCCGTGAGGCCTTCAGGAACAGGCTGCTCGACGATGGGGAAACATGGATGGACATGATCAAGGCCCGCAACCTGGCCTTATACACCTACGATCCCCACATCGCGGAGGAGGTTGTCAAAGACATTCTGACCCGGTTTTATACGGCTCCCGAGCAAAGGGCACTTACAAAACGGCTCGGACATTGACCTGACCTTGTACGGCGATGCCCTGACCACGGCGGAACTTGGCGCCATCGCCGAGGAACTTGACGACCTGCTGTTGCCCTACCAGATCGACCTCTCGATTTTTAACCAGATCGCCCATGCAAAACTGCGAGAGCATATCGAGCGCGTCGGGGTGGTGTTTTACGAAAAGGGGGCAGACATTTTTGTCTGCCCCCAAAGGTATTGACAGCTTCAAATCTTTTTTTCGGCAGACCTTGTAACTGGCCTGCCAGCCACAGCCCTCACACCCACCAGATCTGGCGCTTGGCCGGGTTGCCGTTTTTTTCAAAGACATCGCCGGACTCCTTGAGCACCGTGTCAAGCTCCTCCACGGTGAAATGGTAGCCGTCTTCCGCGGCCAGGGCGACAAACTCCTCCCTGGTGCCGGGAACATCATACTTGGCCCGCAGATGTTTATCTCCGCCGCCGGCAACCAGCAATGCCTCTACATCTTTTCTCGCCATGGTCGTTCTCCTTCTCATATAATCAATAGGTTGCAATATTAACGGTCGACAACAGAGTTCATGACGCGCGCCTGGACCTCCAGGGCCAGGGTGAGCATGCCGCCTATCTGCCCCATGGTCGGGGGGGTGATGGAATAGCTCTCTATATCGCAAATATCCTGAAATCCATCCCAGGCCTTAAGCTCATTCCCAAGACCCGCCAGTTCGCCGGGCAGAAACTCATCTATGGCCTCCACCAGATCGTGCATGGTGTGGTTGTAAGGCAGCTTGCCGCTTTTCATGAGCAGGGCCATGATCAGTTTTTCAATGGCCATGGCCACCAGGTTATACAGAATCGGGGTGGTGAAGGGTTCTTTCCGCTGGGTGTAGGCATTGTTCGCCGTGGCCAGGAACTGCTTGCCCTCCCGCAGATACTCCTCCCACCCCTTGATGGGTTCGCTGTTGGGAGCGGGAAACCCAGCCAGGTTGACAATCGCACCCTTGCCTGATTCCGACATAATTCGCTCCTCCTTGCTTAGATTCGTCTGCGCTGGCAGATAAGCTCCGTGGACTGCCAGCCGAGCTTGCGATAAAATTCCAGGGCCGCGACGTTGTTCCGGTCGGCCAGAAGCTGAAGACGCCCGATCTTTCTGGCCTCGGCCCACTCCTCCAGGGCTGCCAGCAATTCCCGCCCCACTCCTTTCCCTTGCCATGGCCCGGCAACCACCACATCCTCCACCAGCAGAGAAAATCCCC
This sequence comes from Deltaproteobacteria bacterium HGW-Deltaproteobacteria-3, assembly GCA_002841785.1. Lineage (GTDB taxonomy): Bacteria > Desulfobacterota > Desulfobulbia > Desulfobulbales > Desulfurivibrionaceae > Thiovibrio. Next base: position 13,711 of record PHAW01000089.1, on the reverse strand, counting down.
CCTCTGCCGTGGAGATGGTCAGTTGCCCGGAACACATGCCGATGACCTGCCCCACTGCCTCGGCAACCAGAATAACCGCCGCCTCGTGGGCCAACAGCATCGCCAACCCTTTCCGCTGCCGGGCGGCATCAAAATCAAAATCCGCTTCGATACCAAAAAGCATCCGGAGCAAATCCACCAACGAATCGAGGTCGTCGGGCCTGGCGGGTCGTATCACTGCGTGCGCCATATAGCTCTCCCGGCTCAGACGCTGAACTCGATGCGGATAGCCTCTTCTCCCTCCGGGACCAAGGTGTAGTGCGTCCCGCGAGTAAATTGCATCGCAAAATTGCGAGCGACCTCTTGCAGTCGCTCTATATCGCCATGCACCGTGGCCTCGTCCGCCTCGTTGTTCACATGGACCGTGACCTCATGGTCGTTGTCGGTAAACTGGAACAAAAAGGAGTTATGCTCCAGAAAGACCAGGTCGTCATAGGCATAGGAGATACCCATCCCCGCCGCCTCGACAATGGTTTTGACCATCCCCAGGGGTTTTAGACTCATGGTGTTTTCCTCCCTCCGGACGGTTTTATGAGCTCTTCTTTTGCTCTCCGCCCTATGCGGTGATGAGATAGTCGGCGGCAGGCTCGCCATCCTCAAGGCCGTCCAGGATCGCGTCGATCGCCTCTTCGCTGTCCACGCCCTTGAACCACCAGTTTTCCGGCTGGATCACCATGATGGGCCCGGAATCGCACTGCTTGAGACAGGTGGTGGCGCTGATCAGGCAGTCCAAGCCCCGGTCGAGCACCTCTTCTTCGATGTATTGCAGAAACCCTTCGGTCTGTTTGTGACAGATGCCCTTCTTGTCGCCGGCAACCCGGAAACTCTGGCAAACGATGATCTGACGCGCTGGTATGGCCATTTGAGGTGTCTCCTATGTTTTGAGAATACCGAGGCTCTTGCGAAAAACTTTATTGTGCTTCGACAGGCTCAGCACGAACGGAAGAAACTATAATGATTTCAAGATGACTACCGTTCGCCCTGAGCCCTGTCGAAGGGTGGTTTTCTATTTTCGCAAGAGACTCCACTATTTCCTGTTCTTTCCTTTCTTGCCGCCGCCATACAGCACATCCACCGTGCCCTCGACATTATCCTCCAGCAAAAGCACCGTCAGGCCGTGGCTTGATAAAATATCCCGCGGCTTTTGCCCCGCGCTGGCGGCCATAAGCACAAAACAATCGTTTAAAATTTCCGCCACCTGCTGCCAACGGTTGTCGCCGCTGCCGGGTTCTGGGAGATCCCGGGTCGTAAGCAGACAGGCAAGGCCGTCTTCCCTCGGGCCATAGATCAGGGCCTTGATGGCCTGGCCGAGATGGAGATCGATATCCATGCCGTTGGCGCTGAGCACGGCCACATTGGGCCTGGTCGTGGTCGGCTTGGGAACACCCAAACCACCTCCACCGCCGGATGGGAGGTGCTCGTCCCGGGGTGCCTGTTCCGGCAGACAAACGACCGTGATGTGCTGGGCCGCCAGCTTTGCCAGAGCCGCCATTGTCTCTTCCGAGACCAGAGGCAGTTTCTCTTCCGTATTCAGCCAACCCTTCCCGGGCAGTAGACTTATGGAGTCTGCGCCGAGAGCGGAAACCTGGCGGGCAATCTTTTCAATTTCATCTTCATTGATCCCTCCATACACCGTGGTCTGGATGGAGACAGCAATGCCTGCCGCCTTGCAGGCCGCGATTCCCTTGGCTTGCGCCTCGATCAGGATCTCGGCCGCTTCCGCCAGGGGGGTGTTCCGTTTGCCCGGCCGGATCCAGGTATAGATTTTCTTGACTGTCTGCGGAGTAACCGCATCCAGCAACAGGGTAACCCTGCTCACTCCGTGCCCGGACAACAGGGGGGCATGCTCCACCAGACCGAGACCCAGGGTGGTTATTCCCAGAGGCAAATCAGGATACTGCTCCCGCAACATGGCCAGGATCTCCCCGGTCATGGTCACGGTGGCCAAAGGGTCTCCCGGGCCATGGAGGTCCAGGCCGGGGATATCGCTTCCCTGGGCCAGCAAATCCGCAATCCAGGTAAGCGCTCCCCTTAAGGGCACCGCCTGGGGCAGTTGATCCTCACCGCAGAATCGGAGCCGGGCTGCAGCCTGAGGGGCCACCGGCAGGATAAGCCACTGGGGAATCTTGCCGCCGCACCCGTGCTTGGACTTGGGCAAATGAATAATGGTCATCCCGGCCTCCGGTGTATGGGGTAAAGGCGCGACAGGGGAATCACTTCCCCCGTCGACGCCATTTTGCACGCTCTTCATGATGGGGACAGATTTAAAATCTGTGCCCGAGTCTCCCAACCTACAGGACCAGCTCGAACTTCGATTCGGAATCGTCCCGGTCTTTACGATCGAGCAAAACACCGAGGATCTTCTCAAGCAGCCTGAGGCCGCCCTTGTACCCTACGGTGGGGAAGTACTGATGCCCCTGCCGATCCAGGATGGGGAAACCCCAACGCACGTAAGGAATATCTTCGTCCCGGGCAATGTACTTGCAGTAGGTATTGCCGATGATCAGGTCCACTGGCTCGTTCTTGATCCACTGATGGAGCAGGAACATATCCCCCTGGGCCTTGACGTTGACCTTACAGCCCATGTCCTTGGTGAGCTCCTTGATCCTTTTTTCGAACTTCTTGCCCGGTGTCCCGGTGACGATGTGGATCGGTTTCATATCCATGGAGACCAGAAACTCGGTCATGGCGATGAGCTGATCCGGATCACCGACCAGAGCCACCTTTTTGCCGTAGAGATACTGGTGCATGTCCGAAATCATATCCACCAACTGCCCGCGTTCATTGACAATCTCATCGGGGATGCTCACCCCGGCGATGGTCCGCAGGGCATCGATGAAACGGTCCGTGGCCATGAGGCCAAAGGGCATATCCAATATGCTGCAAGGAACCTTGTGCTTCTTGTCGAGTTCACGGGCCGCATCGGCGGAACACCATTCGCCCAGGGCCAGGGTTCCCTTGGAGTCCCCGGTGCTTTGCAGCTCGGCCACGGTGGTGCCGCCCTCCGGAAACATCTTGTACTCGCCGGAGAGCGGACCGTTGAGCACGCCGGAGGTGTCCGGAAAAAGGATGGTTTTCACGCCGATCATCCCGGTGATCCGCTTGATCTCCTCCATGTCGGAGGGCTCTACCCAGCCGGGGATGATATTGACCTTGCCGTTTTTCTTCCCGGTCGGTTCGGCCATCCCGGCCATGGCCTTGACCATGTTGGAAAAACCGGTGACATGGGAGCCCGCGTAACTCGGGGTGGAGGCGCTGATCAAATACCTGCCCTCGGGGACCTTTCCTTCCGCGGCCGCCTTTTTCTTGATCTGGGGAAGATCGTCGCCGATGGTCTCGGAGAGGCAGGTGGTGTGGATGGCTATCACCTCGGGGTTATAGACGGTGAAGATGTTATTGATGGCCTGCAGCATATTGGCCTGGCCGCCGAAAACCGAGGCTCCCTCTGTAAAAGAGCTGGTGGAAGCGGAGACCGGCTCCTTGTAATGCCGGGTCAAGGCGGAACGATGATAGGCGCAGCACCCCTGGGAGCCATGGCTGTGCGGCAGGCAGCTGTGCGGCAGGCATCCGTGGATGCCGAGAGCCGCATACATGGCGCCGATGGGCTGACAGGTCTTGGCCGGATTGATGGTCAAGGCCGTGCGCTCTGTAATCTCTGTGGGTGTATGTCGTAAGAGCATTGTTGTATCCTCAATTTTAAAGGTAAAAGGTTAAAGGCTAAAGGCTAAGGGATCTTTTTGGTGTTTTCTCCTTTCTCCTTTAACCTTTTTCCTTTTATTCCCAGTTAAACGATCCTGAAAGCTGGGGGTTTTTCTGCCAAGGGGCCTTCATGAAGCCCCAGACCTTGGAGTTCACCAACCGGTCAATCTCCTTGTAGAAGTTTATCGCCCCCTGGAAACCGGCATAAGGTCCGCCGGAGTCATAACTATGGAGCTGCTTCATGGGCACACCCAGTTTCTGGATGGAATATTTCTCCTTGATGCCCGCACAAAAAAGATCCGGTTTCATCAATTCGACGAGTTTTTCCGCCTCGTACTGGTTCAGGTCGTCGATAATAAGAGTGCCCTTGTCCATATCCGCAGCCAGGCCGTCATACTGTTTGAATTTATAGCCTGCCTTGTCGAGAGCCTTCATCTCCTTGTCGCTTTTGCGCGGCTTGAAGCGGGTTTCGTCCGCTTCAACCTCAAGCTCTTCAATGTTACGACTGTCTGCATCCAGCTTGATGTTGGGCAGCACCTGGCGGCCCTCGTAATCATCCTCATGCCCGAACTCATAGCCGGCTGAGATGGTTTTCATCTTGAGCTCGTCAAAGAGCTCCTTGTAATGATGGGCCCGGGAGCCGCCGACAAACATCATGACAGTCTTATTTTCTGTCCGGGGGGTAATCTCGGCCAGAGCCGCCTCCACCTCGGGCATCTCCTCGGCGATAACCTTTTCCACCGTATCGATGAGATCCTTTTCGCCGAAATACTCGGCGATCTTGCGCAGGCTCTTGGCCGTGGCCTTGGCGCCGATAAAGTTCACCTTGACCCAGGGCGCGGTATGGGAGGAGGCAAACTGGTCATAGGTCGAGTTGCCGGAAAAGGTCGAGATGCAGGTGATCCCGCATTTCTTGAAGATCCGGTCGATCTCGAAGCCGTCACCGCCGATGTTGTACTCACCCAAGAGGTTGATCTTGTACTTACCCGGTTTCACCTCGTCGTTCTGCCCGACCAAATGCCTAAACACCTGGTTGTTGGCGATATGATGGCCGGCGGACTGACTCACCCCCTTGTACCCTTCACAGGAAAAGGCATAGACGTTGCAGTCGCCGAACTTTTCCTTCATGTTCTTGCTCACGGTATGGATATCGTCCCCGATCAGCCCCACCGGACAGGTGGCGAACACGGCGATGGACTTGGGATGAAAGAGGTCGTACGCCTCCTGGATCGCCTGGGCCAGCTTCTTCTCGCCGCCGAAGATGATATCCTGCTCCTGCATATCCGTGGAAAAACAGTAGTTCATGTAATTTTCCCCGTCCGGACCGGGATCGGTCTGGTTGCGGCGGGTCAGCCAGGCATAAAAACTACAGCCGATGGGCCCATGCACCAGGTTGACGATATCGCGGGTCGGCCCCATGATAACGCCCTTGCAGCCGGCATAGGTACAGCCGCGCATGGTGATGATCCCGGGAATGGTGCGCACATTTGCGGTGAGCTCCGGTGTGTCGTTCTGCAAGGCCTCATTGATCATGATCTGCTTGGCGCGTTTACGGCCTACCTTGGGCGGATACTTCTCAAGGAGTGCCGCTTTGACCTCGGCAGGACCCCACTGCACCAGCTTTTTCTTTGTTGCTGTTGCCATTGTATTTCTCCTTATGAGATGGATTTAACGCCCGTCTCGCCTGTCCTGACCCGGACCGCATCGGTGAGAGGCAAGACAAAAACCTTGCCGTCGCCGGGCATGCCGGTCTGATTCGTATTGATAATGGTCTCCACCACGCAGCCCACCATGGAGTCTTCCACCACCGCGGTGATCATCCGTTTCGGATAGAGTTTGCCCTTTTCCCCCAAAAGAGCGGCGGCTTCTTCATACCCCTGGATTGTGCCTTCAAGAACGGCCGGGCTGACAAATCCCACCCCGCGGCCTTGGGCCTCATGGGCAAAGAAGGCGTCCACGCCGCAGTCGGTGAGGGCCTGCTTGGTCTGATTCATCATGTTTATGCGCACGATGGCGATGACCTCTTTCATGGCGCCACCCCTTCCTTGGCGTAATCTGTCTCCTTGACCCCGGAGCTGATGGTGTAGGATTCCTCCACATCGGAAACGAAAATCTTGCCGTCGCCGAATGCCCCCTTGCCTGCGGAGCGGGCCGTGTTCATCACGGTTTCGATGAAAAATTCCTTATCCGCCGGGTTGATGACGCTCATCAACATCACCTTGGGCAACTCGTCGTAGGTGACCTCGCCGATCTTTATGCCGCGCTGCTTGCCGCGCCCGGCCACGGAATATTTGGTAACCGCCGGAAAGCCCGCCTCCATAAGGGAGGCAAGAACCTTGTCTGCTTTCTCCGGCCGGACAATTGCTCTGATCATAGTCAACATGGTGTTTCTCCTAAAAAAATAGGTAAAAGGATAAAGGTTCAAGGTGAAAGGAAACAGGGCAAAGGTTCGGAGAATACGTTGTTGCCTTTCTCCTTTAACCTTGCGCCTTGCGCCTGTCAGTTCATCAGCCCGTAGTCCATCAGGAGTTTCTCAAGCTCCTCAATCTCAAGGGGGGTGGGAATGACAAAGTTCTTGTTTTCGTCGATGGCCTTGGCAAGCCCACGGTAGGCGTCGGCCTGCTTAACTTCTGGATTCCACTCCAGAACGGTCTTCCGATTGATCTCGGCGCGCTGTACGTCATTGTCACGGGGCACAAAGTAGATCATCTGGGTGCCAAGCTTTTTGGCAAATTCCGAGATCATCTCCTCTTCGTTGTCAACGGCGCGGGAGTTGCAGATGAGCCCGCCCAAGCGCACGGAACCGCTCTGGGCAAACTTCATGATCCCCTTGCTGATGTTGTTGGCCGCGTACATGGCCATCATCTCGCCGGAAACAACGATGTAGATTTCCTCCGCCTTGCCGTCGCGGATTGGCATGGCGAACCCGCCGCACACTACGTCGCCCAAAACGTCGTAAAAGGCATAATCCAGCCCTTCGCTCTCCTCGTAAGCACCAAGAGATTCCAGCATATTGATGGAGGTAATGATGCCGCGTCCCGCGCAACCGACTCCGGGCTCGGGGCCGCCTGACTCAACACACCAGGTGCCGCCGTAGCCGGCCTTGCGGATATCGTCGAGCTCAACATCCTCGCCCTCCTCGCGCAGGGTGTCGAGTACCGATTTCTGGGCCAGGCCGCCAAGCAGAAGCCGGGTCGAGTCCGCCTTGGGATCGCACCCCACGACCATGACCTTTCTCCCCAACTCTACTAAACCGGCCACAGTGTTCTGGGTGGTGGTTGATTTGCCTATGCCGCCTTTTCCGTAAATTGCCACCTTGCGCATCGTTATGTTCCTCCTTGCTCTGTATTGAATATGGGTTTTCAAACTCCATTGGCTTGTGCTGCCGTCGAGTGGGGTTATCGCAAAGGGTGTGCCAGAGCGGAATGCAATTACTGTTTTTTTTCAATATGCTGTTTTTACTGCATTTATTTAGAAACCACACAGACAGGACCGTCTCCACGCCTGTTCCCTTTTGTAAACTCGGCTACAAAAATGAAGGATGGAGACCCATACGGGAAAGACAAGGAAAAGAGGATATTATTACATAAATGTCATAAATCTAGAAATTGCTTGCGAGAAATGTCACTTTTTTCCAGATATTACACACAGAGCCACATGCCAGATGACAATATCTTTACTTTTAATTTCAGATAGTTATCGTTGGAACCCGTAGACAATGTTACATTTTTGAAGCACTGGAACATTTTTTGCTAATCAAACACCACAAGGAGCATGCAGCAAAATTTCACCTCTACCGAATCACACCCACAGGCGGACACAGCGCATGACCAAACCGGACTACCCCACCGAACGCCTTGAATTGCAGGCGCTCTATCAGATAAGCCAGCTCATCGGCTCTGCCCTGGACATCAAGAAAACCCTGTTCGAGGTGCTGCAGATCCTGCACGAAACCCTGCGCATGGAACGGGCCACCCTTGTCCTCCAGGAAGAAGGCGGCGAGCGTCTTTCCATTGCCGCCTCATACGGCCTCAGCAAAGAGGAGGAGCGGCGCGGCATCTACCGGCTGGGCGAGGGAATAATCGGCCGCATCTTTCAGTCCGCCTATCCTTTCGTGGTGCCGGACATCCACAGCGAACCGCTCTTCTTGAACCGGACCGGCGCCCGCGCCAATCTCCCCAAGGGAGAGATCTCCTTTATCGGCGTGCCGGTCATGCTGCCAGAGGGGCCGGTTGGCGTTCTCTCCGTGGACAGGCTATTCGGCCAGGAAATCTCCTTTGAGGAAGACATCCGTTTTCTCACCGTGGTCGCCATGCTTATTGCCCAGTTTCTAAGGTTGCACAAGGCCGTGTCTCATAAACAACAGGTGCTGGTGGAGGAAAACCTGCTGCTCAAGAAAGAGCTGCGCAACCGTTACAGCCAGCACAACATCATCGGCCAGTGCAAGCGGATCCAGGATGTGTACAACTACATCGACAAGGTAGCCCCGAGCCGGGCCACCGCCCTGCTCCTGGGGGAATCCGGCACCGGCAAGGAGCTGGTCGCCAGGGCCATCCACCAGGCAAGCCCCCGGGCAGCCAAGCCCTTCATCAAGATCAACTGCGCGGCCCTGCCGGAAAACCTTCTGGAAAGCGAACTGCTCGGCCACGAAAAAGGCGCCTTCACCGGCGCGGCCAATCTCAAAAAAGGACGCTTCGAGCTGGCCGACCACGGCACCATCTTTCTCGACGAGGTGGGGGAGCTGCCCCTGGCCCTGCAGGCCAAACTGCTCAGGGTGTTGCAGGAGCAGATGTTCGAGCGGCTGGGCGGCACCCAGACCATCGCGGTCAATGTCCGGGTCATTGCCGCCACCAACCGCAGCTTGGAGGAGTGCGTTGAGCAGGGAACCTTCCGGGCGGATCTTTTCTACCGCCTCAACGTGGTTCCCGTTGTCCTGCCGCCGCTCAGGGACCGCCGGGAAGACATCCCTCTGCTCCTCGATCATTTTTTGCAGGAGAGCAACCGGATGAACATGCGGGAGGCACGCCTTTCCAGCTCCGTGGTCCAGCTCCTCTGCGGCTACTCCTGGCCGGGCAACGTCCGCGAGCTGCAGAACCTCATCGAACGGCTGGTGATCATGGCGGACCGCGAGACCATCGTCTCCCGGGAGCTGCCGAGCTACATCACCGCAGAGCCGGAAACAGATGATCCGGCCGCGCCCTCTTGCCGCCTTGCCCCATTACCATCGGCTGCAGAACGGTTCGAATTGCCGCGCGAGCCCCTGCCGGGGAACTCCGCGCCCAAGTTTTTAAAGGATATGGAAAAGGAAGAAGTGGAGGCCGCCCTGCGGCGGCACGGATGGGTGCAGGCCAGAGCCGCCCGTGAACTGGGGCTGACCCAGCGCCAGATGGGCTACCGCATCAAGAAATACGGGATTGTCCTGCCGGATTTTTCCAGTTGCCCTTGGGAGACAATCAAGAAATAAGTTGCAGATAATCGCTGAAAAATTGCTGAAAATCGTCGGAAATCTTCGTCCGCAAGAGGCGCGCCTCGACCAACAGATCCGCGGGGCGCACCACCAGAGACCTGAACGAGGCGAGCCACTGCCCATCCTGCTCAAGCCAGAGGCTGATGTCTTCAAACACCGCCACATGGTTGTCAAACTGCACCCCGAGGATGTGCGGCCGCTGCTCAAGGGAAAAGGCCTCCACCTGGCATTGCTCCGAGGTGGCGAGCAGGGAAAAATGTTTCGGCAGCGGCTCCATCACCGTCTGGCTGTGCCACTTGAACATGGGCATGGTCTTACCGAGATTACGGAAGGCCGGATGTTCTCGGCCGTCATGGGTGACATGCCCCTGGACAAAACCGATGCTCGGCTTGAAGTTGGGGCCTACCTGAGCGCCGAGCACCGAGGCAAGCAACTGGTGGCCGAGACAGAAACCAAGGATCGGCTTGTCCGCCTCGATCGCCCTTTTGATAAACCGTTTCTCCTCCACGAGAAACGGGTATTTCTCCTCCTGATCAACATTGGGCGCACCCCCCAGAAGAATGATCGCCCCGTAGCCGTTGAAATCGGGGATCCAGTCCTGCCAGACCTTGACGAGATCAACATCGATCCGGTGCATGGCAAACGCCTCGAGAAGCAGCCGCCCCGGGCCGGCCCATGGGGTATGTTGCAAGACCAGGAGTTTCATTTTTTTGTTTTCAGGATATTTTTTCAAGGGAAGAATCCCGAAACCGAAGGAATGACTCCTTCGGCTCCGGGATTCTTGCTGTCCGGACACACGCTAGACGTTGTTCATCTCAAAACCGGCATATGCCTCCATGCCATGCTCGCCTATGTCAAGTCCCTTCATTTCTTCTTCCGCATCCACACGAATGCCAAGAGAAACCTTCAAGAGATAGAAGAGCACGAACGCTGCGACAAAACAGGTCACGCCGTATGCCGCCACGCCGATCAACTGGGTCACAAAGGAGTGCTTCGCACTGAAAATGCCCACAGCCAGGGTGCCCCATACACCACAGACAAGATGCACGGAGATGGCGCCGACCGGATCATCAAGCTTCATACGGTCAACAACCATGACCGAGACAACAACCAGAGAGCCGGCAATGAGGCCGATCACCACGGCGCTCATCACGCTGACCACATCGGCGCCGGCGGTAATGCCAACCAAACCCGCAAGGGCACCGTTGAGGGCCATGCTCAGATCAGGCTTCTTCTGGATGATCCAGCTCAGAGCGCTGGCGCCGACAATGCCCGCTGCCGCGGCAAGAGAAGTGGTGACGAACACAAAGGATACTGCGGCCGGATCGGCGGAAAGCACCGAGCCGCCGTTAAAACCGAACCAGCCGAGCCAGAGCAGAAAAACACCGATGGTTGCCAGGGGCATGTTATGTCCCATGATCGGCTTGATGGTGTTGCCGACATACTTGCCGAGACGGGGCCCGAGCAAGATGACGCCGGCCAGAGCGGCCCAACCGCCCACGGAATGCACCAGGGTGGAGCCGGCAAAGTCATAGAACCCCATGGCGTCCAGCCAGCCGCCGCCCCACTTCCAGCTTCCCACCCAGGGATACACCACTGCCACATAGATCGCTGAAAAAATCAAAAAGCTGTGCAGCTTGACCCGTTCGGCCACAGCGCCGGAAACAATGGTCGCTGCCGTGGCCGCGAACATGGCCTGAAAGATGAAATCGGTCCAGTAGGTGTAGATCCCCACCCCGTCATCTCCGGCAACCATCATGTTTTCCGGGCTCACCCCGATGCCGAAACCGGAAAAGCCGAAAATGCCGGGAACAGAAAAATCGCCGGGGTACATCAGATTGAAACCGATCACGGCGGTATTCTTGAAAAGGATGTTGACCGTATTTTTCGACCGGCACAATCCCGCCTCAAGGGTCGCAAACCCGAGATGCATGATAAACACCAGAAACGTGGCAACCAGCATCCAGGTATTATTGGCAACATAGATAGCGGCAGCGCCTGTTATCTCGGCTGCGCCCTCGGCTGCCAGGGCGGTTCCGGCCAGGGCAACCAGTGCCATCGTCAGAGCCGGGACCATTTTTTTTGCAATTGACCTGTTCATTGAAACGTCCTTATGCGTTGATTTGATATGAGTCATAACGATACCTAGATGGCCTCCTTGTCGGTTTCACCTGTCCGGATGCGGCAGATGGAGTCAACCGGCAGGACAAAGATCTTGCCGTCACCGATCTTGCCGGTCTTGACTGTGGCTACGATGGTATTCACCACCTTGTCCACCATCTCCGTAGCCACCACAATCTCGATCTTCACCTTGGGGATGAAATCCACCACATATTCCGCGCCCCGGTAAATCTCCGTATGCCCCTTCTGCCGACCAAACCCCTTCACTTCGCTGACCGTCATTCCCTGAACGCCAAGCTCTGTCATGGCCGTCTTCAGGTCATCAAGCTTGAAGGGCTTGATTATCGCCTCAATCTTCTTCATTCCGCTTCCTCCTTTTATCCAAGATCCTCAATGAAAACATTTCCCGCTGACACAGCGCGTGATACAATTCGATGACTGCTTTTTCAAAGAGCGTGCCAACGTCTGGAAAAAGACGATAATACCATTCAACTATTTGATTATACGCATTTTATAAAATATACCACATCCAAAACGGAAACCCAGAACCAGAAAATAAATTACTTTTTTGTTAGCAATGCGCATCCATATAAAACTTTTTTGTTACTTTTTTGTGTGCATCCAGAAAAGAAAGGGCGTTGCTTTTGTGATGCCGGCAGTCGCGGCCAAGGAAACCGGATACAGGTGCCAAGCCTTGAAATCCGTACGGAAGGCAGAATCGCTTTGAGCAGAGGGAAAAAAACCTTGACGCAGCAAAGCGGATAAGTCAAATGTACATTTAACTTATCCGTTGAGGAAGACTCGGCCGGTGCGCAACAGCCACAGGACTCCAGCCAGCAACGTCTCACCACAGACCGCCAACACGTTGCGCAGCAAGAAGCGGCCTGGGGATTTTGACGCGCCCCCCTCTATTTTTCACGGAAACCCGCCACCCCACCCTTTACAAAGAACATTGCCCATGAAAAAACGCATCCTCCTCACCCTCCTTGGTTTGTTGCTGGTGGCCGGCATCCTTGCCGGCATCAAGGGCTTGCAGATTTTCACGATGGTGGGCAAAGGCAAGAGCTTTACCCCCCCGCCGGAAACGGTGACCACGACCACGGCCCGCCCGGAATCCTGGGAGATTACCTTGCGCGCCGTGGGCTCGCTGGAAGCGGCGCAGGGCGTGACCGTTTCCGCGGAGCTGCCGGGCAAGGTGGCGCGCCTGGCTTTTACCCCCGGAACCTGGATAGAGGCGGGCAGCCTCCTGCTCCAGCAGGACACCTCTTCCGAGGAGGCCCAACTGCAGGCGGCGGAAGCCGAAGCCGCACTGGCCAGGGTCAATTTCGAACGGCTCCGGATGCTCGTCGAAACCAACGCCGTTTCCAAGGCCGCCTACGATGACGGCGAGGCGAAACACAAGCAGGCCATGGCCCAGGCCGACACGATCCGGGCAACCATCGCCAAAAAAACCGTCCGCGCCCCATTCTCCGGCCGCCTCGGCATCCGCTTGGTCAATCTGGGCCAGATCCTCAAGGAGGGGGACCCCATTGTTTCCCTCCAGGCCATGGACCCGATTTTCATCAATTTCATGCTGCCCCAGCAGGATATGGCGCGCATCCAACCCGGTCTGCCGGTGCGGATAACCTCCGATGCCCTGCCCGGCCGGACCGTGGCCGGCAAGATCACCGCCATCAACCCGCAGGCGGACAGCGCCACCCGCAATGTCCGGGTGCAGGCCACCGCGGCCAACAAGGAGGAACGGCTGCACCCCGGCGGAACGGCTGCACCCCGGCATGTTTGCCACGGTGGCCGTGGTGCTGCCCGGCAAGAACCAGGTGCTGGCCATCCCCGCAACCGCGGTGCTTCCTGCGCCTTACGGCGATTCAGTCTTCGTGGTCGAAGAACGGAAAAACGAAAGAACCGGCGCCTCCGTCCTGGCGGTGCGCCAGCAGTTTGTCCGCCTCGGGGAAAGGCGCGGCGATTTCGTCGCCGTTGCCTCGGGCCTTGAGGATGGGGCCATCGTGGTCAGCACCGGGGTGTTCAAACTCCGCAACGGCCAGGAAGTCGTGGTGGACAACGGACTGAACCCGAAGTTCAGCCTGGATCCCAAGCCGGCCAACAGTTGATTTTTTTGAGCCCGAACCCATGAAATTCACCGATCTCTTCATCCGCCGCCCCGTGCTTGCCATGGTGATCAGCCTGCTTATCGTCATTGCCGGGTTGCAGGCGTTGCGCAGCCTCAATGTGCGCCAATACCCCAGAAGCGAGAACGCGTCGGTCACCGTGACCACCGTCTATGTCGGGGCCAATGCCGAACTGGTCCGGGGCTTCATCACCACCCCGCTGGAGCGTGCCATTGCCGCGGCCGACGGCATCGATTATCTCCAATCCCGGAGCAGCCAG
>PHAW01000337.1 GCA_002841785.1 Deltaproteobacteria bacterium HGW-Deltaproteobacteria-3 | reverse complement strand
GCGCGGCCTGGTGACCCTGGAAGACGTGCTGGAAGAAATCGTCGGCGAGATTCGCGACGAATACGACAAGGCGGAAAAACGGTGGAAGGTGGTGAACGAGCACATGCTCCTCACCGACGCCAAGGTCAATCTTGAGGAGGTGGAGGATTTCTTCGGCGTCACCTTGCCGGAAGGCCCCTACGAATCGGTGGGCGGCCTGATCATCCACCAACTGGACCGGGTGCCGCCGGTGGGCGCCACCATGCTCATCAACTCCCTGGTCTTTGAGGTGGTCTCCGCCGACCGGCGGCGCATCCACACCGTAAAAATCCAGACCAAGTTCGACTGATGCCTTCCTTGTTCCCGCATTCCGGAAGCCAAACCCCTTTCGGCAGGGCTGCCCTGCTGGCATTGCTGTCCAGCACCCTGTTATTTTTCGCCTCTCCGGGAAACCTTGCCCTGCCGCAACTTGCCTGGCTGGCGCTGGTCCCTCTTTTCTGGAGCCTCGACAACCAGCCCCCGCGCCGGGCCGCGCTGCTCGGCCTCATCTGCGGCCTGGCCTATTACCTGCCCCTTTTGTACTGGATCGTCATTGTCCTGGCCACCTACGGCCAGGTATCCCTGCCCATCGCGGTGCTGGCCCTGGTGTTTCTGGCTCTGTACATGAGCTGCTACCTGGCGCTCTTCGCCTTTCTCTGCGCCAAAACCGGGCCGCGCCTTCCCCTGCTCGTTTTCGCCCCGGCCTGCTGGGTGGCGCTCGACCTGATCCGCAGCCGGCTGTTCACCGGCTTTCCCTGGATGGATCTGGCCTACACCCAGTACCATCTGCCCCAGCTCATCCAGGTTGCCGATCTGGCAGGCCACCATGGCCTCACCTTTCTCCTGGTGCTGGCGAACGCGCTGATCTTCACCCTTGCCGCCTCGCTCGTCCGAGGCAAGCGGACGAGCCCCGTTGCAATTACCCTTGCGGCGTCGGCCCTGCTGCTGCTCGCCTCGGGCTACAGTCTCTGGCGGATGCAGACCCTGCCCGCAACCCTTGCCCAGGCGGAACAGATGGAAGTGGCGGTGGCCCAGGGCAATATCCCCCAGGATCAAAAATGGCAGCCCGCCTTTCAGCGGGAAACCATTGACACCTACCTTCGGCTGAGCCAAGAATTTTTCACCACCAGACAACCGCAGCTCATTGTCTGGCCGGAAACAGCCCTGCCGTTTTATCCCTACGAGCACCCGCTCTTTCTCAGGCTGCACAGCGAACTGACCCGGCCGCACCAGACATATCTGCTCACCGGCGCGCCCCACCGGGAAAAGACCTCG
>PHAW01000088.1 GCA_002841785.1 Deltaproteobacteria bacterium HGW-Deltaproteobacteria-3 | reverse complement strand
TACGGCTTCAGGAGCTTTGATATGCTGAAAATCGCCCTGTATCATGCGGTTGGCAAGCTCCCTGAGCCAGAATCAACCCACAAATTTTGCTGAAGAGCCTTTTATTTAAGAAAATAACGCTCCCGGAACAACCAGCAACGATAGCACATAACGCGTAATAACTTATTCACAACTTTAACGTCTGCAATCTGCCCAAAAACAGTCAAGCAATACAAGATATGCTCCACATATCCCGGCACCTGAAAATTGACGCCGCAGGCGAAGATTTCCTTAGACGAATAAATTTTATATTTTTTCAACAAATTCCAGAAAAAATTAAACCAACAAAAACAAGAAGAATCGATATTGCGTAATTTCTTATAAAAATAGAACCATTCATAAATCTCTACACATTTATTATTTTCACACGCAGATGTCACCCGATCATCACCACCAATACAGACCGACACCAGAGGATTTACCGTATAACAAAAATGGCTGTTCACTCTTAATATTGAATAATAAAAATCCAGATCAACGACCCATTTCAAATTTTCGTCAAACCGAACCTCTAAGTCCTTCCTGTAAATCGTTGCGCTCGGTGCCCCAATAAAATTCCCGAAGAACAGCACATTCTGATTGCTGCGTAGCGTCTCCACCTGTTTTTTCTTTGCAGAATGCACAAAACGAAGCATCCCGTTCTTGTCAACATTGTTCGAACCGCTAAAAGCAAAACCAGCCCCAGGATGGTCATCAAGCAAAGCGACAAAGGCTCCCAAGCTGGCATTATCCGAAAAATAATCATCATGATGCATGATCTTGATATATTTTCCCGATGCCGCATCAACAGCCCTATTCCAGTTCCCTGGGGAACCAAGGCTCTTGTCATTTTTCAGATATTGTATTGGGAAACATGTACGAAATCTCTCACACACCCTGTATACGGATTCATCCGGGGTGTCATCGCTCACCACGACCTCAAAATCCAGGAAATCCTGCCTTTTTATCGATTCCAATGTCCTCAAAATGGAATCAGGCTGCTTGTAAGCAGGAATACAAATCGACACCTTGGGATTCACGACTCAATTACTCCCGCGCTTGAACATTTTTTTAAAGAACAAAAAAGCCTTGCTCTTTTCCGGATAAAAAACCATCTGTTCTTTGTCTTGTTTTTCCTTGCAAATACCACCCATAATAAAATTATGCAGCATAGGGACAAGACTGACATTATTCAAATATCTTGTTTTTGAATCAAGCAAGGCAGGCAAATTATTTTTATAATGAAATTTATCAGAAACAACTTCTTCAATATTTTTGGACGACAATTCAAAATTCTCTATATCAATATTTACAAAACTTTCTTCCCTATAATATATTGATACATTTGGCGCCCCGTAATAAAAAGGGAAAGTATGCGCCAAAAAGCAATCTCCGATTTTTTCCGTTACCCAATCCAGTTCAATGTAGTTTTCTATGGCGACAGAATATTTATAGGGAGCCAGGACATCCCATTTATCTTCGAATTCATGTATCCCCCGGCCATACAAATCCGCTGAATCGCCGAAATACTCCTTGAGCTTCATACAAAACTCATATCTTTTTTTGTGCCCTTCACTATCCTGCTTATTACTGGTTATGATTGACAACAATTTATTTTTTTGCACGGATGCAGTCCGCATCAACTCATCATAATTTTTCTTGATAAACCAGGTGTGACCTGGCTGGTTATAATATTTATTGCCATGTTTTATTCCGCGTTGACAGGTAATTATTGTTGCGAATTGCGCAAGAAATGACTCATCATAGCGCTTCAGCGAGGATGGCTCAGCCGCCACAAAAACCGTGTTTTGAGGAGGACACAGTACTTTCTCTTTTTTTTCCAAGCCCTCAAATACGATATAAAAATCGCATGACTCGATATCGGTATTTGCATGGAATTGAATCCCCTCCCACTTTCCGAGGCATGAGGGAGTCTGCTTTACAATATTCGCCAACACCTCCTGCGACTGACCAAACAGAGGGGTTGATAATTTCACAATAATCATACGGATCGTATATAATTTCCTATCGAATATTTACACCTTGGATGCGAACCCAAAAAATCATGCTAAAAATAAAGCTCACATATCCGAATTGGCCAATAGCAAGACAGACTTCTCACCAGGGGGGCGTTTGGGGCAATTACCAGTTTATTCTGGATCACACAGAAAAAACGTGTGATTACTGGGTGATATTTGAAGGGCTGTCCTGCGGGGAATCCGCATACTGCCCAAAGGAAAACACCATCCTGATCACAGCGGAACCACCCACCCTCAAGCAATACCGCCCCGCATTCCTCGACCAGTTTGCGACTGTCATCACCTGCCGTACCGATCTCAAGCATCCCGGGACAATCATCGACCAACCCGGGCTCCCCTGGCATGTCGGCCGGAGCCAAAAGGACCATGTGAATTTATCGTGGTCAAAGGATTATGACGAACTCTCGGCCATCACCCAGTATGAGAAGAGAAAAGAGCTGTCCGTTATCTCTTCCACCAAGGCTTTCAGTGACGGTCATCGTCTTCGCCTCGCCTTTGTCAGCACCCTGCAAAATCATTTCGGCGACCGCATCGATGTATTTGGCCGGGGAATCAGGGAGATCGAGGACAAATGGGATGCCCTTGCCCCGTATAAATATCATATCGCCATTGAAAATTGCGCAGTCAACGACTATTGGACGGAAAAAATCTCCGACCCGTTTCTGGCCGGCTGCCATCCGATCTACTACGGCTGCCCCAATATCGAACAATATTTCCCCGAAAACGCCCTCACCAGAATCGATCTCCGGCAACCGGAACAGGCCATCGCCATCATCGAAGAGTGTCTCCGGCGCAAGCGCTATGAGGAGTCCCGGCAAGAAATCCAGGCAGCACGGGATGCCGTATTGAACCGGTACAATCTCTTCCCCATGATCGCCTCCCACCTTGACAGGCTGGCGCAACAGGGGCATGGCGGGGGAAAATCCACCAAAATCCACCTGGTGCCGGAAACTTCAGGGACAGTCTGGGATTATTGCCTCAGGGGGATGCGGACAATATCTCCTCGTAGATCATAGCAACCTTGCCTGCAACCTCGTCCCAGGAATGTTCTGCCGCCCGCTGGCGGGCGGCCCTGCCCATCCGTGCCCTGCGCTGCTCATCGCACAACGACACCAGGTGGGCGCTCACCGTTTCCGCATCATCCCTGGCAACGATAAAACCATGCTCGCCATTGATTACTATATCCTTGGCCCCAACCCGGGTGCTGATAATGACCGGAAGCGAAGCGGCCATGGCCTCCAGCACGGTCATGCCGAAGGTGTCAAAGCCGGACAGCAAGACACATACCTCCGCGGCCGCATATATTTCCTCGATGCCGTCGCTCTGCACCCCGGCAAAAACGACCTCCCCGCCCACCCCAAGATCTGCCGCGATTTTGCGGTATTTGTCCTGATTTCCCTTCCCCACGACAAGTAGTTTCATCTCCTTGCCCGGCAGTTTGGCCTTTGCCTTGGCAAGCGCGGAAATTGTGGTCTGCAAGCCCTTGAGCTCAAAATTCATGCCCACAAACAACACCAGGAAATCATCGGCCCCTATCCCGATTTTTTTTCGGATCTCCCCCCGTTTCTCCCCACGATTCGTCAGGTCAAACCGCGCAAGCTCGATCCCGGGATGGATCACCCTCACCCGACTTGTATCCACACCAAGTTCCCGGCTGAATTTCTCCAATGCCAGACTGGATACCGGCAACAAAAATCTGCATCGGTGATCGGAGATCAACCGCTGCTCGACCCATGCGGTTGCGCGGTCGAAAAGACTCATCCCTTTTTTCCTGACCTCCCGGACCCAGAAACGGTGAGGCACTCCATGCATGGTAAAGACATCGGCATGGAATATCCGGTCATGGGTGTGGATGAGATCGAAATCCCGGCAGGCAATGGCGGCATTGGCGAAAAAAGCGAAACTTATTGTGGTCAGAAACCGTGGGAACTTCAGCATCGGAACAAAATGGAAGGAAACATTCCCTGAAGCCGCCTTCCATTTATTGGCAAAAACGTGGACATCATAGCGGGGGTTTCGGGCGATTTTTTCCGTCAGGTGCAAGGCGAACTGCTCGCCTCCGCCCACCAGCCCATATTTCGGAATGACCACTGCGATCTTCTTCACTTCGGCCGTCCCCATCACAACTCCTCTGCTGCCATTGAGGGCCGATTGTCCCTGTTGATTCGCCACACTATTGTCCCCATGGCAAAAATCACGCAGAGAACCGACTCGGGATAATGACTAAAAACCGGTTCAAAAAATCCAATTATAAAAAATGACACCCCTGCTGCAATAACAGCGTTCACCCACGAGACAATGTTGTCGCTTGCGCCATTTTTCCGGAGCGGCCACAGCATCCGAAAAAAAGCGAAGATAACCCCAAGGAAAAAGATGATCCCCGGAATGCCGGTACGCACCGCAATGTCGGTATACATATTGTGGGGATTCAGCAAAATCTCCTGACCCTGAAACCTTTCCGGCAACCTGGCATTGTAGCGTTGCAAATCCAGGTCTCCACCAAATGTCTGCATGCCAAAACCGATCCCGGTTACGGGATAATCCTTCACTACCTCCCACACAAGCAGTCCGTGTTTAATTCTCAGGTTGTCTGCCATATTATTTGTAAATCTTCCCCCGACAGGGCTGACAGACAGGATCACCCCAAGCAACAACAAAACTCCTACGAGAACCTTCTTCCGTGCAGAAAGAACAACCAGCAAGGAAACAACCAAGGCGAGCAACACGCTTCGGGTTTGCGCCAGGAAAATTACGGCAAGGGCGGGCAGAAGACAGCTTGCAAAAAATATTCTCCCGAGCCACCCCTTTGCCTGGGAGATGTTGTGTATGCTAAAAACAATGGAAACTACGGCGATGATTCCGATCAGATTGGTTGTCACCTCGGTGAAGCATGCGCCGAATCTCTCGGCAAAAGGGGTGCCGAGCTTTACATAGTAATAGTACAGGCGCCAGACAAAGAGACTTGAAGCGGAAGCGATGAGTATCCAGGAGAGAACCGACATTTTTTTGAGCGAACAAAAACCATTAATCAGGATGAAATAGAGGAGAACATATTTCAATAAATGCGCATAGAAATCATGTATGCTGTTTGCTAGGTTCACTGCGAAAAAAAGACCAAAAAAACACCAGATCACAAAAAGAATCCCTGGAAATGCCAGAGGGGTCTGAAAAGAAAATTGTATTTTTCTAAACAGGAACAGAGCAACAACCACGAACACCGACAAATAATAGCATATTTCCTTGATTGTCGTTGTGTGGGGAAATGGGACCAGAAAAACAAAAATTCCGAGGAGCACCGGAATACTTGCGGCCAGGAAAGAAAAAATTGCACCCTGGCCATCCTTGGTTGTTACCTTCAACTCCATGCGCAGTATCCCCTTCTAACACATCTTGACTTGAGTTTATAATCAGCCCCGGAAAAGATAGCGCAACCAACTAACTTAGCGTTATCGATGGGTTACTCCTCACATGAGAACCAATCTGCGCCATGAACTCTTCCGGAGTCAATTCATCCAGACACCTGCTCTTCTCGCTATTACCACAGCCCTTCTGCCGGCACGGGACACACGGCATCTTTTTCTGAACAACCAGATGTTTTCCTCCCCTCGGCGCCCAGGATACCGGAGAGGACGGCCCGAATATCCCGACCGTTGGGGTTCCCACCGCCGCGGCGATATGCAGGCCGGCGCTATCAACCCCTATGAACAACCGGCATTGCTGCAACAAGGCGGCATACATGGCGATGGAGGTCTTTCCGGCGAAATTATAGCATCCCGCGCCGCAATCCCGGACAATCTCCTCGGCCCGTTTTTTTTCCGCGACTGAGCCGGTGACAAGCACCGCCACCCCGTATTCCGTTACCAGCCAGCGGATAAGGGCGATATACTTCTCCTTGCCCCACTCCTTGTATTGCCAGAGGGAAAACGGCTGCACGGCAACAAGCTTTTTATCCCGGCAAATCCCCTCCCGCTCGAACTGAAACCGGATTTCCTCCTGTTTCCCCCCGGCAACGGCAAGCTCCGGGATTCTCTGTTCGGTTGTAATTCCGAAGGCTGCGAGCAATCCGAGGAGATAGTCGACAACATGCAGATCAGGGGTGTATTCCCGTTCCAGAAGACTGGTGAAAAGGCGATTTCTCCACAGCCTGCCGTCTTCGGCATAAAAACCGATCCGCTGGGACGCCCCGGAAAGAAAGGCCATTATGGCGCTGCGCGTTCCGGTTCGCAGGTCAATGGCCAGATCGCACTGCAGGCTGCGCAGGTTGCGAAAAAAATCGCTCTGAAAGCGGAGTTCTTCCCAAAGCGACCGGGACCGCTTCGTAACCGCGACAACCTGGTCGAGCCAGGGGCAATCCTCCAGCAACTCGGCAGCCTTGTCCCAGACGGCAACCGCGATCCTGGCCTGCGGATAATTTTCCCGCAACGCCCTGATGCAGGGGGTAGAGAGGACGACATCCCCGATATCGCCGAGCTGCACCAGCAGAATGCTGCGCGGTGAACCGGTTATCGTTGTCTTGCCTGTAATCAAGGACGTATCCATAAAGGCCTCAGGGGCACCCCCGCACATGCCATGAAAG
>PHAW01000087.1 GCA_002841785.1 Deltaproteobacteria bacterium HGW-Deltaproteobacteria-3 | reverse complement strand
GCATGTGCCGGCCGGCGCTATCCCCAAGGACGGCCCATCCGCCGGGGTGACCATCGCCACGGCCATGTATTCGGCGCTTTCCCGGAAAAAGGTGCGCCAGGATGTGGCCATGACCGGGGAGATCACCCTGCGCGGCCGGGTGCTTCCCATCGGCGGCCTCAAGGAAAAAGCCCTGGCCGCCCTCCGGGCCGGGATCACCACGGTGATCATCCCGGAGCAGAACAAGAAGGATCTGGTGGAGATTCCCGAAGATCTCCGCAAGAAGATCAAATTCATTCCGGTGAAGAACATGGACCGGATTTTGTCCATTGTTTTTGAGGACTAGGCCGGAATGAAGGCATAACGCCATTGCCTCCCATTTGCGCGGGGGGCGATGGCGTTTCAGTGTAAGAATTCGCAGGAGATGCGTTTTTGGCTCAGGCAAGGGGAGTCCGGAAAAAAGGCCAAGGCAGCCCCGGCGCCATGCGCCGCTTGGCATTCTGGCTCTGTGGCGTTGCCTTCCTGGCCCTGGCAGGGTCCGGGCTCTGGCTCTGGTCCTATGCGGTTACTCCCATGCCCATGCGGGAAGGGGGGGCGCTGCATGTCCTGATCCCGCCCAAAACCAGCCTTACCGGAATAGAGAGAATTCTTGCCGAAAACGGGGCGGTCCCGCCGGGGCGCGGTTTTTACGTTCTTGCCAGGGTTTCCCGGCTCAGCCAGCGTTTGCAGGCCGGAGAATACCGGTTCAGCCCCGGACAAACCCCGTACCAAATCCTCCGGGCTCTTGCGGCCGGAGACACCGTGCGCTGGTCGGTCACCATCCCCGAAGGCAGCAACATCTATCAGCTTGCCGACATCCTCTCCCGGGGCGGCTGGGGGGAGCGGGAGCTTTTTCTCGACCTGGCGCGTGACCCGGAGATTATTGCCCGGCATGGGGTGCGGGCGGCGAGCCTGGAAGGGTATCTGTTTCCGGACACCTACCAATTGGTGCGCGGTCAGAACCCCAGGGAGATCATCGCCTTGATGCTTGAACGGGGGCGGCAGGTGCGGCAGGAACTGGGCGATCTGCGCGACAACCCCTTGGGCCTTACTCCCCACGAGGTGCTGACCCTGGCCTCCATCGTGGAGAAGGAAACCGCCGTTCCGGAAGAGCGGCCCCTCATTGCCCAGGTTTTTTTTAACCGGTTGCGGCAGGGGATGCGGCTGCAGACCGATCCCACCGTGATCTACGGCCTGGTCGATTTTAACGGCAATCTCACCCGGAAGGATCTGCAAGCACCCACCGCGTACAACACCTATCTGATCAACGGGTTGCCTCCCGGCCCCATCGCAAACCCTGGCCGCGCCGCCATCGTTGCCGTGCTGCATCCGGCCCCGTCGTCCTATCTTTATTTCGTCTCAAAAAATGACGGAACCCATTATTTTTCCAACGATCTGGCCGAGCATAACCGGGCGGTTTTCACCTATCAGAAACGCGGAAACAATCGCTGATTTCACCCATTTTTCGGTCAGGTGGAACTCTTTATGGGCAGAGACATTTGTTGACGCATGGCTGTAGCTTTTCTTTTTTTCGCCAAGCTTCTTAGTCAAAAGGGAGACAGGGCCACCGGGATTTCTCTCGTTTCAGGCAGGGATATTTCGAGGGCTTGGCTTCAGGCGGGAAGCAGAGCGGCAGAAGAGTATTGCGGAACCGAGGCGCATACCAGTGGCATGCGCCTCGGCGGCGGGAAATTATTCCTTCAGAAAATCGATCTTGCTCTCGTTGGGCGGCATGGTCGCTTCCGGAATAATACTGATCTCGACCTGATGTTCCTGTTCCAGCTCCATCAGATCCTGACGTTTTTTGTTCAGGATGTAGTGGGCAACCTCCATGGGCAAACGGCAAACCACCCGCTTGATCTCCTTTCTGGTCACCCCGGTCTGGATGTGCCGGAAATGCACCAGGGCCTGGGTTTCGACGGAACGGACCATGCCGCGTCCTTGGCAATGGGGGCAGATTCGGTAGCTTCCCACCGACACCGGGGCGGCCATCTTCTGCCGGGAGATCTGCATGAGGCCGAACTTGGAGATTTTGGAAAAATCCACCTTGGCCTTGTCGCGCTTCATGCAGTCGCGCACCTTTTTTTCCACCTCGCGGATGTGTTTGGAGTCACGCATGTCGATGAAATCAACAACAATGAGGCCGCCGAGATCGCGGAGCCGGAGCTGGCGCGACAATTCCTCGGCCGCCTCCATGTTGGCGAGAAAAATGGCGTCTTCAAAGCTCTTGTCCTTGCCGGTGCGGCCGGAATTGACATCGATGGCGACCAGGGCCTCGGTTGGATTGATGACAATGGAGCCACCGGAGGGCAGGGGCACGGTGGGCTGGTAGATCTGCTCGATCTGTTTTTCCACATGGTATTGATGGAACAGGGGCTGGATGCCCTTGTGCAGCTTGGCGACGGTGGATTTGCGCTGGGCGGCGGGTAGCAGTTCGAGGAAGTTGTTGACCTGGGCCAGGGCCTCGTCGGCGTCCACCAGGATCTCTGCGATCTCGGAGGTGAAATGGTCGCGCAGGAAGCGGGAGACGATGTTCTGCTCCTTGTGCAGCAGGGCCGGGGTCTTTTCGGTCTGGCCTTTTTTCTTGATTTCCTTCCAAAGGTTGAGCAGGTAGCGGACGTCCTGGGCCAGCGCGGTTTTGGTGATCTCCTGGCTGGCGGTGCGGACGATGTAGCCGATGCCTTCGGGGATGCTGACGCTTTCTATCATCTCCCGCAGCTTGTTGCGTTCTTCCTCGGACTCGATCTTGCGGGAAATCCCGGCGCTGTCGCTGCCGGGCATCAGCACCAGGTACCGGCCCGGCAGGGAGAGATAGGTGGTGAGGGTGGCGCCCTTGTTGCCGGTGGCCTCCTTGACCACCTCGACCAGCACCTCCTGTCCCTTGCTCAGGACATTCTGGATGGGCAGATCTTTCCAGTGGGTGTCCGCGGCAACCTCGTTGGCGTAATATTCCGGATGGATGTCGCCGAAGGGGAGAAAGCCGTTTTTTTCCGTGCCGTAATCGACAAAGGCTGCCTGCAGATTGGCCTCCACCGCTGTGACCCTTCCTTTGTAGATGTTGCCCTTGGTTTGCGCCTGGCTGACGGTTTCCACGTAAAAGGATTCCACCCTGCCGCCTTCCAGAAGGACAAGACGGCATTCTTCCGGCTCATCGGTGTTGATCAACAGCTTCAGGGTGGTATCGCCCTTGGCCACCGGTCTGCTTTCCTCGGGTCTGGTGACGGTTTCCTTGCCGTGTTCCGCGTCTTTCCGGGGCCGGGGCGACCGCTGCCGCGGTGGTCTGGCCGGGGCGGCGCTCTTCTCTTTTGTTATTGTTGCCGTCGGGGGAAAGGCGGGTTGCTCACCCTCGGCGGTTGGCTCTGTTTGCTGGCCTTCCGGGCGGGTGGATTTCCCTCGTCTCCGGGGCGGCCTTTTGCGGCGGCGGGGTTTGCCGCCCGTGGGGGAGGCTGGTTCGCCCTCGGGCCGGGGGGGGCCGCCGGAAGCCGGAGCGGAATCTGCCGGGCCTGAAGCCGGGGCTGTCTGGCGGGAGGCCTGTCCTTCTTCTTCGCCCGGTTTGCCTGGTTTCTTCAACCATTTGCTCACCCGGGAGAGGATGGAACGCTCTTCCCCATTGTTTTCGCTGCCTTGGCCGTTCGGCCGTTCATCTGCTGGTTTGGTAGTATCGTTTGTCATCGTGTGTCGTCTCTATGATGCGGCCGCTGGCGGCCAGTTGTTGTAAGATGCTCTGCGTGGTGTCCGGGTCCAGATTGAGGGCCTCGCTGACATCGTTGGTCGTGCAGGGTCTTCTTTTCAGCATTTCGATAATTTCGTCTTCGGAAAGGTTGCGGAATTTTTCCCGATCCCGGGTGGTGAAGTCAACCAGAATCTCCACCTCCCCCGGAATCTGGCGGGCAACACCTTCCAGCTCCGCTTGGGTCAGGGGCTTGGCAAAGCTTTCCAGGGGCGGCCTGGCCACGGTGTTGAGCTGCACCTTGTCCGGTCTGATTTTTTCCACTGCGGCAACGAGGGCGGCGATGTCCTCGGGGCTGTCGTTGATCTTACTGGCCAGGAGGATTTCCAGCCAGAATTTTCCGGAAAATTCCTTGCGAAAGGTGATAAGCCCTTCGATCAATTCGGCCAGGGGCGAGCAGGCGGCCGGCCGGTTGATGCGGCGGTAGCTTTCCTCCCTGGCCGAATCAAGGGAGGGGATGACGATATCCGCTGCCATCAGGTCCTGGCGCACTTCCGGGAGGTAGAGCAGGGAGCCGTTGGTCAGGACCACCACCGGCTTGTCGGATTTTTCTTTGAGATAGCGGATCACCTGGCCGATGCCGCTGTGCAGGGTGGGCTCCCCACTGGCGGTGATGGTGAAAACATCGAGGTGGGCCATGAGTTCCCGGTCGGCCAGCACCGTGTCGATCTCCGCCAGCAGCTCGGGGAGCGGGATATACTCCTTGCGGGTACAGGTGTGGGTGGTGGTGGCGCCGATTTCGCAATAGATGCAGTTGAAATTGCATATCTTGGGGGGGACGAGATCAATGCCTTGTGAAATTCCCAGACGGCGGGAATTGACCGGGCCAAATACATATTTCATGGGGTTTTACGGGTCCGAGGCGAAACGGCTGAGGATAGAGGTCTGAGCATCAAGGGTCGCAGGAGTATTTCCCTCCGCTGGTAGGGGATTTTTTCTTGTTTGGCAAGGTATAACAATCCGGTGCTCTTGGCAAGCCAAATTTGATGAACCACAATGCCTCCGCCATCAACTTCAGGCGGCCAGGCGTTGGATGGTGGCAAGTTTATGGGCGATGGCCTCCCTGGCCTCACGCACCGCATACTCATCCTGTAGCCCCATCCAGAACTGGACCGAGTTGCCAAACGCCTGTGCCAGGCGAAGAGCGGTATCCGCCGTAACGGCACGCCTTCCCAGGATAATCTCATTGATGCGGCGCGGCGGAACGCCGATGGCGCGGGCCAGCCCATTCTGGCTGATCTGCATCGGCTTGAGGAATTCCTCAAGCAGGATTTCGCCGGGATGAATGTTTTTTAGTTTTTTCATGTACTCGCACCTCGTTGGGGTCGCTGTTCAATGATAATCCACGATCTCAACCCTGGACGGCCCACGCTCCGTCCAGATAAAGCAGATTCGCCACTGATCGTTGATGCGGATGTTGTGCTGCCCCTTGCGCGTATTTTTGAGAGGCTCCAGCCGATTTGCGGGAGGGATGCGCAAGTCATCCAGGGTCTGAGCCTTGTCGAGCATGAAGAGCTTGCGCAGGGCAACCTGTTGTATCTCTCGTGGGAGTCGGCGCGAGACCACGCCCTGCCAAATCTTTTCCGCCTCAGCGCAGTGGAAATCAAGGATCATGGGAAACTATAACGCATTGGGTTATATAACGTCAAGGGTTATGGGTTGCCAACGGGCAACTTTGATAAAACTCAAGAGGGATGCGCCGCCGGCGTGAAGCGGGCGGCAATATGACGTTAGGTTAAGAGGGTGATTTCTGCCTCCATGAACGTGACCGCAGATCCAGAGAGAAGCACGCGATCAGCTTTCATCTCGCAAGTGATGTCGCCACCACGCTTGGAAACTTGTCTGGCGGTCAGGATGCTTTTGCCAAGCTTTTCGGCCCAGAACGGCGCAAGCGCACAATGGGCGGAACCTGTAACGGGGTCTTCTGGAATACCGAACTTGGGAGCAAAGAAGCGGCTGACAAAATCCACGTCCGTTCCGGGCGCGGTAATGATGACCCCGCGCAAATCAAGCTCGCCTAGCAAAGCTAGGTTGGGCGTGATAGCGCGAATGGTTGCTTCACTATCAAATACGGCCAAGTAGTCGTCGGCGACCAAGACCTCAATGGGGCGCTGGCCAAGCCCTTTGATCAAGCTTTCGGAAAGCTCGTGGGATATTGGTGGATATGCAGGAAAATTCATTTCCAGCAACTTTCCCTTCTGCTCGACGATTAATTCGCCGCGACCTGTTTCAAAGGTGATGGCCTGTTTGGGGTAGGCAAGAGCTTCGAAGATGATATGTGCCGATGCCAAGGTTGCATGGCCGCATAGATCAACTTCCTTGACCGGGGTGAACCAACGTAACGCGAAACCTTTCTCCGAGGGCACAAAGAAGGCTGTCTCAGATAAATTATTTTCCTGCGCGATGGCCTGAAGGGTTTCATCGTCCAGCCAGCTTGCCAACGGACATACGGCTGCGGGATTTCCTTCGAATATTCTGGTTGTAAAGGCATCTACTTGGTATTGTTTGATTTTCATATCTGTCGGCGGGTGTAGGGTGAAGTTGGACAACGGGCTAAACGGAGTTTTTTCATTATACTCATCCCCAAGGGTGGACGGGATGTATGATTCTCTTTTTTTCTGATTGATTTCCGTTTATTACGATCCTCCGTGGGAGGATATTAAAAGTCAAAAGAAAAAATTGGCGGGCCAGTGACCGCATCCCCTGCGTTCTGCTCGCCAAATTTGGGCGGCAGGAGACTTTTGCCTTGACAGCAGGCGGCGGCCTGCTAGTATTCTCAAGTTTTGATGAAAATACGAAAAATTCAGGACAATTGACGGGAATCGACCTATGAAAAAGATGCGCAGTGATGCAATACGCAAAGGGGTGGAGCGGGCGCCGCATCGTTCCCTGCTCAAGGCCA
>PHAW01000086.1 GCA_002841785.1 Deltaproteobacteria bacterium HGW-Deltaproteobacteria-3 | reverse complement strand
GTGGATGTTGATAAAGGCGATGGCGTTGGTGATGATCACCGCATTGTCCCGGGTGATGACCTCCTGGCTGGGGATATCCAGGGAGATATCCTTTCTGGTCACCTTGGCGGCAATGGTGTCGATATAGGGGATGATCAGGTTCAGGCCCGGCGTCAGGGTCGTATGATATTTGCCGAGCCGCATGATGACAAACTCATACCCCTGCGGCACGATCTTGACCCCGTTGGCAATGGTCACAAAAACAAGAACCAGAATGGCAACGACGATAATGAGTCCCACATCCATATTGTATTCCTCCAGGTGAAGATTAAACTCCGTTACAGCACTTTTTTTACTTTGAGAATCCGCTCTCCCTGCTCTGAAACGAGAACCGCGATAACCCGAATGCGGTTGCCTGTTTCAATGGGCTCGTCGGCCAGATACATCCACGATTCCTCCCCCAGCACCGGGACGGAAAACGCCACCCTGCCATGCTCGCCCGGAACCAGAGCCCGGGTGGCGGCAATCCCCATCTGGCCGATGGCCGTCTGGTCATCAGTCAACAGAGTTTTGGTTTTTTTCCGTGGCACGAAGAAACGGAACCAGCAAAAGGTAAACCCGAGACTGGATAAGGAAAACACCAGTAATTGCCACTTCAGCGAAATCTCCGGGAGCGCGGCCAGCAGCAGGCCGGTCACCACCGCCCCCAGGCCGAACCAGAAAATGGTGAACGACGGCACCACGATTTCCATGAGCACCAGAATAATTCCCAGGACAATCCAATGCCACCAGAGGATGTTTTCCATTGGTATTCCTTGCTGAAGATTTTTGAAAAATTCGAGCCTGTTACCGGGGGATAATCCCCAGTACGGTTTGTTTTTAAAAGAAGAGGTGTTGTTCCCCGGCTATTTCTGATCATCCGCTATTCGTAATGGGTCCACAGGCGAAGAACCTTCACGGTCTTGAGGTCATCCAGAATTTGGTAAACCAGTCTGTGCTGGATATTAATTCTTCGAGAATCTGCGCCGGTCAGATCGCCAAGCAGTTTTTCGTAGGAAGGGGGATTGCCGCAAGGGTTTTCTTTGAGGATTTCGAGCAGGCGTTCGGCTTGGGGTTTCAGCCCGGCGCGGATGAGCTTTTTTGCATCCTTCTGGGCCTGCTTGGTAAAAACCAACCGCCAGGTCACCACTCAAGCTCCGGGTCGCACTTCTCCGCCGGGGTCTCGAGCCCTTCCTGAATGGACTCGCGCATGCCGGGCACCGAGGTGAGGTGCAGGGTTTCCTGGATGGCCCGCCAATCCTCTTCCGCGATGAGAACCGCAGAGTGCCGCTTGCCCACGATCTGCACCGGGGCATGAGACTCAGCCACGTTATCAACGAGGCTGTACAGGCATTTTCTTGCTTCCGTAGCAGAAAGTGTGGTCATTGGAGTTTTCCTTTGCGTACGTTAAATCGTACGCAAAGAGTGGTTCCGTGTCAAGTTGTTTCCCGGAAAACAGGATGCCGAGCATCAAACAAAGAGTGAGCAAGAGCAAAATAATTGGGCGTCGTCCCCATTGTGTTCTTTTGTTCTTGTTTTTCCGGGTCGGAGTTTATCGTCTTTTTTTGGATTTGCCTGGGGGATATTGGGACCGGTGCTTGTCGAAATCCCGGTACGGTTCATCGCTGTCCATTTCAATGACAACGGGGTCGCTCAACTGGATTTCAAGATGGCGCGGCAGGGTCACGCTCATGCGCCAGTTAGAGCCGTCAAGATAGAAATAGGCGTTTCGCGCCGGGGAATAATAGACTTGGGCTGCCGGGTAATACCTGTACTCCTGGAGCCTTCGGTACCCATGGGCCGGGGCATGGGGAGGCGGCCCGCCGCCGGGCGGTTGGCTCACCGCAACGCCGCCGGCTGGATAAGCATAACAGGCCGGGAGAAAAAGCGGAAAAAAAGCCCAGATCAGAACGGCAAGAAATCGCTGCGTGGTTTTCATGTGCTCTCCTCGCTGAAAAATGGTTGTTTAACCGAGTATCTCATATTTTCCGGCAATAGAGCAATAAGGGGCAGCACAATTTGTCCCCGATCGTGTTTTTGAAAGCATGGAATTGGTGCGATGCCGGGACTCATGGCGGCTGTTGCAGCTCACAGCTTTTCGACGGTGTACCCTTTCCGTCTCAGCGCTTCGACTATGCCGTCCGTCCCTGCCAGATGGCCTGCTCCGACAAGAATAAATTCTGTTTCAGGGGTTTTGTAGTAGGCTTCGATCAGCGGCAGCCACTTCTCGTTGCGGCCGGCCAGCAGTTCCGTGTACAGCTTGGGCATTTTTGCTTTGCTTTCGGCAATAAACAGGGCGTCAATCTTCTTGAGATCGCCCTTTTTCCAGGCCGTCACCATGGCTTCATAAGCCTGTTTGATGGACTCGATATCTTTCAGGGAATACATGATAAATGCGTCTTCACTTCCTTCTCCCATTCCCAGGATGAAGCCGATTTGCTCATCGACGGTCTCCAGCCCTTCCGTGGCCTTTTTATCCTTGGTGGCCAATTCATAGAAGAAGGTGTCCACCCCTTCTTGGACAACCCCAAGCTTGGCGAGTTCAACGGCCGCTATCGTCACGGCAATGATTGACGGCTTGAAGTGTTTGAGGCTTTCGAGGGGGATGCCGTTGGCCGCGCAGTATGCGTTCAGCGATTTGTAGGTTTTGAGGGAGAGATACTTGTCGATGGTTGAGCCATCGGCATACATGGCTTTGGCCATCAGCTTCTGCTGCGCAGCGGCTTCCTTGGATTTGCCGATATCGGTTTCAAAAACAAGGAGTTCGGACGCCTTGTACGCCTCGTCGAATTCGGGCGGCAGGGGGAAATCCGAAGGACGCAACAGGTGGAACGTTCCGCCCAGAAAGAGTACGGAGTCGCCTTTCTGGACCTTCCAGACGGAGGATTCGGCCAGCGCCTGGGTACAAAGCATTGCAACCAGAGTGATGGTCAGTAGGATCTTCTTCATGCTCCCGATCCTCTGGTGCGGCTTTTCTGTTTTGTCATCGGGCGCTATTCATGATTGATCCACATGCGAAGAATCTTCACGGTCTTAAGAATTAAGGAAGATGTCTCCGGAACTCCCAAAATCACTAAATACAGGGGAATAGCAGTAAGTCAAGCCTGACCCCAATGGTCTCTCCAATGGTCTCTGACCCCAATGGTCTCCCCAATGGTCTCCCAACCGCAGCCACAACGATTAAAACAGCGAAAATTCCGCCAAGGACGGTAAAAAATTTCTTCATGTGTTCTCCTTCGTCGTTTTCGTCATGTATTCAGTCACACAACGCCAAGGGTAAGCCGACCGCGCCGGGATAGGGCAGGAAAACGGTGCTTCACGCGGTCGGCTTTAGCCTATTGTTAGACGTCAGTTCGAATGGCGCCGATGAGTTTTGCAACCACATTATCTACACCTTCGTCCCACTGTGCTCCGACTCGGTCCGCCAATGTTGGGCTGTATTTGTAGACTTCTCGCGCTGTCACGCCTGCCCAGACGGGAAGTATTCTGCGTGACCGCTCGACAAGCTCTCGGGTGAAGATTGCGTTGAATTCTGTCTTCGTCCAACCAGGGTTCGAGAGAAAGTTTGGCGTGAGAATTAGAATGCACTTCTCGCATTCTCTCAGACCCTTTTCAATCGACTCCCTCAACGAGTCTCCTACCGTGAGGGAGAACTCTGAGAACCATACCGGCACCCCACGAATTACTAGTTTCTCCGCCACAACCTTTGCGAAGAGTTCTTTGTCCCTTGAGTCGTGGGAAACAAACGCGAGCGGCTTTTCTAACTCAGAGCGGTGCTCCGCCCACTGCGGTCCGAAGTACTGGAGGTGAACGCCACGCTCAGCCGCAAACTCGGTCAGAGTGATGATCTCTTCATCCGAAAGATCGTTTTCCGAATATATGTACACCCGACCAGTGAACGGAAGGGACTTTGAGTCGACGGCGGTCTCGCCGGGGCTTCCCGCCTGATGAATATGCAACTTTGGTGTTGCTGCAAGCAATCCCTGGAGGAGGTTCGAATCCGCGACAAGACCGGCACACTTCTGAACGGGGTCCGGTACCAGTGGAAGTAGGAAGGCGAAGTAGACGGATCCTGCACCGAAGTCTTGATACATGTTTACCGGGATCTTGAGGTTTTCCGGCAAGATCGTCACCTCTTGCGCGGAGGTGATCCGTACCCCTTGACGCTGGTCTGTCCGAAAATAGTCCTCAAGTCGTGCCATGGTTTCCTCCGTCTAACGCTTGAAATCACTGGTGCCGCCAATGCACTAGCCCCCGCAGGGCCGCAGCCCGTAGGATGCGGTGAGGAACGAACCGCATCGATCGTGCACCGCTCGGGTTATTCACCACCACAAACATCGCTGCTCGGTTCGCTCGCCCAATTCTCGGGACACAAACCTTTTCTGACGTAATCATGAAAACTCGAGTAAGGCCATGCCTTGACCTGCTCAACCCAGCCGTGTTTTACCGGATTCCAATGAATATACTCGACATGGTGCTCAAAATCGACTTCATCCCGAAGCAAATGCTCCCAATAGCGCCGCTGCCAAATTCCCCGCTCTCCCCTGTTTATACGGCTCGATGATCTTCTTTCGGTGGCCGGCAAAGCGCGGGAGAATCCGGCCTTGATCAATGCCCACCTCGTTTTAAAATCGGCGTCCCCATGCGGCAAGGTGAATATGCAATGGAGATGCTCTGGAAGAACCACTATGGCATCGATGGAAAACGGATGCGACCGTTTCACTTTCGAGAACGACTGCCGGAGTAAATCGATATTTTCCGTGAGAGTCCGATTGCCCCGGCGTTCGGCACAGTTGACGGTGAAAAAATACGAGCCACCAGTGATCTTTGGCCGCCGATATTCAACCATAGGTGTCCGAGGTTGTTGATTGTGTGGGGAACTCGATCGATGCGGTTCGTCCCTCACCGCATCCTACGGGCTTCGAGTGAAAAGATTATGTGCATCATTATTCGCCGAGGATTTCCTCTGCGGGGATGCCTTGCACCTTGCCGGCACGGTAGGCCGCCAAGCGGCGTTCCGCCTCGTCAAGCCAGAGGCGGTCGATTTCCGGATCGGGCTTGTCGAGACTGTGCAACACTTGGTCAACCCAGGTCGAAACGCTCCGCCGGATCGAGTTTCAAAGCCATTGCCACCAGTTCCTGCGCACCCATGTTTCTCTCCTTTTCAATGGGGTTATTAGGAAAACACAAAAAAAATCCCCCATTTTTCCGTTGGTTCCAACAGTTAGTGATTCTATGTGGCATGGGATTGAAAGGCAAGGAGAAAATCGGTCGAGACCCTGCCCGCCTCCCGCCTTGTTCAGGCAGGCATGCCGAATCCATCCCCTTGGAGCAGTCCAGCGTTATGTGTTATGCTGGAGACTGGGCAGCATGCCTTCCTGCCCGACACAGCGCACCCCAGCCAGACAGAGCAAAAGGAACCACCACAACCATGCGAATCAGTTGCGTAATCCCCACCAGAAACCGGCCGGAGATGACCTGCCGGGCCATTGCCAGCGTGGTTGCTCAGGATACCCCGGTGAGCGAGATCATTGTCGTGGACGACGGCTCGACGGACCACACCGCTGCCCTGGTTGCCGCGCGGTTCCCCGGGGTGCGGCTGCTGCGCTGCTCCGGCCTTGGCCCTGGTCTGGCGAGAAATGCCGGGGTTGCCGGGGCCTGCGGCGAGGTGGTGATGTTTCTTGATTCCGACGATGTCTGGCTGGAGGGCCATGTCGCACGCCTGGTGCGGACCATGGCCCGCGGCTTTCCGGTGGCCTATGGGGTGACCAGGAACTGCGATCAGGTCGGCGGCGGGGAATTTTTCCTCCCCGAGCCGGGCATGGCCTTGGAAGGGTACTGCCTTGCCGCGTTGTCCCGCTGGTGTTTTCTGGTCCCCTCGGCAATGGCGGTGGAGAAAGAGGCCTTTGTCGCGGCGGGCGGTTTCGGGGGTGGGGAGCTGGGCGAGGATTGGTCTTTTTTTATCCGGTTGGCCCAACGTTTCCCCTTTGGCTTGTGCGGGGAGGAACCCATCACCCTGCGGTACCTCCATCATGGCAGCCTGTGCAATGATGCGACCGGCGAACGGCTGGAGACCCTGCTGGCCTCGGTCTCCCGTGCCCTGGCGGAAACCGGGGCTGCGGCCGAAAATCGTGTCCGGTTTCAGGCCCTGGCCGACTGGACCCGGCAACAGGGGGATTGGCAGACGATTCAGCAGTGGTATATTTCCTTGAAACAGGAGGAGCTTATTTGAAACCATCCATATCCCCCCAAGACCATGCCCGGGTGCTGGCGGAAGGAGTTGACATCCCCCAGCAGCGCCCTTCCTTTGGGCTGCCCCTGCC
Source organism: Deltaproteobacteria bacterium HGW-Deltaproteobacteria-3 (assembly GCA_002841785.1). Lineage (GTDB taxonomy): Bacteria > Desulfobacterota > Desulfobulbia > Desulfobulbales > Desulfurivibrionaceae > Thiovibrio. Next base: position 313 of record PHAW01000086.1, on the reverse strand, counting down.
GGAGGTCGGCATCTGCGGAAAAACCGTCTGGGTCCGGCTGCCAGAAGGGCTGATTCCTTTTGCGGCCCGGCTGGAGGTGAACCTGGCCGCGGAGGTTCGCGGCATCCATATGTCCCGCATGGAGGAGGTGATCGCCGGTCTGCATGACCGGGAGTTTTCCGATCTCCGCGACTACGGCTTGCAGCTCGGCGGGGAAATGATGGCGCGCCAGGGTGCGAATCGCGGCAGGGTGCGGCTTTCCGGGCAGTTGCCGCTCATCCGCACGGCCATGGTCAGCAACAGGCAGTCGGTGGATTCCATTGCGGTCAGCCTT
>PHAW01000085.1 GCA_002841785.1 Deltaproteobacteria bacterium HGW-Deltaproteobacteria-3 | reverse complement strand
GTTGGGCATGCGCATGCTCTGCTCCATCAGCCGGGTTGACGCCCAGCGGTTGCGGACCGGTTTCCTCAAAGAGCAGGATTGGCCCAAGCTCACCCGGGCGGTGGGCATGCTTTCCGAAGCCCCCATCTACATCGACGACACCCCTGCCATCACGGTGCTGGAGATGCGGGCCAAGTGTAGGCGCCTGAAAACCGAGCACAACATCGGCATGGTGGTGGTGGACTACCTCCAGTTGATGCGGGGCAAGGCAAACACCCAGTCCCGCGAACAGGAAATCAGTGATATCTCCCGCTCGCTCAAGGCCATGGCCAAGGAACTCAGCATCCCGGTTCTTGCCCTTTCCCAGTTGAACCGCAGCCTGGAAAGCCGCCCCAACAAAAGACCGCAGCTTTCCGACCTGCGCGAATCCGGCGCCATCGAACAGGATGCCGACCTGATCATGTTCATCTACCGCGATGAGGTGTACAACAAGGCGGAAGACAACCCGAGAAAGGGGATTGCCGAGATCATCATCGGCAAGCAGCGCAATGGCCCGACCGGCACCGTGGAGCTGGCCTTTCTCGACCGCTTCACCTCCTTTGAAAATCTTGCCCACCAGAGTTTTCCACCAACGGAATAGAATGGGGGGTAGCTTGTAGTATTAAGCTTATTAGCAACCGAGCCTCTTGCAGCCGCCCCAAAAGTTCCCTCCCCCCGGAGTCTGCGCTTCCCTGGCGGGGGAGGGGGATTTACTACGAAAAACCCGGATAAACGAACATGAAATACGATTTCAAGGCCATCGAAGAAAAATGGCGCTCCCACTGGCTCACAAACAGCACCTACAAGGCCAGCGAAGATTCCTCCCGGCCCAAATACTATCTCCTGGAGATGTTCCCCTACCCTTCGGGCCGCATCCACATGGGCCATGTCCGCAACTACACCATCGGCGACGTGGTGGCCCGCTACAAGCGGATGAAGGGGTTCAATGTCCTGCATCCCATGGGCTGGGACGCCTTCGGTCTGCCCGCCGAGAATGCGGCGATCAAGCACGACACCCATCCGGCCAAGTGGACCTATGAAAACATCGACTACATGAAAAAGCAGTTGCAGCGCATGGGGTTCAGCTACGACTGGGACCGCGAGCTCGCCACCTGCAACGACAAATACTACCGCTGGGAGCAGTTGCTTTTCATCAAGATGTACGAAAAGGGGCTGGTCTACCAGAAGGTGACCACGGTCAACTGGTGCGAGACCTGCCAGACCGTACTGGCCAACGAACAGGTCATCGACGGCGCCTGCTGGCGGTGCGACAATGCCGTGTTGCCCAGGGAGATGAACGGCTGGTTCTTCAAGATCACCGATTACGCCGAGGAGCTGCTTGCCGGTTGCGACACGCTCACGGGCTGGCCGGAAAAAGTCCTCACCATGCAGCGCAACTGGATCGGCAAGAGCGTGGGCGCCGAGGTGAACTTCCCCATCGAAAAGAGCAGCAAAGCCCTCACCATCTTCACCACCCGGCCGGATACCATCTTCGGCGCGACCTTCATGTCCATCGCCCCGGAACATCCGCTGGCGCTGGAATTGAGCGCAGACACCCCCCAGGAAGAACCGGTCAAGGAGTTCGTTGCCCGGATCAAGGTCGAAAAACAGCGGCAGCGGCCGGAAGACGAGATGGAAAAGGAGGGGGTCTTCACCGGCGGCTACTGCCTCAACCCCTTCACCGGCACAAGGCTGCCGGTGTATGTGGCCAATTTCGTCCTCATGGAATACGGGACCGGCGCGGTGATGGCGGTGCCGGCCCATGACCAGCGCGACTTCGAGTTCGCCAAAAAATACGAAATCCCGATCAACGTCGTCATCCAGCCCGAGGGCGAGCCCCTTGATCCGGCGACCATGATCGAGGCCCACGAAGGGACAGGCACCCTGATCGGCTCCGGGGAATTCACCGGCCTTGCTTCGGAAAAGGCCAAGACCGCCATCACCGCGGCGGCCACGGAAAAAGGCTTCGGCTGCCAGCGCACCACCTTCCGTCTGCGCGACTGGGGCATCTCCCGCCAGCGTTACTGGGGGGCCCCCATCCCCATGCTCCACTGCGCCCACTGCGGGGTGGTGCCGGTGCCGGAAAAAGACCTGCCCGTCAGCCTGCCCACGGATGTCCAGTTCGACAAATCCGGGAAATCGCCCCTGCACACCCTGGAGAGCTTTTACCAGACCACCTGCCCTGTCTGCCACGGCCCGGCCCGGCGCGAGACAGACACCATGGACACCTTTGTCGAGTCCTCCTGGTATTTCGCCCGCTACGTTTCCCCTCGGTTCACCGGCGGGGTTTTGGACAAGGCAAAAGCCGACTATTGGCTGCCGGTGGACCAGTACATCGGCGGGGTGGAACACGCCATCCTCCACTTGCTCTACTCGCGTTTTTTCACCAAGGTCCTGCGCGATCTCGGCTATCTGTCCATCGACGAGCCCTTCACCAACCTGCTCACCCAGGGCATGGTGATCAAGGACGGCACCAAGATGTCCAAATCCAAGGGCAATGTGGTGGACCCCAACGAACTGGTGGAAAAGTACGGGGCCGACACGGTCCGTCTCTTCAGCCTGTTTGCCGCCCCGCCGGAAAGGGATCTGGAATGGAGCGATCAGGGGGTGGAAGGGGCGTACCGCTTTCTGAACCGGGTCTTCCGCCTGGTGGACGACAACCTCTCCGTCTTTGCCAAGCCCGCATCCGGCCTGCCCCGGGAGATGAATGCGGCAAGCACCGCCCTGCACCGGAAAACCCATCAGACCATCCGCAAATTCGGGGCGGACATCGAGGCGAAGTTCCATTTCAACACCGCCATCAGCGCGGTGATGGAGTTGACCAACACCCTGTACAGCCTGGCCGCGGAAGAGGGCAACGAGCCCCCGCATCCCGCCGTGGTCCGCGAGGCCATCGAGGCAATGCTTGCCCTGCTCTCCCCCATGGTGCCCCATCTTACCGCAGAACTCTGGGAGCTGACAAAACACCCCACCCCCCTTGCCGAAGTGCTCTGGCCGGAGTACGATGACGAAGCAGTCCGGGAGGAGGCGATCACCATCGTCGTCCAGGTGAAGGGCAAGGTGCGCAGCCAGCTCCAGGTTGCTCCGGGCACCAGCGATGCAGATCTTGAAAAAATGGCCCTGGCCGATGACAAGGTGCAGAAATTCCTGGAAGGCAAACCGGTGCGCAAGGTGATCGTCGTGCCGAACAAACTGATCAATATTGTGAACTAACCCGAGGCCGGCCACCTACAGGCCCCGGCGGAGCCAGAACATGAAGATCCTTACCCTGCCCCCGATAAACGGAATAGGTGCGTTAACGAAGTTATTTTCTGCCGGAAAAACGCGGAAAACAACTTCGAGCGCACTAAAGGCCCTGAGTCTACTCTTTGTCCTGCTCGTTGTCGCCGGCTGCGGCTACCACAACCCCAACATGCTGCCACCGGACAAACAGGGAAAGGTCCTCAAGCTTCATATTCCCATCTGGCCCAACCCTACCAATGAAATCCGGCTTGCCTCCGACATCAACAATGCCCTGCAGGACTGGCTCGGCCAGAGCAAACAGTTCACCCTGGTAAACAGCTCCGGGGAGGCCGACTATGTCCTAAACGGCACAATCAACGCGGTGAGTTATACCGGCCGGGCCTATGACGCCAAGGACCGGGCCCAGGCCCTCATTGCCACCCTGAGCGTTGGCTACACCGTCACAGACACCCACACCGGCAAAACGGCCTGGCAGTCGACCTTCGCCCTCTCGGAAACCTATTCCCTGCAGACCGACGCCCACAAGAAGCAGGCCCTGGAAACCCTGGTGGACAAGCTTGCTGAAGATATATACCTCCGCCTGTACAGCGCCATCTCCCGGTATGAGAAAAACAAGAACCGGGGAAATTGACAGCTAATAGCTATCAGCTAAATATGATTGGCAATATCCCGCAGGGAAAGGTATATAGCAACGTTTCCTGATCATTCTTGCCCCAACAATCACATCACCACAGAACCAAAACCGGAGGTCCCCATGCCATCCCGCAGAGAACTTGCCAACGCCATCCGCGCCCTGAGCATGGATGCCATCCAGAAAGCCAAATCAGGCCATCCCGGCGCACCCATGGGCATGGCGGACATCGCCGAAGTCCTGTGGAACGACTTCCTGAGCCATAATCCCGCCAACCCCAAATGGGCCAACCGCGACCGCTTTGTCCTCAGTAACGGCCACGGCTCCATGCTGCTCTATTCCCTGCTCCACCTCACGGGCTACGACCTGCCCATGGCGGAGATCAAAAACTTCCGCCAGCTCCACGCCAAGACCCCGGGCCACCCGGAATACGGCTACGCCCCGGGCATCGAAACCACCACCGGCCCGCTGGGCCAGGGCATTGCCAACGCGGTGGGCATGGCCATTGCGGAAAGAACCCTGGCCGGGCAGTTCAACCGGCCGGGGCATGCGATTATCGACCACCACACCTATGTGTTCCTGGGCGACGGCTGCATGATGGAGGGCATCTCCCATGAGGCCTGCTCCCTGGCCGGAACCCTGGGGCTGGGCAAACTCATCGCCCTGTACGACGACAACGGCATCTCCATCGACGGCGAGGTACAGGGCTGGTTCACCGACAACACCCCCATGCGCTTTCGCTCCTACGGCTGGCATGTTATCGAGGGCGTGGACGGCCATGACGGCGAGGCGGTCAAAAAGGCCATTGCCGAAGCAAAGGGGATTACGGACAAACCCTCGCTCATCTGCTGCAAGACCGTGATCGGCTGGGGCTCCCCCAACAAGCAGGGCAAGGAGGATTGCCACGGCGCACCCCTGGGTGACGCCGAGATCGCCCTGGTCCGCGAGACCATCGGCTGGCCCCACCCAGCCTTTGAGGTTCCGGCGGAGATCTATGGTGGTTGGAGCGCCAAGGACAAGGGCGCGGCCCGCGAGGCCGAATGGAACACCCGCATGGCCGCGTATAAAGCAGCCCACCCGGAACTTGCCGCCGAGCTTGAGCGCAGGCTTTCCGGCACACTCCCGGCGGACTGGCAGGCACAGGCCGGGGCTTACATCGACGCGGTCAACGCCAAGGCGGAGAAGGTTGCCACCCGCAAGGCCTCCCAGAACTGCCTCAACGGCTACGGCCCGCTGCTGCCGGAATTCCTCGGCGGCTCGGCGGACCTGGCCGGCTCCAATCTGACCATCTGGTCCGGCAGCAAGGGCATCAACACCGATGCAGGGGGCAACTATATCTACTACGGGGTCCGCGAATTCGGCATGGCAGCCATTGCCAACGGCATCGCCCTGCACGGAGGCTTCATCCCCTACACCGCGACCTTTCTGATCTTTTCCGAATACGCCCGCAACGCCCTGCGCATGGCAGCGCTGATGAAACAGCGCTCCATCTATGTCTTCACCCACGACTCCATCGGGCTGGGCGAGGACGGCCCCACCCACCAGCCGGTGGAACAGGCGGCGACGCTCAGGATGATCCCGAACATGGGGGTCTGGCGGCCCTGCGATGCAGTGGAAACGGCAATGGCCTGGAAGGTTGCCATCGAGCGGGCCACCGGCCCCACCTGCCTGCTGCTTTCCCGGCAGAACCTGCCCCACCAGCCCCGCACCACCGAACAACTGGCCAACATCGCCAAGGGCGGTTATATCCTGCTCGATTGCGGTTGCTCCACGCCGGACGCCATCCTCATCGGTACCGGTTCCGAGGTCGAGCTGGCAGTGGCGGCAGCCAAGGAGCTTACCGCCAAGGGCAAGAAGATCCGCGTGGTCTCCATGCCCAGCACCGATTGCTTCGAGAGCCAGAGCAAGGAATACCGGCAATCCGTGCTGCCGGACGCGGTGCAGGCCAGGGTTGCCATCGAGGCGGGAGTCACCGGTGGCTGGTACCGCTATGTGGGCACCAAGGGGAGGGTCATCGGCCTCGACCGCTTCGGCGAATCCGCCCCGGCGGAGCAGTTGTTCCCCTTCTTCGGCTTCACCGTGGAGAATGTGGTCAAGGCCGTGGAAGAGGTTTTATAGTCCTATTTAGAAACAAGACTGGATTACAGAAACCAAACCGGTGCTTCGACAGGCTCAGCACGAACGGAAATCAATGCATTAAGATTTTCTCCGTTCGTGCTGAGCCTGTCGAAGCACTTTTGTTACAGGTTCCTTAATCTTGCTCCTTTCACCTTGAGTCTCCCCACATGTTTTCCATCGGCACTCTCCGCATCGACACCCCCTTTATCCTTGCCCCATTGGCCGGTTACAGCGATCTCGCTTTCCGTCTGCAATGCCGGGAGCACGGCGCCTCGCTTTGCTTTTCGGAGATGATCAGTTGCCACGGCCTGCATTTCCGGCAAAAAAACACCCTGGATCTCGTCAGAACCGTGGAGGCGGAACGCCCGGTTGCCATGCAGCTCTTTGGCTCCGAGCCCGAGCTCATGGGCGAAGCGGCGGGAATTCTTTCGGAACACCCCATCGACCTCATCGATATCAATATGGGCTGCCCGGCAAAAAAGGTCATCAAAAAAGGGGCGGGCTGTCACCTCATGAAACTCCCCGCCCTGGCTGCGAAGATCATTCAGGCTGTAGTGCAAGGTTCTTCTCTGCCGGTGACGGTCAAATTCCGCTCCGGCTGGAATCACCAAAGCATCATTGCCTGCGATTTCGCGAAAATGGCCGAGGACAACGGGGCCGCCGCGATCACGGTCCACGCCCGGACC
>PHAW01000336.1 GCA_002841785.1 Deltaproteobacteria bacterium HGW-Deltaproteobacteria-3 | reverse complement strand
AACCGGAATCCCCCTCTGACGCAGGCCCTCCAGGGTGAGCAGGGTGTGGTTGATGGTGCCAAGACCGCTTTTCGCCACCACCAGGGTGGCAATCTTCAGCTCCTGCAGCAGATCCACCAGCAGGAGTTCCCGGTTGAGCGGCACCATGATCCCGCCAACCCCCTCGACCACGAGCAGCTCATACCGGGCCGACATCTCCTGATAGCGAACGCGGATCAGCTCCGGATCAACACTCTTCCCCTCCTGCTCGGCGGCGAGGTGGGGGGAAGCGGGCAGGGCGAAATGATACACCACCTGACTGCCGAACAGCTCCGGCTCAAGAGGAATACCCGCCATTCCCAGACATGCCTTGAGGTCGGCGGGCGGAAATTCCGGCCCGGTGGCCGCCCATTTCTGGTAGCCGGCCTTGACGCCTTCTTTGAGGAGAAAATCAAGGAGCAACCCGCAGACATGGGTCTTGCCCACATTGGTGTCCGTGCCGGCAACAAAGATCGCTCTCATCATTTCTCCCCCCTGACGACAAAGGCCTGATAGGTGGCGGGATACCCGCCGTGGGTTGCCTGAAACCAGCCATCAAGCTGGCGCAACCGTCCCCGGGTCAGAGCACCCGGCAGTTGGCCGCCGCCGGTGCCGGTCTTGCGGATATGGTCCAGCAAAGCAAGAAGCGACCCATAGTTTCTCACCTTGATCTCTTCCTGCACGACAAAACGGGGAAAAATCGCCCCGAGCAAGCCAGCCAGATCCTCCCCGGCGGGAAACCCATGGGGCGGCAAACGCACCTCCTGGCCAAAGACCTGGCTCAATCCCTGGGCCAGCTCGCTAAAGGTACGGGGGCCGAACAGCACCCCGGCAAAACACCCTTGGGCTGAAAGCAGCCGGCCAATCCGCGCCAGGGCCGCGCCGAGGTCATCAAACCATTGCAGGGTGGAGTTGGCGCAGATCAGCTCAAAATGGCCGGAACAGGCAGCCAGGAACCGTTCCCCATCCTCGCAGAGCACGGAAACATTCCCCTTGTCTGCCAACCGCTTTTGGGCCAAGCGCGCCATGCCTTCGGCAAAATCCAGGGCAATGATCCGGTTTTCCGGGTAGCGCTCGGCGAGCAGGGCGGTGAACCGTCCGGTGCCGCAGCCGATCTCCAGGATGTGCCGGGCGCCTTCGCTGCGCTCCACCCCGCTGTCCTCGGGAAGCTCCCGAAACAAGCGGGCCGCCAGATCCTTCTGCACCTCGGCATGGGCGTCATAGGTTCCGGCGGCGCGGGAAAACCGCTGCCGGATTCTTTGTTTTGCGGTCTCACTCACCTGGGGCAAACTCCCGGTC
>PHAW01000335.1:2988-5177 GCA_002841785.1 Deltaproteobacteria bacterium HGW-Deltaproteobacteria-3 | reverse complement strand
TCAACTTGTTGAATTCCACGCATTTTTCGTAATCGGAAGAGGCGCGCTGGTGCAGGCTGGCGGCCTTTTCCAGGTCTTTTTTGATATCGGGCGGGATTGTTTCAGCCATATATTCAGATCCTTTGGGAGAAAATATCCGTTTTCTTCCCCTGCTGCTGGTGCTTGGCCCAGGGTGGAGAGGATGAACCTCCACGCTTGAGCAACATGGAGTTTTGGTAACTCACTGAAAATCCGTCTTAATCCGGCTCTGGAGCATCACCTGATTTTTCTGCTCCATCGTCTTGAAGGCGAGGTACTCCTCCTTCTCCAGTTCGAAGAGCTGCCGCCGGTAACGGTTCGTAAGATCGTACCACTCGTTGATTCGCATGCGGAAACGATGTTCTTCGGGGTAGCGCACGGTATTCATAAAAGACTGGATCGCGAAATAGTACCGGACAGCATTGCGCTCAATGGCGCCGCGAGGCCCGCCGATATAGACGGGCGTGCCGTTTCTCTCGGTGTCGGTCTGGGTGAACCCCACCTTGCTCCGGCCGAGGGTCGCGAAATATACCTTTTCCGCGAGGCGAAGCGCAACACTGTCGCTGTATGCATAACTGACGTGGACAAAAGTTTTTCCCCCCTCAAGGGGCAGGGCCTCGAACCGCATCCGGTGGTCATTGGTGCCGAAAGGGCCGGCCTCGGCGCTGAGGGTAACATCCAGATATCCCTGCTGCTGAGCAACTTCCCGGTACTGGTACAGGACCTGCCGCGTGTCTTCCGGAGGTTGATAGACCTTGCGGCCGATGTAAAAAGTCAGCAGCCAGACGTCCGGCAGTTCCCTGTAGGTGCACGCCTTGACATTGGGGTGGAGGGAGACGATATCGCACCAGTTGGCCGGGACCTTGAGCACCTTGGCCACGCTGCTGAAGGGATAAGCAAAGACCCCGTAGACATCCACCTGCACCCTGTCGTCTCGCTCAAAAGACTCCAGAAGGAGCGGAAAGCCGAAGCGGTTTTGCTCCAAGCGGTCCACGTTCCGGCGATAGGTGTCGCGCAGGATCTCGGCACCCTGCCCAGGCTTTTCGGCAGCGGCAGCACCGCCAGCCGAAAAGAGCAGCGCAATCGCGAGCAGGAACAGGAATACTCCCCCCTGGTTTCTGATCGTATCCCCCTGAGTTACCTGATCCATTTTTGCGGGAATACACCCATCCTTAACGAACGGCTACAGCCAGCGGCCGAATAAATTGACAAACCACAAACCACTCCCTGAATCTGGGCAACAACGGTCTTTTTTTCCACTCCTCCCAGTGAATCTGCTTGGAATCCGCCAGATCCCTGGCAAACATCTTTTCCATTTCCACGGCAAACCCCTGACTCAGGATAACCGCATTCACCTCGTCGTTGTTTAATAAGCTCAAGAAATCCATGTTGGTCGAGCCGACCGTGGACCAGATCTTGTCAATCACCGCGGTTTTCGCGTGCAACAGGGAAGTATTGTGCTCGTACAATTTTACTCCCGCCTGCAAGAGCCCGGCATAATGATACCGCTGCGCATACAAGGCCAACCGGGAATCGCTGATCCCCGGGAGGATGATCTTTACGTCAACCCCGCGCGCCGCCGCATCGGTAAGGCCCTGTATTATTTGTTCGTCGGGGATAAAATAGGAATTGGTCATGTGGATCGAATGCTCGGCAAAGGTGATGGCCGACACATAGACAATAAAAGGGATTCTATTGGTTTCTCCCGGGGTGCTGCCGATCAGGCGCACCAGGGCATTGCCCTCTGCCTTCAGGGCAGGGAAATGGTTCCCTCCGGAAAATTCCGGGCCATTCTGACCCCGCCAGGTGTCCAGAAAGAGCTTCTGGATTTCAGCCACGGCCGGGCCTTCAATTTGTATGTCTGTGTCACGCCAATGAATTGGCGCCTTTTCGTTGTGTTCCCGCTTGAAAGGACGACTCGAATACACCTCGCTGATGTTGATGCCCCCGAGAATGGCGACCTTGCCGTCGACTATCAAAATCTTGCGGTGATCCCGGTGGGTCAGGGTCAAGCCCCAGTTCACCTGGGCCTTCAGGGGATTGAGCGGATTGAATTCAACCACCTGAATTCCGCCCTCGCCCAAGCGCTGGAAAAAAGCCGCGGGGGTGTTCATACTGCCCACGCTGTCATAAATGACATTTACCTGGACGCCTGCCGCCTGTTTTTCCAG
>PHAW01000335.1:0-2938 GCA_002841785.1 Deltaproteobacteria bacterium HGW-Deltaproteobacteria-3 | reverse complement strand
TGACCGATTCCACCACGGCGATGTGGCGTTCCAGAATGTCGGTCGGATCGACCGATCGCTTCAGCCGCGCCATGATGGCCTTGCTTTTCTGGGGAGACAGCACCCGTCCTTTGGCCGCCACGATTTGCCGCGGGTTCTGTGCGGTCGGGGCATCCTCAATCACCTCGGAGACGTTCGGCAAGGTAGCGCAGCCGGTGCAGAGGCTCAAGAAGGCTCCAACCCAAAAAAACAAAAGGAATGGTTTGATGATTTTCATAACATTATTTTATCACAGAAAAATTATTTCCCCTTGAATCCTGATATTTTCCCGTAAAATCCAGTGGTCCGGCAAGCAGGGAAATCCAGAAGGTATTTTACTTATCTCCAGACAATTCAGTATAATGAACCATAGGTTCCGGGATGAAACCAGCTTGACGACGTCATTTTCCGCCGACAAGCAAACCTCTCGACCTGCTTATCCAACAGGAGGACAGAATGCAGAGAATACGCTACGGATTCATTGTGCTGGCGATGTTGTTGTGCTCGGTGACTTCCGCCGAGGCAGAGGTGAGCGTCTTTATAGGGACTCCCCACGTAAGCATTGGGATCAACCTGCCGGTGTACCCGCAACTCGTCGCGGTGCCGGGCTATCCGGTCTACTATGCGCCCCAGTTGCAGGCCAACTATTTCTTTTACGATGGCATGTACTGGGTCTACCAGGACGATAACTGGTACGCGAGTTCCTGGTACAACGGCCCCTGGGGGTTTGTGGAGCCATATTCCCCGTGCGCTACTACCGGCAGCCGCCGGTGTACTTTCGCGGCTGGCCTCAGCATGCGCCGCCCCGCTGGGGTCATCACTGGGGCCCGGAATGGGAGCGGCAGCGAAGCGGATGGGACCAGTGGCAACGGAGCTCTGTGCCGAAGCGGGCGCCGCTGCCTACCTACCAGCGGCAGTATTCGGGAGAAAAGTATCCCCAGGTGGAGAAGCAGCACGAGATCCGCAGCCAGCAATACCGCTACCAGCCGCGCGAAAAGGCAGTGCGCGAGCACTTTCAGCAGTTAGAGCAAAGAGCGCCAGCCCCTGCGCAGCGGGAAAGAGAGGACGAGCCTCGACGGACAAGCCCAAGGCAGCAGGACGATCGGGATGGCGTCCGCTCGCAGCCCCAGCAGCGAGGCCCGGTAATCCAGGAGCAGCGGCAGCAGCCGGATGCTGTCCAGCGTGAGCAGAAGGGGTCTCGATCAAAAGAGCAGGAGAAGGAAGAGGAAAGGCGGGATAAGGAACGGGGCAGGGGGCGCAATTATTAACCCGTTTTTGCCCATTTTTCATAGGTGTTTTCCATACTCAGGATCGGCCTTGAGCAATTTCTTGCTCAAGGCCGATCTGTTTTTTCCACCTTTTTCTGCCGCTCGGCAGCGGGCAGCCCCAGGTCCATGACCATGCCCTGGGTGGAGAGGATGAGCATGCGCGGTTCGTCCTCGATCCGCACCGGCTGGGGCAGGATGCGCTGCTGGAGCAATACCTGGATCTGCTTGGCCGTAAGCGCTACCCCCTTGCACTCCGGTTCGAGGACGAATTCGCAGCCATCCTTCCAGCCCGAGCAGCCGTAAGCTCGCTTCCCCTTGACCACCTCCTTGCCGCAGAGGGGGCAATTGCCCCAGCGTCCGAGGTCCAGCCTCTCCGCAGTGCCGTTTTTAATCAGGGTGCGGATGTAGCCGGAAATGCCTCCCATGAACTCGCCGGGATCGAGCTGGAGGGCGATCAGGCAGCGGCCCATGTCGGTGCAGCGGAGCTGTTTCTTGTCGCGCTGGATATAGTTGCGGCTGAGCAAGGTTTCGATGATGGCCGCCCGGGTGGCCGGGGTGCCGATGCCGCGCTCCTTGAGCGCTTCGCGTAAGCTGTCGTCCTCCACCAGTTTGCCCGCCGCCTCCATGGCCCCGAGCAGCGAATTTTCCGTAAAGTGCTTGGGCGGGATGGTTTTTCCTTCGCGCAGGGAGGGCTCATGCGGGCCGGTTTCATCGTGAGCAAACACCGGCAGGGTTTGCTCCTCGGCGGCCTCCTGGCTCTGTTTTTTGTTGGCAAAAAGCGCGGTCCAGCCCGGCTCGACGATCTGAGTCCCCTTGGCCTCAAACGGTACGCCATTGCTGACCCCGTTCACCGTGGTGATATTCTTGAGGCAGACGGGATAGAAAGCCGCGATGAACTGGGTGGTGATCGCTTCGTAGACGAGTTGTTCGTGGGCGCTGAGGCCGCGCGGCGCAACACCGGTGGGGATGATGGCGTGGTGATCGCTCACCTTGGTGTCGTCGATGATCCGCTTGCTGAAAGGAAGTTTCGTCAGGTTGAGCACCGCGATCTCTTCCGGCCGCAAGGTTTTGAGCTGGGAGAGGATCTGGGGAATGCGCGGCTGCAGGTCCTTGCTGAGGTAGCGGGAGTCGGTCCGCGGATAGGTGACGACCTTTTTTTCGTAGAGATTCTGGGTGGCGGCCAGGGTGTCGGCGGCAGAGAGCCCGTGCAGCTTGTTGATTTCCCGTTGCAGGGTGGTGAGATCGAAGAGCTGGGGCGGCTGCTCCTTTTTCTCCTTGGCAACGATCCCGGTGATGGCAAAGGGCTGGCCCATGATTTTGTCCAGCAGCACCTGGGCCTTTTCCGGCTTTTCAAAGCGCTTGCCCGTGTATTTGAACACCACCTCGCGGTAGCGGGTGGTGAGTTCCCAAAAGAACTGGGGCCGGAACTGGAGGATGGCGTCGTCGCGCTCCACGATCATGGCCAGGACCGGGGTCTGCACCCTGCCGATGCTCCAGAGCACCCGGTCGCCGGAGCCGCCGATCCGCCCATGGCGCACGGTGTAGTAGCGGGTGGCGTTGAGGCCGACGATCCAGTCGGACTCGCTGCGGCAGCGGGCCGCGGCATAGAGCGCGTCGTAGTCGTGGCCGTCCTTGAGATCCTTGAACGCCTC
>PHAW01000084.1 GCA_002841785.1 Deltaproteobacteria bacterium HGW-Deltaproteobacteria-3 | reverse complement strand
CCCTGGAACTTGTCGATGATGGTGAGCAAAATACGCCGGTCCATCTCGTCGAGCCCTTCCTGGTCCACGCCCAGCATGTTCAGGGCCTCGTCCGCCACCCTGGCCGTGATGCGGCCCTGGGCCTTGACCTCGGCAAAATCCCGCAGCCGCTTGAGCAGCCGGTTGGCTATCCTCGGGGTGCCCCGGGAACGGCGGCCGATCTCCAGGGCGCCGCCCTCGTCCATGGGCACGCCCAAAAGGGAGGCCGACCGCTTGACAATGGTCACCAGCTCGTCGGGGGTATAAAAATCAAGGCGCAGCACCATGCCGAACCGATCCCGCAAGGGCGGGGTCAGCAGGCCGGTGCGGGTTGTCGCCCCCACCAGGGTGAAGCGCGGCAGATCCATCTTGACGCTGCGCGCCCCGGGCCCCTGGCCGATGACCAGATCCAACTGGTAATCCTCCATGGCCGGATAAAGGATCTCCTCCACCACATGGTTGAGGCGGTGGATCTCGTCGATGAAGAGGACATCGCCTTCCTGGAGGCTGGTGAGGATGGCGGCCAGATCGCCGGGCCGCTCGATAACCGGGCCGGAGGTGACCCGGATGTTGGCGCCCATCTCGTTGGCGATGACATAGGCGAGGGTGGTCTTGCCCAGGCCGGGGAAGCCATGAAACAAAACGTGATCCAGAGCCTCGCCCCTGGCCTGCGCGGCCTTGATCGCAATGGAAAGATTGCTCTTCAGTTGCTCCTGGCCGATGTACTGGTCAAGCCGCTTGGGCCGCAGCGCATGATCAACCGGCTCGATCTGCTCGGCCACCGGGGAAACCAATCGTTCTTCGTGATTCACACCAGGGCCCTCAAGGTTTGCCGGAGCAGTTCTTCAAGCCGCATGGCGGCAAACCCCTCTGCGCCTATCTGCTGCCGCACCAAGGCCAACGCCTCCCTGGCCCGGGCTGCGGGATAGCCGAGATTGAGCAGGGCGGAAATCGCATCGTGCACCCGCTCGTCCTCGCCCGGCAGGGGAAGGGCTGGAGAAGAGGCGGACAGCGCCTCGGGCACGAACTGCACCTTGTCTTTCAGTTCCAGGCAGAGCCGTTCCGCGGTTTTCTTGCCCACCCCGGGCAGCCGGGTGAGGCGGGCAAGATCGTCGTGCAAGATGGCGCGGGCCAACTCCGCAGGCGAGATCCCGGCAAGGATATGCATGGCCAACTTGGGCCCAATCCCGGAAACGGTGTTCAGCAACTGGAACATCTCCTTTTCCATGGGCTCGAGAAAGCCAAAGAGGTTGAAGGCGTCCTCGCGCACCACCGTCTGGATGTGGAGAAAAACCTCCTCCCCAACCCCCGGCAATCGTGCCTGCCCGCTCTGGGGAAAGAAAACCTCGTATCCCACCCCGCCCACATCGACGATGAGGGATTCGGGCAGTTTTTTAAACAGCATTCCTCGCAGGCAGGCAATCATGACACGCTCGTAAAAAAGAAAAAGGTCACAGGTCCGTCACACAGAATAAAACAGTTCCCAAAAAATAACCGTTGTAATCGCAGTTTTTTTGCGATTTCAACAATCATCTTGGGGTCTATTATGGAAGAATTTTGGCAAGAAGAGAAGCAAAAAGCCTGTGCGCGCGCAATCTATCAGTAAATCTGGTTCACTCATCTTTTCCGGTGAGCGTTCACCAGCGCCGCTTCGCTGCTGCCGCAGATGCGCGAAAGAGGTTTGTTCGCCATAGCCCGCTATGCGAACAAACCGATGACAGCTAAGCGAGCGCAGCGAGACTGCGAAGCAGATGTGGTACTGGTGGACGCTCACCTATGGTTGGCCCGGCAGATGGCCACGGCCAGGGCGTCGGCCGCGTCCTGGCTGGGCGAGGCGACAAGTTTGAGCAGAACCCGGACCATCTGCTGCACCTGCTCCTTCGGCGCCTGACCATACCCGGCCACCGCCTGTTTCACCACGGCGGGGCTGTACTCCTCCAGGAGCAAGCCATGCTGCCTGGCGGCCAGGATCAGCACCCCGCGGGCATGGCCGAGCTTCAAGGCCGAACGGGGGTTGATGGCGGTGAAGATATCCTCAATCCCAGCCAGTTGCGGTTTGTAAGCAGCAATAACCTCGCGGATGCCGTCGTAGATCTCTTCAAGCCGCTCGGGAAACGGCTTTTTTTCCGAGGTCCGGATCACCCCGCAGGTGACAAAGGTCAGGGCGTGGCCCTGGCAATCGATCACCCCGTAGCCGGTGGCGCGCGAACCGGGATCGATCCCGAGGATACGGACGGTTTGGGCCCCTGCCTTGGCCTTGCCCGAAGTCATATCCTAGGAAATCTTTTCCATCAGTTCATCGGGGATATCGAAGTTGGCATGCACCTTCTGCACGTCGTCGAAATCCTCCAGGTTGTCGATGAGCTTCATCAATGAAATGGCCGTCTTTTCATCGGCCACCTCAACGGTGTTCTTGGGAATCATTGAGATGGAGGCCTCGACAAAGGCGACCCCCTCCTTTTCCAGCGCCTCCCGCACCGTGTTGAAATCCTCGGGCGCGGTCAGCACCTCAAAGATGTCTCCGTCATCGACCATATCCTCGGCCCCGGCCTCCAAGGCCAGCTCCAGAAGCTTTTCCTCGTCCATCGCCCCCTTTTCCACCACAATGGAGCCTTTTTTATCGAACATGTAGGAAACGCAGCCGGTCTCGCCCATGTTGCCGCCGGACTTGCCGAAGAAGAAGCGCACCTCGCCCACGGTCCGGTTCCGGTTGTCGGTGAGACAGTCAACGAGCACCGCCACCCCGCCGGGGCCGTAGCCTTCGTAGGTTATTTCCTCGTAATTCGCCCCTTCCAGCCCGCCGACGCCCTTCTTGATGGCACGCTCAATGTTGTCCTTGGGCATGTTCACGGCCCTAGCCGAGACAATGCCTGCGCGCAGACGAGGGTTGGCCTCGGGATCGCCGCCGCCCATGCGGGCAGCCACGGCAATTTCCTTGGCAATCTTGGTGAACATCTTGCCGCGCTTGGCATCCTGCGCGCCTTTACGGTGTTTGGTATTAGCCCATTTTGAATGTCCGGCCATGATCCTTTTTCTCTCCTGAAAATTAAAAATTAAAAGTGAAAAACGAAAAGTGGAATTTCAGCCAAGTCAGTAAAAAGCCCCATGAGATTTGCCTTGCAGACTCCGTAACTGCTCACTCTCCATTTCTCATTTTTCATTCTGCATTTTTCTAAAACCCATCCCCAGCACAAAAACTTCACGGCTTTCCGGACGGGAGCTTTTCGGCTTCACAATCTTGGTCAGGTTGAAATGGGGGCGAACCTCATCCACAAAGGCCTTGAAATCTTCGCCCTCAAACACCTTGCAATAAAAATTGCCGCAGGGCCGCAACATCTCCTGAGCAATCTCCAGCACCCGCCGGGAAAGGTCCAGCGAGTGCTGCTGATCCGACCATTTGTTGCCGGTGGTGCGCGGGGCCATGTCGCTGATGATCACCGCGAACTCCGGACAGATATCGCGCACCCGGTCCAGCACCTCGGCGGAAGTGATGTCGCCGTGCAGAAAGGTGAACTTCCCGCTGTGGCCCTTGGTGTTGATCTGCCCGAAGTTGAGGTCAACCCCAACCACCAGCCCCTGCGGGCCAACGGCCTGGGCCGCGTACATGGACCAACTCCCCGGCTGGCAGCCAAGATCGAGCACGGTGTCACCTTTTTTCAGCAGCCCGTGCTTGAGTTGGGCCTCCTCCAGCTTGTACACCGAGCGGGCGGGATAGCCTTCCTTCTTGGCCTTCTTGAAGTAATGATCCTGAACTTCTTTCACAGGCCCGTCACCTTGGTTGGGATCCACACCATTTCAGTGGTGCGCCGCAAAAAAAACATCGTTGAAAAACGGTTATATTTAGCCTGTTTGTCGCTTCTTGACAAGCATAATCCCCAGACGGTTGAGGATGAACGTTGCGGACTTGGCGACGGGAAATGCGCTGCGCAGCAGGTATTGCCGCAACCCAGAAGCTCCCTTCTTTCCCTGGGGTTGACGACCAGCCTGGAAATATGAGATACTCCTTTAGAATGTTTGAGTGGCATATAATGTCCCGGCCGATTTCAGCCCGAATTATCCACCCAGCCAAAGACCCCCCTCTACGGACCCCATACAAAAAAATGCGCTTGATCCCCCTGCAGTTCGTCGCCCTGCTCCTTTCCCTGCTGCCATTTTCCCCGGCACGTGCCATGGCAGAGGAAAAAAACCTCCTGGATATCTGGAGCGAGATCACCCCCCCGCCGGTGGTGGCGGCGCAACCGGTGCACCTCGACCCCGAAAGCAGCGCCCTGCTGATTCTCGACATCGAGGAATGGACCTGCAATGCCGAGCGCCGGCCCCGCTGCCCGGATTCAGTGCCCCGGATCAAGGATTTTCTCGAGCGGGCAAAGGCCAAAGGCGTGGGAGTGGTCTACAGCCTTACCTCCAAGGGCACCCCGCAGACCATCCTTCCCGGCGTGCAGCCGGTGGGGGATGCACCCATCGTCCAGTCCGGGGTGGACAAATTTTATAATACGGAGCTGGAAAAAATTCTGCGCGACCGGGCGATCAAGACCGTGATCATCATCGGCACCGCGGCGGAAGGCGCGGTGCTGCATACCGCCACAGGCGCAGCCTTGCGCGGCCTGCAGGTGGTGGTTCCGCTCGACGGCATGACCTCCACCACCCTCTACGCCGAGCAGTACACGGCCTGGCACCTGCTCAATTCCCCCGGCACCAAGGGCAAGGTCACGCTCACCCTGTTCACGTTGATCGACTTCCGAAGATAAAAAATGACAACTCCCACCCAACATGTCGTCATTGTCGGCGGCGGCTTTGCCGGCCTCAATGCCGCAAAGGCGCTCGGCAACCAGGCAGGTGTCCGGGTCACGCTGGTGGACCGTCACAACCACCATCTCTTCCAGCCCCTGCTCTACCAAGTGGCAATGGCTGCCCTGAGTCCGGCGGAGATTGCCGCGCCGATCCGGCACATCCTCGCCAAATACCGCAATATCACGGTGCTGCAGGACGAGGTTACAGCCATCGATCTCGTCGCTCGACGGATGGTCGCCAAGGAATGCACACTTACCTATGATTACCTGCTCCTCGCCTGCGGCGCCCGCCACTCCTACTTCGGCCATGAGGAATGGGAAGAGTTTGCCCCGGGGCTCAAAACCATCGAGCAGGCCACCGAAATCCGGCGGCGGGTGCTCACTGCTTTCGAGGCGGCTGAGCGCACGGCAACTCCAGCCGAACAACGCCGGCACCTCACCTTCGTCATCGTCGGCGGCGGCCCCACCGGGGTGGAACTTGCCGGCGCCATCGGCGAGATGAGCCGCTACACCCTTGCGCAGGACTTCCGCAACATCAACCCAAAACTGGCGCGCATCATCCTCATCGAAGCCGGGCCGCGCATCCTGCCCTCCTTCGGCGATGCCCTGGCAGGCAAAGCAACGCGCGCCCTGGAGCAACTCGGAGTGCAGGTATGGACCGCCAGCCCGGTTACCGGCATGGACCGCGACGGCGTCCAGGTCGGGCGGGAACGCGTGGAGGCGTCCACCATTCTCTGGGCGGCCGGCGTCACGGCTGCGAGCCTCGGCCGGCAACTTGGGGTGGCAACCGATCGGCTGGGCCGCATCGTGGTGGAACCAGACCTCAGCCTTCCGGATCATCCCGAGGTTTTTGCGGCAGGCGATCTGGCCTGCTTCACCCACGGCCGCTCCACTCCACTGCCGGGCCTTGCCCCGGTGGCCCTCCAGCAAGGACGCGCCATTGCCAAAAACATTCTCCACGAAACCGCAGGAATTATGCGGCAGCCGTTCCAATATCAAGACAAGGGCCAACTCGCCACCATCGGCCGCAGCAAAGCGATCGTCGAGATCGGCCGCCTCCGTTTCGGCGGTTTCTTCGCCTGGGCCACCTGGCTTGTTGTCCACATCTATTATCTGATCGGTTTTGAAAACCGTCTTTCCGTAACCATGCGCTGGGCCTGGTCATTTTTCAACTTCCGGCGCGGGGCCAGGCTTATCGTCAACAAGGAATGGCGTTTTTACCCCCCGGATAACGGCAAAAAACGGCCCTGCCCATAAAAAACATGGCCAGGGCCAGACATTATTATGAGCAACTTTTAAAAAACATCGTACAGTTAAAAGCCTCACCTGCCGAATTGGCTCAAATTGCCACCGGCAAGGCACCCCCTGAAATATTTGAAGAGGTCTCACCCCATGCTTGCACGCAAAAAAATGACATTCCGCATCGGTCTGGCGCTCGCCGCTTCCCTGCTCCTGTGGAACCTCCCGCAGGCCAACGCTTTTTCGCCTAACGGCGGCGGGACGGGAATGGGTGGGAGTGGCAGCCCGACGGCGCAAAAGGTATCGGGCAAGGTGGTCGAAACCATGAACAGCGGCGGTTATACCTATGCCCTGGTGGACAAGGGCGGCGTAAAGACCTGGGTGGCCCTGCCCCAGAGCGCGATCTCGGTGGGGAGTGAAATCACTTGCCAGCCGGGCATGGAGATGGATAATTTCAAAAGCACTTCGCTGAATCGCTCATTCGACAGCATCGTTTTTTCGGCGGGGCTTGCCTCCGCCGAAGCCACCGTTACCACGAAACCCGCCACTGTTGCCGCTCCGGTTGCGGCAATCACGGTGAGCAAGGCCGGGGGGGCCAATGCGCAAACCATCGGCGAGATGCTGCAAGCCAAGGTGGTCAAGGTCAACCGCGGCATCCTGGGCAAGAACTGGCTGCATCTGCAAGACGGCACCGGCAACCAGGCGGCCGGAACCAACGACCTGGTAGTCACCACCGATTCGCTGCCTGAAGTCGGGGAGGTGGTCACCATCACAGGAAATCTTTCCCGGGATCGTGACTTCGGCGCGGGATACCGATACGGCGTCATTATCGAGAATGCCGAGGTGACCGGCAGCAAATAAGGCCTGTTCAGGCTGCCGGGAGAAATCGCGCCACAGACCACGGGTGTTGCCGGTTTTCCCCGGCAGCACCCGTGCCCACATCAAACCGGAGTGAAAAAGCGCGCCCCCCGACTCCTGCTCGTGGATCCTACCGAACGCACCCTGCTGTTCTCTCCCATGCCTTCCACCTGATCAGAAACAACTTTCCTTCTCCCCCCGGCAACAAAACCGCAGGCCGCGAAATCAGGGTCCGAAGGGGGGATCAGTCCGTTTTGAAATTTTTCACATAGCGCTCGTAGCTGGAGAGATAAAATTCCGCCAAGGTCTGAAAGGCGGTAATGATCAAAGGGCCGTAGATGATGCCGAGAAGACCGAAAGCGCTCAGTCCTCCGATCATGCCGAGAAAAGCCAGCAGAATGTGCATCCTGACCCGATCGCCCACCATCTTCGCTTTCATGAAGTACTCAATGATAATCGTGATAATCCCATACAGGGCCGTGAGGATAAACGCTCCGGCCATATTGCCCTTAAAAGCGAGCACCAGGGCGGCGGGAACCAGCACCAGGCCGATGCCGACGATGGGCAGAAAAGCCAGCACCGCCATGATCAACCCCCAGAGCACCGGCGGCCCCAGGGAAAACACGGCAAAAATGATGCCGCCCAGCACCCCCTGAATTATCGAGCAGATCCCGTTGCCGATCAGCACCGCGCCAGTGATTTCGTCGAACTTGGCGAACAGGCGCCGGCCTTGATCCTCGGGCAGGGGAGAGAGCCGAAGCATATAGTTGAGCAACCGGTCCTGCTCGATCAGCAGAAAGAAGATGGTGAGAAGCATCAGCGAGAAGTTGAAAAGAAACATCATGATATTGCCGGCCCAGTTGCCCGCATGGTTGTAGAAGAAAAGCCCGACCGCCCGGACCAGTTCGGCGAACGCCCGGGTGATGTCTTCCGCTTCCAGGGAAAAACCCAAGATGGCGGCGATCTCCTGCAGGCCGAGAAACAGCGAGGTTTCTTGAAAGGCGCGGAGCTTGAGGGCGAGATTGACCCCCGACCCCCGGCCCCATTGATACAGATGCTGGGCCTCCTGGACCAAGGCGGTGGTAAAAAAGACCAGAGGAATGAAAACCAGCAGCATCACCAGGATACAGGTCAAAAACGAGGCGATGGAATCCGAGAGTTTGCGGTTGAGCAGCTTGTAGGTCGGCAGAAAAACGCTGGTCAGCAGGTAGGAGAGGATCAGAATCGACAAAAAAGGCCAGAACAACCACCCGACCAAGAGGATCGAGGCGAGGAAGAGAATCAGAAAAGAACGCAGCACCATCGGCGATGGCGAGTTTTCTTGCATGGGGGTTACCCTGTTGTTTGATAAGCCGTCACCCGGGGGTGGCCGCCGGTCCGGGGCCGGATGATGGCCGCCCATTTACTCTATCTAATGATGTCTTGATCTGCCAAGTAAAATACGCTGCGGCAATCAGGGAAAAATTGCCTTGCCCGTTGGGAATGTTTATACTCAACATCTCCTGGCTCCGCTTGTTCAAATCAACCTGGGGAATGAAAAAAAGCATGCTCCGTTTCCTGCTTCTGTATCTCGCCATCTATCCTCTCGTCCACTACTATGCCTTCCGCAAGATCGGCTTGGCCTTTCAGCCCGGCAAAAATGCCAAGCGCGGCATAGCCCTGTTCATGGCGGTCATGATCGCGGCACCGATTATGGTCCGGGTGGCCGAACGGGCGGAAATTGAAACAGGAGCCCGATTCTGGGCCTATGCCAGCTTCAGTTGGATGGGATTGCTCTTTCTCTTCCTGACCCTTTCCGTAGCGATTGATGCGGGCCGGTTTGCCGTGCAGGCAACGGAAAAAATCCTGAAACACAGGCTTTTCCAGTCAACAGTGTCGCCGCGCCGGTTCTTTACCATCCAGGCAATGCTGGTGGTTGCGATCTACGGCTACGGGATTTTCGAGGCAATGGACATCCGTCTGAAACAAATCGAGATCGCCAGTCCCAAGATTGCCGAGACCTCAGGCAAGATCCGCATTGCCCAGATTTCGGATGTGCATCTTGGCCTTATCGTACGGGAGGGCAGGCTCAACCGGATTCTCGCCCGGATAGAGGAAGCGCGGCCCGATATTCTGGTCTCCACAGGCGACCTGCTTGACGGCCAGCTCAACCACCTCGGCACGGAGGCTGCAATGCTGGCGGCAATCAGGCCGCCCTTGGGAAAATTTGCCATTACCGGCAACCATGAATTCTACGCCGGCCTACAGGATGCCCTGGACTTTACCAAAAAATCTGGCTTCACCCTGCTGCGCGATCAGGGAGTAGTGGCCGGAGGCATCACTGTCGTCGGGGTGGACGATCCGGCAGTCACACTCTTTGACAAAAACCCGGCCAGGCCGGAAGGCGATCTTCTCTCCGCCCAACCCAGAGAAAATTTCACCCTCCTGCTCAAACACCGTCCCGATCTCGACCCGGAAAGCCTGGGTCTTTTCGATCTCCAGCTTTCCGGCCACACCCACAAGGGTCAGATATTTCCCTTCAACCTGCTCACCTGGTTCCTGTATCCCCACAAAGCCGGCCGGCTCACGCGCCTTACCAGCGGCTTTCTCTACCCGAGTCCGGGCACCGGCACCTGGGGGCCGCCCATCCGCTTCCTGGCTCCGCCGGAGGTGACCATCATCGACCTGGTGCCTGTGAAATAAGCGCCCGGGCTCTTACCGCTTGCACGGATACTTCACATCAAGCACATACTGATTCTTGCAGGTGGACATTGTCCTGAACCCAATTGATTGAGCGCACAAAATTTTTCACATATGCAACCCGCAAAGCGGTATCCTCGTCGATTTCCCCCTCCAGCTTGAAATTTTGCAAAAATGGTTCCAGCCGCCGGGCTGCAAGTTTCGCCGAGGCAAGGATCTCCAGCTTTACGAACTCACAATGCGCCACCGTCCGGATATCAACCGAATTGCATATCTCGTGGTTGGCGCCGAGACAGGAATGGCAGAGCCGCCGCACACCGCACTGGATGCATTGTGACGGGCCCTTGATCTGCTTGTCAAATTCAATGTGCTGCGTTGGCGCGGAAGAGCCGAGAGGGCTGAAACGATGGCAAGGATATTCTTTGCCGTCAGGCATGATTGCGGTCATGTACTTCCCGGCGCCGCAATATTTTTCTTCCAGGCCATATTCCTGTTCCGCACAAAGTGTCTCAATCCGGTGCCCGACCAATTTGGGCGCCGGCAACTCAGGATGGGCAACATAAAATGCCACAAGCTTGTCCAGCTCGCGGGCATAGACCCGAAGCAATTGAGACTTTTCTTCGGGCGTACCCCAGATGTTTTCAAAAACGACATTCGCTTCCGGCTTTAAGCCCAGCTCATGGATATGCACAATGGAATCCGCCAGCCGAGGAATGGTAAACGGCGAAATGGTCATTTTAACCGTTTGATCATATCTTCTGAAAAAATCGACATGCCGTATTACCCTGTCATAGGAATTGGAACGGTTATGGTCATGAACCTCTTTGGTGCCATCCAGGCTCAGACTCAACTGGAAACAGGGATGCCTCAAAAACCACTCCTTCATTGTTTCGGTCAAAACAGTGCCGTTGGTCCCCAGAGACATCCTGTACCTTTTTTTCCACGTCCGCGAGTGGCAATACTCAAAAACATTTTTGATCAAGTCAAACTCAAGGAGCGGTTCCCCCCCGCAGAAATCAATGCTCACCGTTGGGGGGCCGTCTTCGCGGTCCAGATATGTATCGATTGCCTGCCGGGCAACGTCGAAGCTCATCTTTTTCGGACGCTTGTTCGGCTCAAAACAGTAGATGCACCGGAGATTGCAGTCTTCGGTTACCAGAAAGGTCAAATTAAACTCGATCTCATCGTTTCCACGATTCCGCCGGACAATCTGATTGATGACGCCATATGCGTGTTCCATAGGTGTTCCCCTACCGTCCAGCCTTGATCGGCCCGAGACATCCGCCGGTGCAGCCGCCCATGCATGTTCCGGTGCATCCCATGCACTGGTTCTGACACCCTCCCATGCATCCGCCGCCGCAACTGTTGAGACAGCCGTCTTTGCAACCACCCATGCAGGCGCCGCCGCAACTGTTCAGACAGCCACCGGAGCACCCGCCGTAGCATGAATCCTTGCACCCCCCCTTGCACCCGGAGCAGTCCCCAGGAATAGGCGGCACTGGAATAGGGATATTCCCCAGGCCGCGATTCTCCAGAAAGGTATTTTCAAGCTGCGCCATGATGGAAGTAATACGCTTGCGATCACCCGCACTCAGACGGAGTGTCTCTTCGGATGCGCTCCCCAAACGGTCAATGAGGTAGACAGCATCGTCGGACTTCAATCCGGACGTTGCTTGTGTTCCGGACTCCAACCCTTGTATTTTTTTCTTGTTCTTCTCAATAACCGTATTGATTTTCTTGAGATCCTCTTCAAACGCTTTGTGGGCGTTTCCCCATTCATCTTTGAGTTGTTCGCGTTTTTCGAGCAAATGGGCGATTTCCTCATCCAGCAGATTCAACTTCGCCGCAATCATCTCGCTTTTTGCTCCCAGGGAGTGAAAAGCCTTCACCCCCATTTCCCGCTGCACAAAACATGAGTCCAACAAACTCCCCTCGTTTTTTTTCGCCATTGCCGCCCCCCCTTGTAAAGTTTTTTGTTAGGCTGAAAAATTAATTACTCCACTGAAATAATAAAAAATTATCCTCGCACATGTCAAACAATACGTGCACTGCGTCACAATGCGCCACGCCGAGGGAGCCATCATCGAACAGGGGCAGGGAAAAGAGCGGAACCAGTTGACTCCCTGCCCCCTTTTTCCCTAGAGTAAGAAGAGCATCCGTTTTTTCTTGCCGACTCGCCCCGCTGGCGCGCACCCGGCCTTGCCCCTTTGGCAGGCCGCAAGGAAGAACCCGCCTGAAAACCATTGAGGGAGAACGCTTTTGCCACGTCCCATCCCCCCAAAAAACCAACTCAAGCAGTTCGAGGCCATCCGCCGGGAACTGAAAAAGACCGTTCTCGACCAGGACGAAGCCGTCGACGAGGTGGTGGACGCCTTCATCCACATGGCTTTCCGCCCGCCCAAGGAGGCGCCGCCCAAGGCGATCTTCACCTTCCTCGGCCCCCCGGGCGTGGGCAAGATCTATCTGGCCCGGGTGCTCTGCTCCAGGCTCAAGGAGTATGAAGGCTTCAAGCATTTTGACCTCGAACGCTACAGCGAAGCGGAAAACGCTGACCAGCTCCTCGCTCCCCAGGTGGTGGGCGAGGAAATCAAGGAAGGCGAACTGATCCGCTTTCTCCGCGCCACCCCCCGCGCCATCGTCCTCTGCAGATGGCGCTGCTCGACCTGATCAGCAAAGAGGATCCGGACAGCGGCATCAACTGCCGGGAGGTGATCTTCATCTTCACCTCCACCCTGGGCAGCGCGCTGTACCAAAGCAAGGAGTTCCTGGCCACCTTCCGGCGCAGCAAGGCCCGGGCCCAGGCGTTGATCATGGAAACAATCGCCAAGGAAAAAAAGGTGGCAGGCGAGTTGATTCAGGAGGCGATCACGCCAAAGCTCCTCTCTACCCTGGCCCAGAACTACATCATTCTTTTCAACCGGCTGGGCATCAAGGCCATGGTCCGCATCGGCACCGATTCCCTGCTGCGGTTGGGTGGTCATTTCAGGGAAAAGGGCATTGCTCTTGAATTCCCTGAACTCACGGATCTGGTCACCCTGCTGGTGCTCGGCCTTGGCCCGGCGATTACCGCAAAAAAGGTGAAGCAGAAACTGCCCGACGAGGTGCTTTTCAAGATCACCCGATGTTTGCGGCATCTGCCCGCCGCCCCGGCCCGGATTGCCTTCAAGGTAACGAAAAAGGCCGAAGCTTCGCTGCACAAGCTCTCGGAGACAGGCGACCAGATCCTGTCCCAGATCTACAAGAACAACCAAACCGTGGAGCTGACCTGGAAGGAGTACCAGCGGGGAGACAGTCTCATTTTCAGTCTGATCCGGGCGGAAATCCGGGCGTTGCCCGTGAGCAAGGGGCTGTTGCGCGGCGAGCGCCCGGCCGTCGAATTTTCCGAGATTGGCTTTGAAAACATTGCCGGCAACCGCCAGACCAAAACCACTCTGAAGCAGATCATCAACACCCTGAAAAAACCCGGGCTGGTGAAAAGATTCTCCATCAGCATGCCCAAGGGCATGCTGCTATACGGACCGCCGGGAGTGGGCAAAACCTTGCTGGGCAAAGCCTTTGCCCGGGAGTCCGGCCGGCCCTATATCTATGTTTCCCGCACCGAGCTGTTCGACTCCGAATACCTCCGGCTGGTCTATCTCAAGGCGCGGGAATACGCACCCAGCATCGTTTTTCTGGACGGCATCGACATCAAGGGATTGATGGAAGGGGTGCTGACCAGCGTGCCTTCCGACCAGATCGCTCTTGAGATAGACGCCCTTTCCGACGATCCGGATGAATCGGTGTTCACCGTGATCACCGCGGTAAGCCGCGAGGAGGTGCCGCCGCAGCTCATCGAACCTGACCGCATCGACACCTTTGTCGAGGCGCCGGAACTGGACCGGGAAGCGCGGCGCTTCTTCATCGAACAGATCCTGAAAAAACCAAACAACGGCAAGATCGATGTGGACAAGGTGGTGCGCTACATCTCGGGAATGAACGGCTACGAGCTGCAGCGCATCGGCAAGGAGGCCTCGCTCCACGCCATCCGCCACGGGCTGAAGTGCATCAGCGAGGAGATCCTCATCGAGCAGATCAACATCATCAAGTACGGCTCGAAACTGGAAAAAACCCAGATCCGCAACCTGGAGGAAGACCTGCGCCTGACCGCCTTCCACGAGGCCGGGCATGCGGTACTCTCCTCTCTGCTGCTGCCGAACACCAAAATCGAGCAGGTGACCATTGCCCCGCGCTTGCGGGTTTTGGGCTTCATCTCATACAGCTTCGAGGATTTCCCCAGCAACCTCTCGAAAGAGGAGGTGTTCAACAACATCTGCGTGCTCATGGCGGGAAGAATGGCAAGCATGAAAAAATTCGGCGCCAAGGGCATGGACACCGGTGCGGCCGGCGATCTTGAGGAGGCAACACACCAGGCCTACACCGCCATCGCCAATTTAGGCATGGATGAGGAGCTGGGATTTGTCCACACCGACACCCTGAGTCGCAACGTGAACAAAGAGTTTTTCCGGGAGGTGGTGGAGCGCCAGGTCCGCCTCTGGATCGACAAAGCCACGCGAAAGGCCGGGGAACTGGTGGAAGCCAACTGGCAGCAGATCGACACCCTGGCCGGTATCCTGATCCGGCAGGAGATCGTCGACGGCAGCGAGCTGGAAAGGATCATGCAGAAGAAAAAGGAACCTCGATCGCTTACCCCTTAACCACCGCCAGGGGACGCAATTCCACCAGCACCTCCACCAGATCGAGCTGATTGTCGATGACCTCGTCGATGTCCTTGTAGGCGCCGGCCGCTTCTTCCAGGTCGCTGACCGAGCGGATGGCATGGATAATCCCCTGCTCGTCCAAGCGCTTTTTTTCCTGAGCCAGATCCAACTGCCGCTGGGCCTGCTTGCGGCCCATTTTTCTGCCGGCGCCGTGGGCGCACGACTCGAAGCTCTCCTTGTTGCCCTTGCCCCGCACGATATAACTGGGCGTGCCCTGGGAACCGGGGATAATGCCGATCTCCCCTGCCTGGGCCCGGGTCGCACCCTTGCGGTGGACCATGACATTTTTGCCGAAATGCTCCTCCATGGCCGCGTAATTGTGGGCGATATTGATCATCGGCTCAAAGGATACCGGCTGCACCACGGAGAGAATGGCATCCTTGACCCGCTCCATCATCATCTTCCGGTTGGCATAGGCGAACTCGACGCAGAAGCGCATTTCATGCAAATAGATCTGTCCGGCCGGACTGTTGATGGGTAAAAAGGCTAATTGCCAGTTCGGCGGAATACTGGAGCCCCATTTCCTGTTCAGCTCCATGGCCAACCGATTGTAATAGTTGGCAACCTTAAAGCCGAGATTGCGGCTGCCGGAATGGACCATCAGCCAGACATGACCGTCATTGCCCTTCTGGATCTCGATGAAATGGTTGCCGCCGCCCAGGGTGCCGAGCTGGGTGAGGGCGCTTTGATATTCCCGGGCGATAACCGTCAGCTCCTCCAGGGGGATCTCGGGCTTTGGCATGAGCCTGCGGTCCTGCGCCGTGTTATGATGCTTGAAACCAAGGGGGATGGTCCGTCTGATCTCAGCCAGGACTGCTTTCAGTTTTTCCGTGGACAGGGTGGTGAGGGAGGTGCGCACGGCGCACATGCCGCAGCCGATGTCAACGCCGACCGCATTGGGGATAACCATCTCTTCCGAGGCCATGACCCCGCCGATGGGCATGCCATACCCTTGATGGGCATCGGGCATCACGGAGACATGCCTGAAAACAAAGGGCAGATTGGCAAGATTCTTAACCTGGGCCAAGGCTCCGGAGTCCATGTCGTCGAGCCAGAGCTTGATCGCGGTTTTTTCGGAAGTAATGACCTTTTTCATTGTTCCGCCCCACTGTATTGGCCGCAACACGATGGCAGGACCAATTCGCCTTGCCTGACACGCCCTCTGTTTCTCTTCATACTGTAGTATTCAGACCGGACATCCGCAAAGCGAAATAAACGAGCCGACCGGAAGAAGACGATATCGTCTTTAGATCACTCGACTATTCGTTTTTTCCGGATCGTGCCGCGG
>PHAW01000334.1 GCA_002841785.1 Deltaproteobacteria bacterium HGW-Deltaproteobacteria-3 | reverse complement strand
ATATCGTTGGGATCGGTATAGGCCGATACCCGCCAGGCCCGGCGGACATTGCTCTGGCTGTCCAGGCAGCGGCGCACATGTTCGGATTCCTCATCCGCCGCGGTGTAGATCACGGTATAATCCAGGCCCAGGTCTTTGCAGGCCTCCATGATCCGCAGGGCAATCTCGCCCCGATTTGCAATCAAAACCTTGTCTTTCAAGCGAACCCTCGATATCGGTTGCGGGGCAGGCTGCACCGTTCACCATATCCCCATAAACAAAAAGGAAAAAAGAGAACGATCACTCCGCCGTTTCCGTTTTCTAGTTCTTACTAATTTTCAGGGCAAATGAAAAGATGAATTCAGATGATCTCATAACAAGGAAAGGCACCGGCAAGGCTGTTGGGCCTTGCTGCGACTGCCTCAATTCTCCCCCCGGAGCAAAAGCCCTCCATTTCGATGAAGCGCAATCTGTTGAAACAGCATGGTGTTCTGTGGTATAGTGAACCTGTTTTTGAATTCTGCACCATGGAAGGCATGCATTCCATGGTCAAAGTGTGGCCCTTATACCGATTTTAAAGATAAACGTCAATTTTTTTTCTTGACACCCCGGGCTATCTCCTTTAGCCAGAGCGTGTTGCAGCCGATTGCATAAACTTTTTTCCACCGGACGACAGCGCCGGTCTCACCGTTGACGGTGGGCCTGCTCCGTTGTCTTACCCCAGAGGACTCTTGCCCCCACATGGACACATCCGCCCCGGACACCGGCGACTCCCCCTTCAAGCGCATTCTCAATTTTTTTGGCATCAACCGCGCCCCAGACACCACCGAAGACATTGAGCAGGAAATACAGGAACTCCTCGATGACGGAGAAGAACAGGGGTTGATCACCCGCGAGGAAGGGGAGATGATCAGCTCCATCCTGGAATTCAGGGACACCCTGGTCCGCGAGATCATGACCCCGCGAAGCGACATGGTCAGCGCCGAGGCACAGGTGTCGGCAGCCGTTCTAATCCAGTTGATCACCGATGAGGGATACACCAGAATCCCCATCTACCAGGATTCCCCGGACAATATCATCGGCATCCTCCATGCCAAGGATCTGTTGCCCTTCTGCCTCAACGCCTCCACCATGCCCGCGGCCTCGGAGCTGGTCAAACCGGCTTTTTTCGTGCTCGACACCCGCAAGATCGTCAACCTGCTCAAGGATTTCCAGAGCCAGAAAGGCCATATGGCCGTAGTCACCGACGAATTCGGCAGCGTGCGCGGCCTGGTGACCCTGGAAGACGTGCTGGAAGAAATCGTCGGCGAGATTCGCGACGAATACGACAAGGCGGAAAAACGGTGGAAGGTGGTGAACGA
>PHAW01000083.1 GCA_002841785.1 Deltaproteobacteria bacterium HGW-Deltaproteobacteria-3 | reverse complement strand
ACCGCGAGGTCATGAAAATCCGCGACAGCCTGATCCCCCGCTATGCCGAGCTCATCTACAACGGCTTCTGGTTCTCGCCGGAGATGAAGCTCCTGCAAAAGACCATGGACAATGCCCAGGAAACCGTGAACGGCGTGGTGCGCCTCAAGCTGATCAAGGGGAACTGCATCCCGGTGGGGCGCAAGTCCGATCAGTCGCTCTACCAGGAAAGCTTTGCCACCTTTGAGGAAGACGCCGTTTACACCCAATCGGATGCCGGCGGCTTCATCCGTCTCAATGCCCTGCGGTTGACCATCCAGGCTTTGGTGGAAAAAAAGAGAACGAAGGACTAAACAACGTAACGCAATGGCGCAAAGACGCAGAGGCGATATGTTGAAATATTACACTGTTAACTCGTTGCGCCTTTGCGTCTCTGCGTTAATGTTTTAAATTTTTACTTTTCGCTAATTCAACCAGGCAACAGCCTATGTCTTCGACAAAGAACACACATACCCCGGCCAAGCTGTGGGGCGGCAGGTTTGCCGAAAAAACCGCCGCTTCGGTGGAGGCCTTCACCGCCTCCATCCACTACGACGCCAGGCTGTATAAGCATGACATCGCCGGCAGCCGGGCGCACGCCAAGATGCTGGCCAAGCAGGGGTTGATCAGCGCCAAGGAGCGGGACCAGATTGTCAAGGGGTTAGGCCAGATCGAGCGGGAGATCGAAAATGGGACGTTTGTCTTCAGGCCGGAGCTTGAAGACATCCACATGAACATCGAAAAATCCCTGGTGGAAAAGATCGGCCCGGCCGGGGAAAAACTGCACACCGCCCGCAGCCGCAACGATCAGGTGGCCCTGGATGTGCGCCTCTATCTTCGGGAGGAATGCCGCAACCTCATCGAGCTGCTCGCCGGGCTGCAAAAAGCCTGTGTGGTGCTGGCCCGGCAATACCAGCATGCGGTGATGCCCGGCTACACCCATCTGCAGCGGGCCCAGCCGGTTTTGGTGGCGCACCACCTGCTGGCCTACTACGAGATGTTCGGCCGCGACCGGGAACGCCTCACCGATGCCTTAAAAAGAATCAATGTCATGCCCCTGGGCGCCGCGGCCCTGGCCGGGACCGGGTTGCCCATCGACCGGGAGTTTGTCGCCAGGGAGCTGGATTTCCCGAAGGTCACCGCCAACAGCATGGACACGGTGGGGGACCGCGATTTCATCATCGAGTTCATGTCCGCGGCCAGCCTGGTCCAGATCCACCTGAGCCGCCTTTCCGAGGAACTGGTCCTCTGGGCCACCGAGGAGTTTTCCTTTGTGACCCTGGCGGACAGCTTCTGCACCGGCAGCAGCATCATGCCCCAGAAGAAGAACCCGGATATTCCCGAGCTGATCCGGGGAAAAAGCGGCCGGGTGGTGGGCAACCTCATGAGCCTGCTCATGCTGCTCAAGGGCTTGCCCATGACCTACAACCGCGATCTCCAGGAAGACAAGGAGCCGCTTTTCGACACGGTGGATACGGTTTCCCAGTCCGTGGCGATCATGGCCCAACTGCTCGGGAACCTCACCTTCAACGAGGCGCGGCTGGCCAAAGGCCTTGGCGGCGGCTACATGACCGCCACCGACCTGGCGGATTATCTGGTGCGCAAAAACATCCCCTTCCGCCAGGCCCACGCCATTGTCGGCCGCACCGTGGCCTTTTGCATTAGCAAGGGCAAGGAGCTCACCGAATTGACCGTACAGGAGCTGCAGAACTTCTCCGAGGTCATCGAAGCAGATGTTTTCAAGGTGCTCTCCATCGAGGGCTCGGTTGCGAGCAGGGTCTCCCTGGGCGGCACCTCGGGCAAAATGGTGGCCAAGGCCTTGAAACGGGCGGAAAAAGAGATGAGGATTACGGCATGAAGGTTGAAGCTGTCCGGCTGCGCATTCTTGCCCTCGCTCTGGTCGCGCTCGTCGCTTTGTCCGGCTGCGGCAAGAAGACACGGCCAGTGCCGCCCGACACGGTTATGCCAGCGCCCATCAGCGATTTGAGCTATCAGCTTGATGAAAAAGGGGTAACGCTCAACTGGTCCTATCCCCGGGCAACCGTCCAGGGCGACAGGTTGCCGTACCGGATTGAAAAATTCGAGCTGTTACGAGCGGTTATCCCGATCAAGGATTACTGCGCCGACTGCCCCATCCCCTTTGGGCCTTCCATTGAGATCAGGGCGGAGAGCAGCGACAAGGGTAAGGTTTTCTACGAGGAAACCCTGCTCAGGCCCAATCACCGCTATGTGTACCGGGTGCGCAGCAAGGCGGGCTGGTTTGTCAGCAGCGACGATTCCAACACCGTTTCGGTGGTCTGGGATACCCCTCTCCTTGCGCCTCTCAACTTCACGGTCGAGGAAGGCGACAAGGCCGTTACCCTGCGCTGGCAAGCGCCCGCAGGACTGCTGGATGGGACGCCGGTTTCCGATCCCATCCGCTATCAGGTTTCCCGCTCCACCGATGGCGGCGAGACGTTTACCGAAATGCCGGGCGGGCTGCGCGAGGGGTTGGATTTTACGGATAAAGGACTGCGCAATGGCAAAGCCTACGTCTACAGGGTGCGGGCCATCCGGCTGCACGCGGGGACCATGGCGGCAGGAATGACCAGTGAGCCCCTGAGCGGAACGCCCCGCGACCTCACCCCTCCTGCCCCGCCCCAAAAGGTGCGCGCCGTGGCCAGCACCACCGGGGTCAAGATTCTCTGGGAGACGGTTGCCGAACCCGATCTGGCAGGTTTTCGCATCTACCGCCGCGCAGCCAAGAGCTCGACCCGGGAACCCATCGGCCAGGTGGACGGGGCAGGCCTTTCCTTTGAGGATGCAAAAGTGCCCAAGGAAAGAGGGCTCTGGTATTACTCGGTCACCGCCTTTGACCAGGCCAGGCCCGCCAACGAAAGCACCTACTCCATGGAAGCCACATATAGTGAAGAGTGAAAAATTAAAAATGGAGAGTGAAAAATGAAGAATTGAGAATAGGGCAACACTTGGTGTGTTTTTCATTCTCAACTTTTCATTTTTCATTGAAGAAACCGAACCATGCATGATTTTCTGTACAAAAACGACACCCTGTTTTGCGAGGATGTCGCCGTGCCAGCAGTGGCAGCCGCGGTGGGCACCCCTTTTTATCTCTACAGCAGTGCCACCCTGACCCGCCATTTTGCCGCCTTTGACCGCGCCTTTGCCGACATCCCCCATATCATCTGCTTTGCCGCGAAGTCCTGCGCCAACATCGCCATCCTCCGCCTGTTCGCCTCCCTTGGCGGCGGCGCGGACATCGTTTCAGGCGGCGAGCTGTTCCGGGCCCGCACCGCCGGGGTCGATCCCGCAAAGATCGTCTATTCGGGGGTGGGCAAGAGTGCGGCGGAGATCCGCGAGGCTCTTTCCGCAGGCATCCTCATGCTCAATGTGGAGTCCGAGCAGGAACTGGCCCAGATTCAGGCGGTGGCGGCGGAGATGGGGCTCAAGGCTCCGGTCTCCTTCCGGGTGAATCCGGATGTGGACCCAAAGACCCATGCCTATATCTCCACCGGTTTGGCCAAAAACAAGTTCGGCATCCCCATCACCGAGGCGTTGCGGGTTTATCTCGCGGCCAGCACGTTGCCCAATATCGAAATAAAGGGGGTAAGCTGCCATATCGGCTCCCAACTCACCCAGGTCGCGCCCTTTGTCGAATCGCTGGCCAAGGTAAAGGGGTTCATCGGGCAGCTCGGTGAACAGGGGATACAAGTCACCCATCTTGATCTGGGCGGGGGCTTGGGCATCCGCTACAACAGCGAGGAGCCGCCCGAACCGGCGGAGTATGCCCAGGCCATCAAGCAGGAGCTGGCAGGCCTTGACTGCACCCTGATTCTCGAACCGGGCCGCGTGCTCGTTGGCAATGCCGGGGCGTTGGTCACCAAGGTGCTCTACACCAAGGAAGGCCTCAAAAAATTCATCATCGTCGATGCCGGGATGAACGACCTGGCCAGGCCCAGCCTCTACGATGCCTTTCATCACATCCAGGCCGTGGAGCACCCCGGCCGGGAGCAGGCAGTGGCAGACGTGGTGGGGCCGATCTGCGAAACCGGCGACTTTCTCGCCCGGGAACGAGACATGCCCAATGTGGAAGCCGACGATCTCCTGGCCGTGATGAGCGCCGGGGCGTACGGCTTTTCCATGTCCTCCAACTACAACTCCCGGCCCCGGGTGGCCGAGGTGCTGGTGCATGGCGACGCATTCCATGTGATCCGGGCCAGGGAAACCTATGAAACCCTGATCCAGGGGGAAAACATCCCTGAATTCCTCAAGCAGGGTGCATGACCATGCAATTCCCCATTGATTTCACCAAGATGAGCGGCACCGGCAATGACTTTATCCTCATTGACCACCGCACCCCTTTTTTGAGCAGGGAAGAGATGCCCGGTTTTGCCAAGGCGGTGTGCGAACGGCGGGTTTCCGTGGGCGCGGACGGCCTGATCTTGATCGAGAACAGCGAGAGCGCGGATTTCCGCTGGCAGTTCTTGAACGGTGACGGCAGTTGGGCTGAGATGTGCGGCAACGGCGCCCGTTGCGCCGCCCGTTTTGCCCATGACCACGGCATAGCCCCGGCACGGATGCGCTTTGAGACCGTGGCCGGAATCATCGAGGCCGAGGTCGCTGGCCAGTCGGTCAAGCTCAAGATGACCGCGCCCAACGGCCTGCGGCTGCACGAGAAGCTCTTGGTCAACGGAGAGGCGCTGGTGGTGCACAGCCTCAACACCGGGGTGCCCCACGCCGTGCTCTTCATGGAAGATATCCAGCAGGCCCCGGTGTTGGATTGGGGCCGGACTCTCCGCTTCCACGAGCACTTCCAGCCGGCCGGGACCAATGTCAATTTCGTGCAACAGCAGGGTGGCAACGGACTGCTCGTCCGCACCTACGAGCGCGGGGTCGAAGGGGAAACCCTGGCCTGCGGCACCGGGGCGGTATCCTCGGCCATTATCGCAGGACTGCTCGGCCAAGTGCACCCGCCGGTAACGGTGACCACCTCCGGGGGCGAGCAACTGATCATCCATTACTCCCTTGCCGGGCAGAAGATTAGCGATGTCTCTCTGGAAGGACCGGCCAATTTTATCTACGAAGGTCGGCTGCACGCCGAGGCACTGAGAATGAAATCGTAAGGGGCTACCCCCCTTTTTGTCTTTACAGAGATACCAGGAGGAAGTTATGAGCAAGTTTCGCGGAGCCTTTGTCGCCATCGTCACCCCTTTCATCGATGGCAAGCTGGACGAGCAGGGGTTGCAGGATCTCATCGAGTTCCAGATCGCTGGCGGCACCCACGGCATCGTTCCCTGCGGCACCACCGGCGAATCCGCCACCATGAGCCATGCCGAGCACCGACGGGTGGTGGAGCTGACCGTCAAGACCGTGGCCGGCAGGGTGCCGGTGCTGGCCGGAACCGGCTCGAACTCCACGAGTGAATCCATCGAGCTGACCCGAGCGGCCAAGGAGGCCGGAGCCGATGGCGCCCTGATGATCACGCCCTACTACAACAAGCCGTCCCAGGAAGGGCTCTACCAGCATTTCAAGGCAGTGGCCGAGGCAGTGGATATTCCCATCATCCTCTACAACGTGCCGAGCCGGACCGCGGTGAACATGCTGCCCGAGACTGTGGCCCGCTGCGCCCAGATCGCCAATATCGTGGGGGTCAAGGAGGCCACCGCCGATCTCAACCAGATCAGCCAGGTCATCCGCCTTTGCCCAAAGGATTTCGCCGTCATGTCCGGGGATGATTTCACCTCCATGCCCACCGTGATGATCGGCGGCACCGGGGTCATCTCCGTTACCTCCAACGTGGCTCCAAAGGACATGGCCGCGATGATGGACGCCGCCCTGGCCGGTGACATCTCCAAGGCCAAGGAGCTGCACTACAAACTGCTCCCCTTGATGCAGGCGATGTTCATCGACACCAACCCGGTGCCGGCCAAGACCTCCCTGGCCATGATGGGCAAGATCAAGTCCGGCCTGCCGCGATTGCCCCTGTACAAGATGAACGAGGCCAACGAGGAAAAGCTGAAGAAGGTTATCACCGCGTACGGGCTGGTGTAAAAACGTTTAACGCGAAGACGCAAAGTTAACAGCTTGTTTTTTAATATTTTCTTGCGCCTCTGCGCCATTGCGTTGAATCATTTTTTGTTCTTAAGGAGACTGTCATGACCAAGGTTATTGTCGCCGGGGCCGCAGGCCGGATGGGCCGCCGGATCAGCTATATGGTGCATCAGCAGGAAGGGTTGGCCCTGGCTGCGGGCTTTGAAAGGCCCGACACCCCGGAGCTGGGCAAGGATCTCGGCGAGCTGGCCGGGATGGGCGGACTGGGCGTGCGGGTGGCGGACAGCTTCGAGGCGGTCAAGGACCAGGGCGAGGTGATTATCGATTTCACCTTCCACGAGGCCACCATGGCCCTGGCCCGCAAGGCTGCCCAGGCGAAAAAGGCCATGGTCATCGGCACCACCGGGTTGACCGCTGACAATCTGGCCGAGCTGAAGGAATTGAGCAAAAATTTTCCCTGCGTCCAGTCGCCCAACATGGCGGTGGGTGTCAATGTCCTGTTCAAGATCGCCCGGAAGATGGCGGCCCTGCTGGGCGATGCCTACGATATCGAGATCGTCGAGGCGCACCACCGGATGAAAAAGGACGCGCCCAGCGGCACGGCCCTGAAGCTCGGCGAGATGGTGGCCGAAGGCGTGCACCGCAACCTGGCCGAGGTGGGGGTTTATTCCCGCCACGGGACAACTTCGCCCGGGGCGCGGCCCTGGCCGCCGCCTGGGTAGTGAACCAGCCCAACGGCCTCTACACCATGTTCGACGTGCTGGGCTTGCAGGATATATAATTCTGCCGTGGAAAAACCTCAGCAGGCCTTTATCGGGCTGGGCTCCAATCTCGGCGACGGCCAGGGAAACCTGCTCCTCGCCTGGCAACGGTTGGGCGAGACGACAGGCATCAGCCTGATCCGGCTCTCCAGCCCATACCGGACAGAACCTGTCGGGATGGACACGGACCACTGGTTCACCAATGCGGTGGGCGAGATTGCCACCGCCCTGTCGCCCGCCGAGCTGCTCACCGCCATGCTCGCCATCGAGACGGAGCTGGGCCGGGATCGCACCCTGACCCAGGACAGGGTGGTTGATCTGGACCTGCTCTACTACGGAGACCTGATGATACAGAGCCCAACCCTGACCGTGCCCCATCCGCTGATCGCCCACCGGCTTTTCGTGCTGGCGCCCCTGGCGGAACTGGCTCCGGCGCAGGTGCATCCGATCCTTGGCCGGAGCAGCCTGGAGCTCTGCCGGGCTCTCGGCGCGCAGACAGGGGTGGAGCGGCAGGAGTGGCGGTACGGGGGGCCTTGCGGTGTTTAAGTTCTTCATCTACGCGCTCTTTCTCTATGTCCTGTACCGGTTGCTGACGGGCGGCAGGAGAAAATTCAGGCGAACTGGCCGCCCATGACCAACTGGTGGAAGACCCGGTCTGCCATATCTATATTCCCAAAAGGCAGGCAATTGTGTTACAAGATGGGGATACAGCCGTATATTTTTGCAGTGAACAATGCCGGAAGATGTATTGCGATGCCCGTGAAACCGATCGGCAGGAAAAAGGCTGATTCCGGATCCCGTTAAAAAAATGATCCCGCAGGAGAGAATAGATGAAGTTTTTTATTGATACCGCAAACCTCGATGAAATCAAAAAAGCCGTGGACATGGGCATGGTGGACGGGGTAACGACCAACCCCTCGCTGATCGCCCGGGAGAATAAGCCCTTTGTCGAGATCATCAAGGAGATCTGCAAGATCGTGGACGGCCCCATCAGCGCCGAGGTGATCGCCCTGGACGCCGAGGGCATGGTCCGGGAAGGACGCGAGCTGGCCGCCATCCATTCCAACATCGTGATCAAGATCCCCATGACCACCGAAGGCCTCAAGGCGGTCAAGACCTTGGCCGATGAGAAGATCAGAACCAATGTGACCCTGATCTTTTCCGCCAGCCAGGCCCTCATGGCCGCCAAGGCCGGGGCCAGCTACGCGAGCCCCTTTGTCGGCCGCCTGGATGACATCTCCCAGAACGGCATGGATCTGATCAGCGACATCATGAACATCTACGACAACTACGGCTATGCCACCGAGGTGATCGTCGCCAGCATC
>PHAW01000082.1 GCA_002841785.1 Deltaproteobacteria bacterium HGW-Deltaproteobacteria-3 | reverse complement strand
CTGGCTTGATGACTCAGTTTTCTGCCGTCGAATTTGTCCATGCCAACAGTATAGCATGCCCCATGGTAATGTCTAGTAATTTATGAACTGATTAGTAAGCGATTGATCCACCAAGACAACTGGCCTCTCACTATATTGACTATATGTTTTTGCTGTGAAGGCCAGAGAACCACAACCAATATCCAAAACATGCCCCTCATGTGAAGAATGCAGAGCATCACTGGCTGTTTGGGAGAATATTTTGACGGAATAACCCCAAATAAGGCGGTTATAAATTGGATTGCACGCTACCAAATCGTAGATAAAACCGAACTGACTATCATACTCATTGCCAGATTCATTATCTGGAAGGACAGAGTATATATTCGGCTCGACCGCTCTAAGTTTACAAGTTTCCAACAACATGGCCGCCAATTCATTCTCACCGATTTTTACCATGTCATATTCTCCTTTGTTGCAGCGAACGTTTTTTGACACTTCTTCGCCATTTCGTTCTCGGATTTTTGGATGCCAGAAGGGGCAAAACTCCCCAAAAATCCATTTTATGTCCCTCCTGGGCATCTTATCCGGAATACGGCGAATTCTCAGAAGCTCTTGTCAATTTACACACAAAACGTCGAGGA
The DNA here is from genome assembly GCA_002841785.1 of Deltaproteobacteria bacterium HGW-Deltaproteobacteria-3. Taxonomy (GTDB): domain Bacteria; phylum Desulfobacterota; class Desulfobulbia; order Desulfobulbales; family Desulfurivibrionaceae; genus Thiovibrio. Next base: position 8,957 of record PHAW01000082.1, on the reverse strand, counting down.
GCCATATCTTTTTACAAGAGATGCATGCCTACCTTGACCACCACTTTTTTTGTAAAAACAGGTGCTTGCTGGGTCATGAGCGATGGCATGTGGGCATCGTGGGGGAACAGGGCCATGAAGTTTCCCGGAAACAGGTCCACCCGCAAAAGCCCTTGCTCGGGGTGTTTGTATAATTCCACATCCTTAGCTGCGTCATAGGGTGTGTCAATCTGCAGTGCATCGGCCTGGCACCAGCCAATCACCTCTTCTCCGGTGAGGATCGCTTGAATATCCAGATACTTCCGGTGCGCTTCAATCTCGGCGGTTTCCGGCGAGCCCGTTTCATAGCTCATGACAATGGCGAAGAGGTCATCGCCTTGCAGGTGGTACTTTTTTTCTTCCGCGTCGGCAGGCAACGACCGGAGAAAATCAAAGGCTAATTGCCAGGCCTTGCCAAAGGGGTAACATTTGTAGTTGGATAGACGATCAACGATCATGGTCTACTCCTCTGGGGTTGGTGGTCCGCGCCATTTCAAATTCCGTTCTGTTGAGCTTCTTGCAAAAAAAAAACAAACAGAAAAACACCCTTCGACAGGGCTCTCCTGAGCTTGCCGAAGGGCTCAGGGCGAACGGTAGCGCTTCTGATTCCCTCGACATCAATGGGTTAAACGAAGTTGTAAGGAGATTTCGTGCAACCGCCTGTCAATTGTCCAGAGAGGGATCTTGGTCAGCATGGCGGACATGAGCAAATGAATATCAATATACCCCAGCCCTTTTCCCATCAGCGTGTACCGGTCAATGAATGTGATGAGTTCCTCGTCATCTGCGCGGACCGCCATGGGAAGCTCCTGGAGGAGATTGAGTATCTCCGTTCTATTTTTGAGATATCCGCAAGCGAGTTCGCAAATGATAAACGGGTGACAGATTACCTGGCCATTATTTAACAATGCGTCAAGTCCGATGGTTCCGGATCGTAAATGATCCACCCAAACCGAGGTGTCGACCAGAATCATTTCATGATTCCTCGGGTCTTCTTCGCGGAATCATTTCCAGATTTTTTTCAGTCCCTCCCAAGCCCGCGAGTCTTTTCGCGCTTTCCTTGGCGATGAGCGCCTGCAACCCGAGCTTGACCAAAGATGTCTTTTCCGTAACCCCGGTCAATTTCGCAGCTTTTTCCAACAAGGTATCTTCGATATTCAGCGTTGTTCTCATGGGAGACTCTCCTTGTATGCATGATTTGTATGTATTAGTATGCATATCTTGTCTGCCAGTGTCAAGGCCAAACACGGGGAGCAATATTTACGCTTCGTTGTCGTAGCCGGCTTTCCGATGCAGGTATTGAATTTCACCTCATGGCCTCACGCCCCCGGCTGCTGGCAGGATTTGGCCAGCAGATCCTGAAGCTTCCAGGGCGAGGAGAGGCAGGCGCAACCCTGGCTGCACTCGTTGAGCAGGGCGCAGAAGTTGATGAACTCCTCCATCAGGTTGGTGGAGGCCTTTTTCTTGTATTGGATGATCTGCAGGGTCCGTTTCATGTCGATGCCCTCCACGGGCAGCCCTGCCAGCCATCCCTGCTCCACCTCCCGGCAGACCGCGAGTTTTGAGAGGCAGGCAACCCCGGCGTTCGATTCCACCGCCTTTTTGATGGCCTCGGTATGGCCCAGTTCCATGATCACCTTGAGCCCGGTTACATGGCGTCCCAGTTTCTTCTTGAAGATCTGCGCCGTGCCCGAGCCCTTTTCCCGCATGACCCATTCGCATCTCTCCAGATCCTCCGGCACCCGGAAGGTCTCTTGGGCAGCCATTTCGCTGGCCGGGCTGGCGATCACCATCAGCTCATCCTGCAGCCAGGGAATCGTGGCAATCTGATCATTGCTGACCTCGCCCTCCACAAACCCAAGATCCATGCTGCCGTCGACGATGAGTTCTTCGGCATGGCGGGTGTTGCAGACCTCCATGTCGATGGAGACCGAGGGGTGCATCTGTTTGAAGGCGCCGATCAAGTAGGGCAGGACATAATTGCCGACGGTGGAACTGGCCACGATTTTGAGGGAGCCGACAACCTTGTCTTTTTTTGTTGATCTGGCAGAGGATTTCCTTGGCAAAGGGCAGGAGGTAGCGGCCGCGGTCGTTGATCAGCAGGGTGCGGCCCCGCCGGTCAAAAAGGGGGCCGCCCAGTTGGTTTTGCAGTTCATTCAAGGCCATGCTCACCGCCGATTGGGTCAGGAACAGTTTCTCGCTTGCCTTGGTCACCTGCTGGGTTTCGGCGACGGCGACAAAGATTTCCAGTTGTCTCAGGGTAATGCTCATCAAGAATCCCTCGCGCGGCAATGGGTGGTTTGGCTCTTTCCAGGGGTATTGTACTATAAGTAAAACTTGCTGCAAGTATCTATATTATTCATTTTTATTTATCATTGAGGTCCGCTACAGTGCATGTACGGCAGGGCGCATGGGACAGTGAAACTCGCACGGGTCGTTTCCTGCGGCACAAGAATCTGGCGGGACGAGCCACAAAGATACTTCAGTAAAAAGGAGGAATGCCATGGGAAAGTCGGAAGATGGTATCTGCAGGATTGCCCCGGTCGGCAACGCCTCTCCGAGGAAAAGCGGAGAGGTTCCGGGAAACCGATCGGGGACGCGGCTCAATGCCGGGGGCGGCAATCTTGTCCAGACCGGCGATGCCCCGGGCGAGCACCATGGAAAATTTCCCCGGTTCACTCCGCGCCAGGAAATGTATGTGTTCCATCAGGGCGTCGGTAGGGTGCTCGACATCAGCATGGGCGGCGTGTCGTTTTCATACATTGCCGATACCCTTCCGCCGGCGGAACTGCCGGAGGCGGGAATTCTCTTTACCCACACCGGCCAACATGTTCAGGGGGTTCCCTTTGAGATCATTGCCGATGAGGTGTGTTCCCGTTTTTTGTCAAGCGACTATTTCGTCAGGGAAAGACGGATCCGTTTTGGCGAGCTTTCCGGGGAACAGGTCCGGCAGTTGGAAAGCTTTATCCTGAACAACGCCCATATCCCGCAATTTTCCTACGACACGCGGTACACGGAATACAAATCCGTGTATGCCGCCGGGGGGCACCATTCTTGTGACAGGAAAGCGTGGGCGCGGGAGGGCAACCCGGATGTACGCTTGGCTTGATCGCGCCGATATCAGGATCTCCGAGGGGATGGACAGGTACTGCCAGCCCCTGATGCGATACTCCATCGCCTTGATCTTCATCTGGTTCGGCCTGTTGAAGCCTTTGGGCATGAGTCCGGAGGAGGAGCTGATCAAACGCACGGTCTACTGGGTTTCTCCCCAGGTTTTTTTGCCGGTTCTCGGCTGGTGGGAGGTGGGTGTCGGTTTGTGTCTGCTCTACCGGCCGTTGATCCGCATCGCCCTGCTGCTCCTGCTTCTCCAGTTGCCCGGAACGATGCTGCCCTTGATTCTGCTGCCGGAAATCTGCTTTACCCATCCGCCTTTCGGGCTGTCCCTGGAGGGGCAGTATATCGTGAAGAATATCTTTTTGGTGAGCGCGGCTTTTATGATTGGCGGCAAAGTCCGCGCCCAGTGATCGCCCTCAGCACCGGTTGCGCCCTTCCCCCGCTGCCGGGGCGACTGCGGCCCTGTTCAGTCCTTCTCCCCTGGGCAGGGCCGCAGAGTTTTTTTACAGAGTGTGGAGGGAGATCCTGTGGCGGGAGCTGGTTCTTCAGCGCGCGCTCAATTCGAGCTTGGCAGGGATACCCTCCTCCTGCTTTTCGGTCTGCACCGCAGAGCCGATGCGTATCCTGGCGGGATCCCCTTTGAACCGGCTTGTGAGTTCCTGGACGATTGCCAGCCCCCGTTGTTCGGCCAATGCCTGCAGCTCCGCCTGGGGCAGAGGGGCGGTCTCCACTAGATGGCCAAACAGGGCCCGGTAGAAAGCGGAATCCTCGCTGGCCTGTCCGAGTAAGGCAAGGGCCGGGTTGACCCGCTTGACCTTGTGGCCGGAATTTTTTTCATAGTCGGCCTGAAAGGCGGCCACCGTGTCTTTGCCCAGTTTTTCCAGGGCGCGTTGGGTTTTGGCGTTGTCAAAGGCCATGGGGCCGGGGATTGTGCTAAATTGTTGCACCAGGGTGCGCCGGAGCTGCGATCGCTTGATTGCCGCACCGTCAAGGCCAGGCTCAAAACCGCCATGGACGGTGAGTTTGAGCTGTTCCCGCTTGGCAAGGGCCTCGGCCAGGTTTTTAATTTTTTCCTGTTCCGGCGGGGCCAGCTCCGACCGTCCCGGTTCGAAGAGGATGATGTCCGGATTTTTGGAGTTGCCGCCGAACAGGGAGCCCAAGGCGCGAAAGGGCGCGGTCACGATCTTGCTGAGCAGATTGAACAGCGCCTGCCGTATCACATGTCCGTATGAGAATTCCGGATGGTCGACGTTGCCGCGGATGGGCATCGCGATATCGATCTTGCCCGCGCTGTCGGTGAGCAGGGCAATGGCCAGGTCCAAGGGCAGATCCATGGCGCTTGGGCTTTCGATCCGCTCTCCCAGGGTGAAATCTTCCAGGACCACCGAATTTTCGCCCAGCAATTCGCTGTCCTTGATGTTGTAGCCCAGATCAAGGTTGAGTTTCCCCGAGGCGATGCTCCGCCCGGCGAAGGTGGCGCTGTAAGGGGACAGGGGCATCAGAGCGACATTGCGGAAGGTGACCGTGATGTCGGTGAACTGTTTGGGGTTGGATGGGATCAGGCTGCCCCTGGCCTTGGCCTGCCCGAACTCGCCGACCCTCCCCTCGAATTTGAGGCTGGCCCGGCTGGCGGGTTTCGTGGAGATGCCGGTGGCCGCGCCCTTGAATTGCTCGACCCGGGTGGCAAAGGGCAGAACCAGGCTTAAGTCGGCAAAATCCACCACCCCGTTATCCAGGCGGACCCGTTCTATCGCCACGGGAAAGGGGGGCTTTTCGGCGTCCTTGTCCGGTTCTTCTGTTTCTTCGCTCTGTTTGCGGATTTTGGCCAGATTGAGGCTCTTGTCCTTGAAAATGGTGATTTTTACTCCGGGCTCCCGCAGCCGGATCTGCTTGATGGTCAGCCGGTCCGGGTTGAGTCCGAAATCAAGTCCGCTGGCGGTCAGTTCTTTCCAGGCAAGAAGGCGCGTCCCGGTTCCCTCCTCGTTGAGCAGCAGCTTGCCGATTGTTGCCTCGCCCTCCACGGTGAGCGAAGGTTTTGTTCCGTCCGTGGCATGGCGCAGATGCATGTTTGTCGAGAGGTCGCCGGAAACCAGGGCCAGGGCGGCATGCTCCGTAACCAGTGGGGCCAGGGGCATGAGGTTCATCTCGGTGATCCCGATCCGGGCCTCCACTTGACCGAATGTGCCGGCTGATTGCGCCATGGTTCCGATCAGGCTGACGGAACCGCCTTGGTCTATTCCCGCCTGAGCCTCGAAGGCGATCGGTTTGCCGGCGGGACTGCCGAAATCCTTCACCTGCGCCTTCAGGCCGCTCAGCCCATACGCCAGGGGCGGGGTGTTTTTCTGGTCGGCAAAGCCAAGGCGAAAACCGGAGACGTCGATCTGGTTGAGCGCCACTTTCCAGGGCTGTTTTTGCCCCGTCCCGGTTCCTGCCGAAGGTGGCGGGCCGCTCTCGGACCGGGTGTTGCGTTGCGCGGATTTCTTGCGGCTGAGCGGATTCTGGGTATAGGCAATTCCTCCGCCGCTCAGGGCAAGAAGTTTGACCACGGCTTCCTGTCGGCCGAGATCCAGGCTGCCTCCGGACAGCGAAAGGGCGAGATCCGCCTTGAGGCTGATGGGGGTGGCGCGGCTGGCATCGCTGTACTGCAGGTTGAGGCCGGTGGCGGTGAAAGAGCCGAGGGAAATCCGCCAAGGAGGCGTCTTGCCGGGAGCGGGTTTGGCGGTGGCGCCGGGAAGGGTGCCCGTTTTCTTGACAAGCCTTTGCCAGTTGCCGGCACCTGCGGCATCGACCATGGCCGCGAACCGGCCACCTTTGAGAACAATCGATGGCAAGGAGATCCGGCGGGCGGCAAAGTCAATGTCCCCGTCCGAGGCGGCGAAGCTCTCGATGTTCAGGAGCGGCTCCGTTGTGCCCTTTTCTTTGAGCGATAGGCCCTGCACCAGCAACCGGATGGGGTTTATCCGCAGTTCGGATTTTCCGTTGCCGGCGGAAAAATGGTACCCTGCCGTGAGTTGTGCCGTGCCGTCGGGTTGCGCCAGATTCAAGCCGTCCTGAAAGAGGTGCCAGATGGCGGCGGGCTTGAAATCCTTGAGCTCAATGACGCCGTTGGCAGTGAGCGGCTGGAGGGACAATTCCCCCTGCCAGCCCAAGGTTCCGTTGTCAGGGAGGGAGGCGGAAACGGTATAGGCGCCGCGATGCTCCGGCAGGGTGGAAATGTTTTTGAGATCAAGGGCAATGGGCGTAAAGGTGGTGTTGACCGGTTTTGTTTTGGAATGGTCGGCTAGATGCACCGTGCCGCCGGACAGGGCCAGGTGCTGCAGCAGCACACGGGGGGGCGTCTGTTTTTTTGTGTCCGGCGGCGGGGCTGACGCTGGCAGCCTTTTCAGGAGATCGGCCAGGTTGAGGCGGCCATCCCCGTCGATCTTCAGATGAAGGGATGGGCTCTCGATGACAAGGTCGCTAAAGGTCCAGGCGCGGCGGAAAAGGCTTCCGGGCTCGAAGTCGACAAAAAGCCTGTGCGCCGAGAAGAGGGGGGCGTCCCCGTCGTGTATTCGCAGGTTGAGATCCTGGACCTCGCAGGTAAAGAGCAATGGATTGATCCGCACCTTGCCGAGCAGAAGCGTGGAATGGAGCTGCTCTTCGGCATATTGCGGCGCATACCGGGAGATGAGGTAGGGGGCCAGGAGGAAGCCCGCCGTGCAATAGACGGTGAACAGGGTGGCAAGGGTGATGCCCAGGATGGAGAGGCGGCGCCAGAGTGGCGCCAGGGAAAAGAACTGTCGCGCTGTGTCGATACGTTTCGGCATGGCATTCTCCGTGGGAAAGAGTTCGTGAAACGGAGGACGGCCCGATGTTTTTGTAGCTCGTTGCCCTAATGTCTCGGTGCAGGGAGATATCTTTCCTATACGATTATAGCATAACAGAAAATTTGCAGGACGATACAACTGTAAATCCCGGCCAGCACATCATCCAAGACAATGCCCATGCCGCCGTTGATCCGTTGGTCGATGATCCGGATGGGATAGGGCTTGAAGATGTCGAAAAAACGGAAGATGCCAAAGCCCAGCAGCCAGATCAAGGGGTTGTTCGGTGCACCGATGAGGGTGATGAGCATGCCGATAACCTCGTCGATCACTATTACGCCGGGGTCCTTGCGATCCAGAATTTTTTCCGCTTGCCCGGCCGTGATGACTCCGAGGAAAAAGATCCCCCCCAGGGCAAGGGCATAGTGGGTCGGCGCCAGTTTGCTGAGGAAAAAATGCAGGGGCAGGGCCAGCAGCGACCCCCAGGTGCCAGGGGCCTTGGGCAGATACCCCGCGCCGAAACCTGTGGCAATGGTCATGAATAAACGATCCATTAGGTATCCTTTGTGAAATCCGTGCGTTCGGCACGAGCCACTTCAGCGTACACCGCTTTGATCGGGACGCCATGCGCAACTGCCACCCGTTTGCAATCTTCGTATTCCGGAGTCAGCACCTCCCCGGCAGGAATCGCTGCCTTCTTTACCCGTACCGGACCCCAGCGGGTGGGAACAGTGCCGTTTTCCCGGGGCAAAGTCCAGCGCTGTTCCGTGCGGAAACGCAACCCGATGGCCGTGGTCTCGCTGAAGATGCACTCCTTGACCGCCAGGGATGCGGCCCGGTCGGAGATCACCCGCAGGAGAAAGCCGGGCCGCCCTTTTTTCATCTGAATGGGAATCAGGGCCACATCCAGCGCGCCCAGGAAAAATAACCGTTCACTGAGATAGGGAAAGGTTTCCGGCGACCAGTCGTCCAGATGGGTTTCGACCACCTCCACCTCCTGGGCTTCGGCTGCCGTTCGGGCCGTGCCCAGGACCAGTCGCAAGAGATTGGGCTGGCCATTGCGCAGTTCCTGGCTGCCGGCGCCGTAGCCCACACCGGTCATGGTCATGGGGGGCATGGGGCCATAGCTTGCGGCCAGCCCCTTGACGAGGGCGGCGCCGGTCGGGGTGACCAACTCCTGTTCCAGTTCGACCCCATAGGTGGGCGCTCCTTGCAGCAGTTCGCAGACCGCGGGGGCGGGCAGGGGGAGCAAGCCGTGGGCGCACCGGACCCAGCCGCGCGGCATGGGCAGAGGGGCGCAATGCAGGCGGGTGATGTTCAGGCAGGCAAGGCCGATGGCTGCGCCGACTATATCTATAATAGCGTCGATCCCCCCCACCTCATGGAAATGTACGGTATCCACCGGCCGGCCATGCACCTTCCCCTCGGCCTCGGCCAGCAGGGAGAAGATGGCAAGCGCTGTTTTCTTGACCGGCTCTGCGAGCCTGCTTGCGGCGATGAGCTGCCGGATATCCGCCAGGGTGCGGTGTGGATGGCTTTCAGCGGTTTGCACCGAAAGGGTGGTGGCGGCGATGGCTCCGCAGCTCTTTTTGCCCACGGTCAGGGCATAGCCGTCAAGCTCAAGCAGGGAAAGTTGACTGCGCAACTTCTCTTCCGGCAATCCGGCGTCGAGCAAGGCGCCAAGGAACATGTCCCCGCTGATTCCGGAAAAACAGTCGATATAGGCGATGGTGCGCTGCTCAGTCATTTTTTTTCACCGGGCCAGGGGTGTTGTTGCCGTTGTCGGGAAAGGTCCGTTTGCTGTAATGGGTGAGCCAGGTGAGAATCTGTTTGTGATAGAAGGCATACGGTATGGCGATCAGGGCTGAAACCGCCAGGAGAATCGCAAACTTCAGGTAGTTGCCCTGGTAGATCTCGGCCCCCTGGAAGGAGAGAAGCAGGGTGCCAGGGATCCGGCCCACCGCGGTGATGAAAAGAAACACCGGCATCGGCATGTGGCTCATGCCCAGCAGGTAGGCCAGG
>PHAW01000333.1 GCA_002841785.1 Deltaproteobacteria bacterium HGW-Deltaproteobacteria-3 | reverse complement strand
CACGGGCACCGCGGCATTCTTGAGGTGCGGCATGACCAGGTACCGCGAGACATTGTCGTCGGCGGCGATGACCACATCCGGTTTCCAGGTTTCGATGAGGTTTTTCGCTTCCAGCCCCTTTTGCCGGGCGAATTCCGGGGAGAGGTTGCGTTTGCCGTCCATGTAGAACTTCTTGATCTCGCACTGGCCGCGCAGCACCTTTTCCATGGCGCTCTCAATGTCGTCATTCCAGACATAGCCGGCATGGTAAGAGGAAACGTACAGGCAGCGGGCCGCGAATCCTGTTTGCGGGATGAGCAGCGTTGCGGCGAGGGTGAGGAGGGCGGATTTGAGGAAGGGTGCGCTGATTCGGGATGTGTGCATGGGGCGGTTCCCTTGCTGGCGGATGGGGGACTGAAAGAAGGGGGTAATTGTCTTATCGCAGCATCATAGCATCGGGGATGGAAAAAAGAACAGGAGAATTTCCTGGGTGGGGTTAGCCGGTGAGCACCTGGTTGGAAAGCTCGTTGGTGTCATCGGTTTTGACCGGAAAATGGCTGGCCAGGATACCCCCCACCGCTTCAATCTCCCGGCACAAGGCGTCGCAGGCCTGCCCTTGCCGTATGCCGGTGGCGACCTCGTTGGCGTAGGCCTGCAGGGTTTCCTGGGAAATTTTCAGGGAGATGCCCCTGTCCGCCAGAATCCAGACCTTGTGTTCGAGCAGGGAGATGAAGAAAAGCACCCCGGTGTTGTCGCGGGTGGTGTGGAGTTCCTTTTCGTAAAAGGTGCGGAGCGCCCGTTCTGCCACCCGGAGTTCCTTCCGGCTTTCGGGGATGAACAGCCGGAGCAGCGGGGGGCAGATTGTGGCCAGGCTGCCCACAAGGGTGGCGCCGCCCAGCACAAGGGGCAGAAAGTATCCGAGGCTGTCGGCCAGGAAAAGATCGGTGATGACGAGGGCTATCAGGCCGCCGATGCTGAGGCCTGCCAGTATTCTTGCTTCGGGGTAGGTGTCGCTGCTGTCCACCACCATGGCGACAACCTCGCCGGAGGTTTTTTTCTCCACCCCGGAGATGGCCGCGGCGATCCGCTGCTTTTCCGCCTCTGTAAAAAAAGTCTCCGCGCGCATCATCTACCAGCCCCCCGAGGCGCCGCCGCCTCCGAACCCACCGCCGCCGAAGCCGCCAAAACCCCCGCCACCGCCGCTGCCAAAGCCGCCGCCTCCCAGATACATTCCTCCCCCCCGTCCGGCATTGGCAAAGAGGATCGGGAGCAGCAGCCCCAACAGGGCGCCGCCCGGGATAAGGAGGAGCAGGATCAGCCAGCCCAGGGGCGAAGAGACCCCGAGGGAGGCGAACAGCGGCAGGAGCGCCGCCCCGGTGAGGGC
>PHAW01000081.1 GCA_002841785.1 Deltaproteobacteria bacterium HGW-Deltaproteobacteria-3 | reverse complement strand
CACCGATGCCGGGGTGAAGGTGGAGTATTCCATGCCCGCCATGCCGGGAATGCCGCCGATGAATTACGGATCGGTTCTTGCCGTGCAGAAGAATACCTACCAGGGGAAATTGAATTTTTCCATGGCCGGCCCCTGGAATATCGTGGTGAAAATCCTGCGCGCCGGCAAAACCGTATCCACCAAGTTCAGCCTGGATGTGCAGTAGCCTCCGGGCGAAGGAGGAGTGCGCATGGGATCTGATTCCAGGGTAAGGGAAAAGGTTTTCGCCCTGTTTGTCGCAGGGTTTTTGCTGTTTTTCCAGCCGGTTGCGGTTCGGGCCGGGGAGTTGCCGTTGCAGGGCCTTATTGACGAGGCCCTGCAAGCCAGCCCCGAGATCCAGGCGGCCCGCGCAAAAGCGGCGGCTTCCGGCTTTCGGGTTCCCCAGTCGATGAGCCTGCCGGACCCCATGCTCATGGTCGGCTACCAGAATGAAGGCACCAGCCGTTTCACCTTCAACGAATCGGCCGATTCCCAGTACCTCTTCTCCGCCTCCCAGCTCTTCTTTTTTCCGGGCAAACGGGGGTTGAAGGGCGAGGCTGCGGCCAGGGAGGCGGAAAGCCTTTCCGCCTCGGCCAAGGCGGTGCAGTTGCGGACCATCGCCACGATCAAGGAACTCTACTATGATCTGTTCCTTGCCCATCAGAGCGTGGATCTGATCAGGGGAAAAACCGTTCTCTTCGGCAGGATCGAGGATGCCGCCCTGGCCCGGTATGCAGCCGGGGGCGGCATGCAGCAGGATGTCCTCATGGCGCAGACCGAGAAGTACATGCTGCTGGAACGGGAAACGATGCTGCAACAAAGGATCCAAACCCTGGAAGCGTTGCTGAACGCCACGGTGGGGAGGGACCAGGCCGCGCCTCTGGACAGACCGGCCACGCCCTCCTTTGCCCCATATCCTAAAGCCCTGCCCGAACTGCTTGCCGCAGCCTACGAGAATTCTCCGGAGGTCAAGGCCCGGGAAAAGATGGTGGCCTCCGCCAGCGCCAGGGTGCGGGCGGCGGAAAGGGAGTTTTATCCGGACATTACCGTTACCGGCAATTATGGCCTGAAAGGTTCGGCCTACGATGACATGGATATGTGGAGTCTGACCACCGCGATCAACGTCCCGCTCTATTACACCAGCAAACAGCGACCAGCGGTGCAGGAAGCCGAGGCCTCCTTGAATGAGGCGAAAAATGCGCTGCAAACCGTGCGGTTGCGGCTCTCTTCCGCGATCCGGGAGAACCATGCCATGCTCCATACCACGGAGCGCTTGATGGAACTCTACCGCCACGGCCTCACCCCGAAGATCCATCAGGATTTTCAGTCGGCCCTGGCCGCGTACGCCACGGGCAAGACCGATGCCTTGAGCGTGATCTCCCGGCTGAAAACCATTACCGAGATCGAGACCTCCTATTGGGGGCAACTGGTGGAGCGGGAGAAGGCCCTGGCCAGGCTGGAGGCCTTACTGGGGATGAGCGATTCCCGCATGGAGGAAAAGCGGCAATGAACACGAAAAACAGCATGCTCATGGCGGTTCTTTTTCTTTTCATCGCGGGTGTCCTTTTTCTCGGGCTTTCCGGCAGGGGCGGCGGGCTGTTTCGTGAAAAGAGTCGGGAGCCGGCGGTACGGGCGGCTTTGTCGGAGCATCAGGGGCACGGCCTCCCCCCTGTCCAGTCCCAGGCAGTGGAGCCGGACTCCGAGGCACTGCAAAGCGCTGCGGCTTTTCCGGAAGAAGCTCCGGCCATCGAGATCCCCGAGGAGGGGCAGCGGCTCATCGGGGTGAAAACCGCCGTGGTTGCGGAGCAATCCCTGGACAGGACCATCCGGACCGTGGGCCGCGTCGAGTATGACGAACGGAGGATCGCCACGGTCAACACCAAGATCGCGGGCTGGATCGAACACCTCCGGGTCAACTACACGGGCAGGTATGTGAAAAAAGGCGAAGTGCTTGCCGAAATCTACAGTCCGGAGCTGATTGCCGGCCAGCAGGAATATCTCAACAGCCTCAAGTGGTCGCGGTCGGGCGCCGAGCCTGCCGGAGCAGGGGATTCCTCCGCCTTGAGCCGGATGCTTGCGCAGGATGCCGAAGCCATGCGGAAGGGTGCCTTTCAGCGGTTGCGATTTTTTGACCTCACCGCGGCGCAGATCCGCACGATCGAGGAGACCGGGGTTCCCTTGCGGACCCTGGCCGTGTTCAGCCCGGTGAGCGGATATGTGGTGCAGAAATCCGTGGTGCAGGGGATGAAGGTGCAGCCCGGCGAGAAGCTTTTTGATCTGGTGGATACAGCCACGGTCTGGATGGTGGCCGATATCTACGAGCACGAACTTGCCCAGATCAAAACCGGGCAACAGGCGGAGATCACCGTGGCCTCCTTGCCGGGCAGGACGTTTGCTGCCGCCATCGAGTATGTGTCGCCGGTTCTTGCCGCGGAAACCAGAACGGCCAAGGTACGTTTCACCCTGCACAACCAGGACGGAGCGCTGAAGCCCCAGATGTTCGCCAATGTGGCCCTGAAGATAGCTCTGGGCACCCGGCTCGTGGTGCCGGACGGAGCAGTGATCAACACCGGGGCCCGGCAGCTCGTCTATGTGGACAAGGGCGAGGGTTACTTTGAGCCCCGCGAGGTCAGCCTCGGCGTCAAGGCCGAGGGGATGTCGGAGATCCTGAGCGGGGTGCAGGCCGGGGAAAAAGTGGCCTCGGCCGCCACCTTCCTCATTGATTCCGAAGCGCGCCTCAAGGGGGTGGTGAAGGAATGATCGCCCGGGTCATCGATTTCAGCGCCCGTAACCGGTTTCTTGTTTTTCTGCTGGTGTTCGCCCTCTCGTCCTGGGGGGTCTGGGCAATCCGCAACACGCCGCTGGATGCGATTCCCGATCTGAGCGACACCCAGGTTATCATCTTCACCGGATGGGAAGGGCGCAGCCCGGACCTCATCGAGGACCAGGTCACCTATCCGATCACCTCGACCCTCCTTGCCGCGCCCAAGGTGCAGGTGGTGCGGGGTTTCTCTTTCCTGGGCGCCTCCTTTGTCTACGCCATTTTTCAGGAAGGAACCGACATCTACTGGGCCAGAAGCCGGGTGCTGGAATACCTCCAGGCGGTGAAGGACAAGCTGCCCGCCGGGGTGAATCCCGTGCTCGGCCCGGACGCCACCAGCGTGGGTTGGGGCTTTTCCTATGCCCTGGTGGACGAGACCGGCCGGCAGAACCTCGCCGAACTCCGTTCGCTCCAGGACTGGAACATCAAGCTGGCCCTGGAAAGCGTGCCGGGGGTCTCCCAGGTTGCGAGCATCGGCGGCTTTGTCCGCCAGTACCAGGTGAGCATCGATCCCAGCCGGCTCCAGGCCTACAACCTGCCCATCACTTCGGTCATGGAGGCGATCCGCCAGAGCAACAAGGATGTGGAGGGACGGGTGCTGGAGTTTTCCGGGGTCGAGTATATGGTGCGCGGCCGCGGCTATCTCAAGGGGCTCGCTGATCTGGAAAACATCGCGGTGGGCGGCAGCGGCGTGGGCACCCCGGTATTGCTCAAGGATGTCGCCTCCATCCAGCTCGGCCCGGAGATCAGGCGCGGCCTTGCCGAACTGGACGGGCGGGGCGAGGTGGCCGGCGGCATCGTGGTGGTCCGGTTCGGCGAGAATGTTCTCACGGTTCTGGACCGGGTCAAGGAAAAGATCCGCGAGAGCATCGAACCCAGCCTGCCCGAGGGGGTGAAGATCGTCACCACCTATGACCGCTCCGAACTCATTCACCGGGCCATCGATACCCTGACCGAAGAGTTGCTCAAGATCTCCCTGGCGGTGAGCGTGGTCTGCCTGGTCTTCCTCTTCCATTTGCCCAGCGCCCTGGTGGTTATCTTCACCCTGCCCGTGGCGATCATCGTTTCCTTTATCTGCATGTACTATCTGGGGGTCACGGCCAACATCATGAGCCTGAGCGGCATCGCCATCGCCATCGGGGCCATGGTGGACGCCTCGATCATCATGGTGGAGAACGCCCATAAGAAGCTGGAGGAGTGGGAGCACGGTGGCCGCCAGGGCAGCCGGGCCGAGGTGATCATCGAGGCGGCCAAAGAGGTGGGGCCGTCCCTGTTCTTCTCCCTGCTGGTGATCACCGTGGCCTTTTTGCCGGTCTTCACCCTGCAGGCGCAGGCCGGGCGGCTATTCAAGCCCCTGGCCTATACCAAGACCTTTGCCATGCTCTTCTCGGCCTTTCTCGCCATCACCCTGACCCCGGTTTTGATGACCCTGTTCATCCGGGGCAAGATCATGTCCGAGGAGAAAAATCCGGTCAGCCTCTTTCTCCATCGGCTGTACGAGCCCATCGTCCGCTTTGTCCTCCGCTTCAAAAGGACGGTCATCGTTGGGGCGCTCATCGTCATGGTGGTGAGCGTCTACCCTTTCCTCAAGCTCGGCTCCGAGTTCATGCCGCCGCTGTATGAGGGAGCGCTCTTCTATATGCCGGTGACCTCTCCGGGCGCGTCCATCTCGGAGGTATCGAAGCTTTTGCAGCTCCAGGACAAGATCCTCAAGGAGATTCCCGAGGTGGCCCAGGTATTCGGCAAGGCCGGCAGGGCGGAAACCGCCACGGACCCGGCGCCCCTGGAGATGTTTGAAACCGTGATCAATCTCAAGCCCGAATCGCAATGGCGGCCTGGCGTGACGGTGGAGAGCCTGAAAAACGAGATGAACGACGCCCTTTCCATTCCCGGGGTGGCCAACTCCTTTACCATGCCGATCAAGGCCCGGATCGATATGCTCGCCACCGGCATCCGAACCCCGGTGGGGATCAAGGTCATGGGGCCGCGTCTTGAAGAGCTGGAGCGGCTGGGCACCGCCATCGAGGCGCGGCTGGCCGGCATCTCCGGCCTTCGCAGCGTCTACGCCGAGCGGGTGACCACCGGTTATTTTCTCGATTTCACCATCAACCGGGAGGAGGTGGCCCGCTACGGCCTGTCCGTGGATGCGGTGCAGGAGGTTGTCCAGTCGGCCATCGGCGGGATGAACCTCACCGTGACCGTGGAGGGCAGGGAGCGCTATCCGGTGAATGTCCGCTATGCCCGGGAATTGCGGGGCGACGTGGAGCAGTTGAAAAGGGTGCTGGTCCCGGTACCCGCCTCCATGGCCGCGCCGACTCCGGGCAACATGTCTTCGGGCCAGCCGGCTTCCCCGCCCACCGGCGAGCTTCTCCAGGTTCCCCTGGGCGCACTGGCAGACATCCGGATCGTCAAGGGTCCGCCCATGATCAAGAGCGAGGCCGGTCTCCTGGCCTCGTATGTGTACATCGATTTTTCCGGCCGGGACGTGGGCGGTTTCGTGGATGAAGCAAAAAAACGGGTCGCCTCGCTGGAGATTCCCGAGGGCTACCGCCTGGAGTGGAGCGGGGAATACGAGCATCTGGTCAAGACCCACCAAAGGCTGAAGCTCGTTATTCCGCTCACCCTGCTGGTCATCATCGTGCTCATCTTTTTCAACACCAAGTCCTGGGTCAGGACGGCGATTGTCCTTTTGGCCGTGCCCTTTTCCCTGGTGGGCTCCTTCTGGCTTTTGTACGTTCTGGGCTACAACATGAGCATCGCGGTCTGGGTGGGGATCATCGCCCTGGCCGGGATCGACGCGGAGACCGGAGTGGTCATGCTCCTCTATCTCGACCTTGCCTGCGACAAATGGAAAAAGGCGGGGAAAATGCGGAACATCGATGATCTGCAAGAGGCGATCATGTACGGGGCGGTGAAAAGGATTCGGCCCAAGCTCATGCTGGTGGGCACCACGCTGCTCGGGCTGGTGCCCATCATGTTCAGCACCGGCACCGGCGCCGATGTGATGAAACGGATCGCCGCGCCCATGGTGGGAGGAATCGGCACCTCAACCATCCTCGAACTGCTCATCTATCCGGCGATCTATATGCTCTGGAAGCAGAGGGATTTCAAAAAAGCTCCGGCCGAGATCCGGTAAAAGAGGCCTTCGCTCCTTCCGCGCCGAGGAACTTCCCGGCCCGGACGCCGCTTTTTTTCATGGAAAACTTAGCGGTTCTGCTTTACGCTAGCCCGGAGACGTTTTTCTCTTTTTTCATCTTTTCGGCACGGCAGGTTCATGGCAGGCTCCCTGATTCCCCAAGCGGTTCTTGATACAAGCACGCTCCTTGAAAGCAGGCCGGAAGGCATGGCCCTGGTCGATACCGAGGCGCGGTTTGTCTATGTGAACCCCGCCTATGTCCGGTTGCTGAAGGAGGTCTTCAACCTGACCGTGGGCCCCGGCTCGCGCCACCAGTATGTGTTGCCCAACAGCCAGCGGGCCTGGGCCAGCGACCTGTATCAGCGGGCGCTTTCCGGCAAGAAGTTCACCGTGGATTTCAGCCGGACCTGCCCGGAGGGCGGGGTTTGCACCTTCGAGCGCTCCTTTAGTCCGGTGTACCACAACGGCAGGCTGGCCGGGTTTTCCGAGGTGATCCGGGATGTGACCGAGGAGCGGCGAAGAGAGGCCGACTTGCGCCGGGCCTATGACACCCTGGAGAAGCAGATTGCCTCGCGCACCAGCAGCTATCAGGAATACAACGCCATCCTGGCCCAGGAGATCATCGAACGGCAGCAGGCCGAGGAGGATCTGCTCGAAAGCGGGGAGCGGTTGAGCCAGATCCTGCAGGCCAGTTCCATCCCCACCTTTGTTATTGATGAAAATCATACCATCACCCACTGGAACAAGGCCTGCGCCGTGATGACCGGGCTGGCTGCCGCGGACATGGTTGGCACCCAGAACCAGTGGAAGGCCTTTTACCTGTATCAGCGGCCCACTCTCGCCGATCTGGTGCTGAATGCCGTCAGTGAGGCGCATATCGCCAAGTTTTACACCGGCAAGTACCGGCCTTCCTCTTTGGTCAAGGGAGCCTACGAGGTGGAGGATTTTTTCGATTTCGGCCATGAGAGCAA
>PHAW01000332.1 GCA_002841785.1 Deltaproteobacteria bacterium HGW-Deltaproteobacteria-3 | reverse complement strand
GAGTCGTTGTCCCTGCTTGATCAGGCCTCCGTGGTCTATTTCCGGGCCCAGGGTTTAGCCCTGTCCGACGAGGACAAGGCCGATCTCTATAGCCGCAGAACCGAGGTCTATCTTCTCCAGAAGAACCTGGCCGCAGCCAACAGGGTGCTCTGCTATGTGCAGAACATCTATAAGGATACGGAATATCTCGGGGAGTTCGATTACCTGGCCGGCAAGCTCAATGAGCTCCAGGGGAAGAAAAAGGAGGCCCTTGCGCATTATGCCAAGGCAACCGCGGCTTCGCCTGTTCCGGCAAAAATTAAGGTGTATGCGGAGGCGCGTCTGCGGATGCTGGCCAGCCTCGGCCAGTATGCCGAGGGGGTTGATTTTCTTGCGCGCGCCCGGCAGAAGCAATGGCTGGGGGCGGAATCCCTGCAGGGCTGGTACAGGGAGTTCGGCGACGGGTTGATCGGGCAGGAAAAGGTCAAGGCGGCCATTGCCGCCTACCTGTCCGGCGTTAACGGAGACATGCCCAAGGAAACCAAGGCGGCCCAGCAGATTCATCTGCAACTGGGGGATCTGTTTCGCAAGGCCAGGGAAATGGAAAAGGGGCGGGGGCATCTCCAGAAGGCGCAGGCCGGTCCGGACGAGCTGCTGAGAAAAAAGGCGAAAAGCACCCTGAACCAGATTGAAATCGATCTGGGGAAAAAACCGGGAAGGGTTGCCCGGTGAAAGCGAAGACGGCGCGATGCCGTTTAGGCCGGAGCATGTGATGGCGCAGGCGGCCTTTGACACCCCGGAGCATTTGCGGGAATTCTTTTTTGCCATGATCGAAAGCCTGCCGGGCGGGATTCTGCTTGCTGACCGGCAGGGCAACCTGCTGGCGGTAAACCGGAAGGGATCCCAGCTTCTCGGTCTTGCCGGGGCCTCCCTCCAGAACAAAACCTGCTGGGGACTCCTTGCCCAAAGATTCGGCCTGACCCATGAGCTTGCGGCGTTAAGTCTGTCCGGGGGGCGGCTGCTGTGCGAGGTGCCGGCTTCTCCAGGCGGGGAGGAAAAGCGCTGCCTTCTCATCAGCCGCAACGATTTGCAAAGCCCGTTTATGCATGTGGCCGGATTCTTTCTTTCCCTGGAGGATGTGACCTTTCCGGCGCTGATAGAGGTGCATCACGACCGGAGCAAACGGTTTGCCGCCATGCAGGAGATGGCCGAAGCCATGGGGCAGGAATTGAAGAACCCCTTGGGCAGTCTTGAGCTGTATGCCAGACCCCGACAACGAAAGGGTTGCAGGCAGGATGCTTGGGGCGGTGCGAACCATGCATCATCTGCTGGATAATTTCATGACCTTCTCCAGATTTCCGCTACCGCGGATGACCGAGCTGGACATGGTTGCGGTGCTCGGAAAAAGCCTGGAAACTCTCCGTGAAATGGCCGGAGAGCATGGTATACTCATGGAAAGCCGGATTGAGGCGGAGCAGGCCTATCTCCTCGGAGATCAGGCCCTGCTGGGGCAGCTCTTGCTCAACCTCGGCCTGAATGCCATTGAAAGCATGCCGGTGGGCGGGACGTTTTCCTTGAATCTGCGGACGCTGCCGCCGGACAGGGCGCATGGCGCTTTGGTGGAGATCCGGGTGCAGGATTGCGGGGAGGGGATTGCCCCGGAAAACCTGCGGAAAATTTTTGATCCGTTTTTCTCGACCAAGGGGAGGACTCGCGGCTTGGGACTGGCTATCAGCCATGCCATTGCCGAGGCGCATCACGGCTTGATCGAGGTGGAAAGCGAACCGGGCCGGGGGGCAACCTTCAGGGTGCTGTTGCCTGCGGAATCCGGGACGGTACAAGAAATCAGCCGGAAATAAAGATACCAGAGCCGATGCCTGAACAGACGCATACGATACTGATTGTGGATGACGAGCAGAACATGCGGGTTGCCCTTTTTGAGGCGCTGAGCCGCAATGGGCATGATGTCGCGGTCGCGGAAAATGGCCAGATGGCCCTGGAGATGATCGCCAAGCATCCGCCGGATTTGGTGGTTACGGATATAAAGATGCCGGGCATGGAC
>PHAW01000331.1 GCA_002841785.1 Deltaproteobacteria bacterium HGW-Deltaproteobacteria-3 | reverse complement strand
GGCTACGGCCGCAATTTCCTGATCCCTCGCCGTCTTGCCGTGCCTGCCACCAAGGCAAACCTTACCGTTCTGGAAAAGGAAAAGGCCGCCATTGTGGCAAGAAAGAAAAATCAGCGGGATGAGGCGGAAGCCCTGGCCAAAAAAGTTGCCGGCGCCACGGTGGTCATTGCCCACCGTTCAGGGGATGACAACAAACTCTACGGCTCCATCACCTCCGCAGACATTGCTGAAAAGCTCGCTGCGCTGGGAATTGCGATCGACAAGAAAAAAATCGTTCTTGACGAGCCCATCAAGAGCCTGGGCGTTACCATGGTGCCGGTAAAGATCGGCTACCAGATCTCCGCGGAAATCACCGTGGAAATCATTCCCCTGGTTGCGGAATAAGTTCAATCCCGGCACACAGACGGCAGACTTGGACTCCGGTTCACATACCGGAAGTCCCCTTGCTTTGTCCCTGGAATAACGCAGGATAACCGAATGGGGGCGGAAATCGCCCCCCTCCATTGCAGCCAACGATACTCCATGGAATTTGGACCAGGCCCTTCCACCACCCACCGTCTGCCCCCGCAGAATCTTGAGGCCGAGCAATGCGTTCTCGGCTCAATCATGCTGCAACAGGGCGCCATGCCCAAAGCGGCGGAGACGCTCACCGAAGACGATTTTTACCGCGACGCCCATAAATACATTTTTTCCGCCATGATCACCCTGTTTGACCGTGGCGAACCCCTTGACCTCATCACCATCTCCAACCTGCTCAAAGACAGCAACCGGCTGGACGCGGTCGGCGGCCCCACCTATCTTGCCGCCCTCACCGACATCGTGCCGGTTGCCGCCAACATCGCCTACTACGCCAAGATCGTGCGGGAAAAGGCGATCCTCCGCAGGCTGATCCAGACCGGCACCGAGATCGCCGGTCGCTGCTACGAGGAGCAGGACGACATCGACACCCTCCTCGACGACGTGGAAACGACGGTCTTCGAGATCTCCCGGGCCAAAAGCGGCCAGTCCTACCACTCGCTCAAGACCGTCATCTCCGACACCTTCAAATACATCGAGCAGCTCTACGAACGCAAGGAACACATCACCGGCGTTCCCACCGAATACCATGATTTCGACAAGATGACCGCGGGGCTGCAGCGCTCGGATCTCATCATCCTGGCCGCCCGTCCCAGCATGGGCAAAACCGCCCTGGCCGTCAACATGGTGCAGAACGCCGCCCTGCTCCACAAGGTGCCGGTTGCGGTGTTCAGCCTGGAGATGTCCAAGGAGCAGTTGGGCATGCGCATGCTCTGCTCCATCAGCCGGGTTGACGCCCAGCGGTTGCGGACCGGTTTCCTCAAAGAGCAGGATTGGCCCAAGCTCACCCGGGC
>PHAW01000080.1:9631-11966 GCA_002841785.1 Deltaproteobacteria bacterium HGW-Deltaproteobacteria-3 | reverse complement strand
GCAGGCCTTTGCCAGATTGATGACCAAAAAGGCCGAGGCGCTTGGCGCGCAGAACACCATCTGTAAAAGCGCCAATGGCTTGACCCGTCCCGGTCAGCAGACCACGGCCCGTGATTTGGCCACGGTATTCAACCGGGCCATGCGGAACCCCGATTTTGCCGAGCGCATGTCCACCGTCAAGGTGCACACCAGCGACGGCAAGGTGTTACGCAGCCATAACAAGGCCCTGTGGACTGTGGATGGCGCGGTTGGGGGAAAAACCGGTTATACGGCGGCGGCGGGGAAAACCTATGTCGGCAAGTTCCAGCGGGATGGGCAGGCCATTGTTGTTGCCTTGCTGGGCAGCGCCGCTATGTGGGATGATATCGCCACCCTGGTTGAGCACGGGTTTACCAAACAGGAAATGATCGCCTCCCGTCACGATGGGGATGCTGCCGGTGGAATACAGGTTTCGCAGGTCAGCCCGAGGGACCCTGGCAAGGAACATGTGGACTATGCCATGTTGACCCTCTCCGGGCAGAAGAAAAAAATCAAAATGTAGCAGCTCCCACCAGAACAAACGCAAAGCCGACAGGAATCAGCCTGTCGGCTTTTTTTGTTGAAAGCGACAGCGTGGAATCATGATTACCAAAGAAGCAGTGAGGGCGGATTTTTTGACTGCGGCGGAAGGGAAGGCCTCCGGCAAGTCCGCGGAGCTGGTGCGGCGTCTTGAGAAATACCGGGAGGCCAAAAGGATATTCGTCGGGCCCACCGCACGATTGCAGCAGGTCAGGATCAACGCCCTGACCGATGGCAAGGAGCTGCTGGTGCCCGCGCCGGGATTGAAGGAAGGGTTTTACCTTCTGGCCCCGTACGAAATACCCTTCAAACACCTGGCCTATGCCGTGGGGTATAAGGGGCTTGCCCAATACGGCCGCCGGGTTGCGGTGGAGGAGCTGTGTCAGGGGGTTGTCGGTCTGCTGATCACCGATTGTCTGGCCGTGGATCCGGGGGGATATTTTGTCGGCGAGGGCAAGGGGTTTTTCGACCTTGCGGTCGCCATCCTTGCCGAGCTGCGGGGTCTTGCCCCTGAAGCCGAGGCCTATGGCCTGGGAGAGCAGGCACAGATTCTGGGCCAGGAAATCGAGCGCGGCGCCTGGGATATCCGTCTCAATGGCTTCATAACGCCGGAGGGCATTGCCCTGAGCAGCGCGGGCACCCATGTCGACCGGCGGATCTTGTGGGACGAGCTGGAACCGAAAAGGATCCGCAAGATAACCCCGCTGTGGAAATTGAACATGCAAATCAAGGATGCATTGTGCCAGGCGGCGGAAAATCGAGAGTGAAGGGCTGGTCCCGTTGGGTTCAGGACTTGTTCCATTTGAAGATCGGGGGTAAGGCCGCAGAGCTGCGCGTAGGCGCCGATCTCCTCCCGAAGCTTCTGTACATAGGGGCAATCCCATACCGCCAGAAGTTTACGGCGGGCGATGTATGGCGGTCTTTCGACGGTTTCGTGCCCGGGCTGTCGTTCCAGCGCATAAGGGAAAATCTGTGGCCGTCTGCAGGTGTCCGGCCTGTCCGGATATATCGTGCATCCGCCGCCGGTTCGCTCAAGGTTGGGGCAGGCGCCGCCTTTCGGCAGAATGAGACTCCAGTTTTTCTTCCAGTGATACAGGGTCGGAGGGGCCTGAAAGAATGGCGCGCCTTCCGCCAGAAGCTGCGGCTCGGCATAGAGGTCGGTTTGCCTGCTTTCTTGGGTGTCGATCCTGGGAATGCTGAACAGGTTGTTTTCTTGCTCTTGCAGGGGGCTCTCAAAAAAACCTGACCCATCTCCCCACTCGGCCCCAGGCAGCAGAGCTGACAGTCGCAAGGCCCGCACAACAGGCTGTTGATATTTTCCAGCTCACGGGCGAGGATGCGCTGGGCCACCCAGAAGTTCAAGCGATTCGAAGCAGTCCAGCGGCTCCTCCTGCCCGGGATATTTAAGCTGCTCGAACAGTTGCAGGTCTTCAAGATAGGGCAGGAGCAGCGCTTTGGGATCAGGGTAGGTGCTGGCCGCCATCTCCACCGGTTCGTTGAATTCATCGAGAATCGAGCGATGCGTTTAAAGGGGCCGGTGATATAGGGCATCTGGACAATGCGGACCAGCGGGAGGGTTGGGTTGGCCAGCATGGCTGCACCCGTTGCGAACAGCGGGGATTTTTTCTCGATCATGGCGCCAAGTAATACCGGTTTTTGCCCCTCAATGCACGGGGCTGATTTTTTCTCCGGCGCTCTTTCTTGACCGGGTTGGGGAGAAGGGGTACTATGGCGGGGCTTGGATTTTATCAACGAAACGGTCTTGGTGGTTGGCATG